>BTQE01000088.1:0-14321 GCA_036985715.1 Rhodothermia bacterium
CCAAGGGACATCGCGCTTTAGCTTGGTTTCGTTCGAGGGTAATGATACGTCCCGCCAACCTTACAGGTAGTTCGTTTTTGCCGGACGCTGAAGACGGAGAGGAAGAAACCAGAGCACGACTGCGATTCCGAGTATTATCGTTTGGGCGATCATTGTTTCGGCTGTTGGATAAAGGCCGATCAGATCAAGTCGGATTGAGAATGGTACAGAAGTGACGGACAAACGGCCAGCTTCCTGCAGCGCATGTACCCCTTTCCCAGCGAGAACGACCGCAAGAAATCCGACGAGTAAAGATAAATAAAAAAACAAATGCTTCGTGGGTATACGCAGGGACCACCGCAGGACCAGGGCGCCGAGCCCAAGTACGACGGTAAGCGAAGTGAGGGTTGCTAACGCCAGGGCCACACCTGTGTGTTCTGCGTCTTCAACGACGAGAGCAGAAAGAAACAGAACCGATTCAAATGCTTCTCGGAATACGGCGAAAAACGCGATGGCGGACAGACCCAGCAGGCTGCCGCGTTTCATCTGTCGATAAATTTTTTCGTCGATGAAGGCGTTCCATTTCTGAGCGGATGTTTTGTTATGCAACCAGAAGCCGACATACAGGAGTACTACGACAGCGAAGAGTGAAATCCCCCCCTCCATCAATTCGCGCTGTGAAGCTCCGAACTGCATGAGCAAACCAGTCAGAAACCAGAACGCCAGACCGACGAGGACTGCAAGGATCCATCCTCCGTGTATCCAGGCAGCAGCGCGTTTTTGACCGGCAGTCTGAATCGCTCCCAGCATGGCGATAATGATGAGGAACGCCTCCAATCCTTCGCGCAGTAAAATCGATGTCGCCATTGTGAAAACGAACCACGCGGAGTGATCCTGGGCCTGCATCGTATTACGTGCCTGGACAATGGAAGCTTGCGTTTGGCGAATGACAGAGGCGACCTCGTCATTTGACGCCCGTTTTTGGATCGCACTGCGAACTTCCATCATCTGCCTTTCCAACCGTACCGTGAGTTCCGGGTCATTCACAGCGAGACTGGGCTCAACGGGCTCTATTCCCTCAAGGTAGGCGGCGATAGCTTCCTGCAGGGCGGCGGAAAACTGTTTGCTTGTGTATAAAGTGAGAGCGGTTTTCAGATGCTCCTCCGCGGCATCGAGAGGGCTTCCGGAATCCACGTCTGATGCGGTCGTGCGCAACGCGGCGAGGCCATTTTTCTGCTGCTTCACACCGGCCCGATCCAACACGTCCTCCAGTTCTGAATCGTTGAGGGTAGCCACTCTCTCCAAACTGACTTTACGTCGAAGCTCAGCGACGGAAAGTGATTGATCGTTTTGACCGGTTTCTTGATATGTGTCCTTCAGAGACTTGACGAAGAAGGCCAGATTCCAGACGTCCTGGTCGGATAATTCCCCGAACGCCTGCATCGCTGTGCCCTCGACACCGAGTCTCATCGTATTGTATACCTGAAAGGGCGCTAGCAAGGGAATGCGCTCGCCGCCTACAAAATCCGACGGACGCGGTGTTAAAGCACTTGCCGCCGGACCATCTCCTGCTCCAGATGATCCGTGGCACAAGGAGCAATACTCGGCGAATAATTGCTTTCCTTTCAGAAGATCCGGCCATTGGGAGGGCGCGATTCGGAGGCCGGTGAGACTAATAACCTTTCGGCGGATCGTCGTTGCGTCCGATGCGATTACTCCTGGGTCCCTGCGTTGCCGTACGCCCTCGCGAAGTTCAGATACCTCTCGGTAGAGAGCGCCCTCCATCAACGCGTAACCGTTGGAGACGAGCTCCTCCATCAAGGTGACAGCCGTTTCCGAGAATTGCCTGATTTCCTCATACTCAACCTGATCGACAATTTCACCGTTCGAGATGGCACTGCTGTAATCCAGTGCGATGTAGTCAAGTATGTGTACCAGAGATCGTGCGCTAATATTGTCTGCTGAATCTTGAGCAGCTACTGTGGCAGGACGCGAGACAACTCCGAAGCAGATCGACAAAAAAAGAAGTGTCCGCAGGACAGAGCGGAATGTTGAGTAATACAAGTTTTTTCAGGCGCGTATGAAAACGTGAAATGAAGTCGGATTATTATTTAGATCAAATCTAAATAAGAACAATTATTATCGCAATAGCACAAACTTCATGAGGCCGCACTTCCATTCTCGCTATCCTAATCAGGACACGTTTCCTGAAGACTCACGATCACCGCTCGTCCTTACACCGGAACTGGTAAGGGATATATGGTAAGGGCACTTAGGTCGCGACAGGAAGAGGGGAGATTTATCAAACTTCTCGACAGAACAACAGATCACGTGATATCGTTCTGCGAACCGATGACCGGAAACAATTGCATTTCTTAAACGGAATATGTAACTATTGGTACACGCTCCGCGCGTGACAAACACACAGAAAATTCCACCTCGGCTTTTTCATCGGAGTCTGGAAGCGGTTTATCCGACCTTTGTTATCAAGATTTAGCTTGCGAACCGCTTAGCACTGTGTGAGCTGTAGCTACGAATCCACCAAATCGACCGTCACGAGAGGTTCACACACGAAGGTGATGACGATGCGTAAAACTTTATTTCTGTTAACAGCCGGTTTGTTAATTTCCGGGAGTGCGATGGCTCAGGATGCCATTGAGAGTGCGATAATGGCGGCACCAAGTTCAATCTCGGATGAGGCAACGATTCAGTCCTGGGATGGGACCGTGCTTCGCGAAGGGACGAATATCTGGACCTGTCTGCCGGACCGCCCGGACACACCGGGTGAAGACCCATGGTGTGTAACGGAGGCTTGGCTAAACTTCTTGAATGCGTACGTAAACAAGACAGAGCCCAGCTATGAAAACATTGGCTTTGCCTACATGCTTGCTGGTGATACACCCGTAAGTAACACCGATCCTTACGAAACGGAACCGACCGGACCTGAGGACTGGGTTACGGAGCTGGGTGCTCACCTGATGATGCTTATCCCGAATCGCGATCATCTTGGTAATTTATCTGTC
This sequence comes from Rhodothermia bacterium, assembly GCA_036985715.1. Classification (GTDB taxonomy): domain Bacteria; phylum Bacteroidota; class Rhodothermia; order Rhodothermales; family UBA10348; genus SMXL01. Next base: position 3,003 of record BTQE01000088.1, read on the forward strand.
GATCATTTAAATGGCGGTCCATGGATCATGTGGCCGGACACGCCTTACGCGCACATTATGATTCCGATTGATAGCAGATAGGTCCTGATTTCTCTACTTGCAGGTAGAATACCTACTAAGCCGTCGGCTGTGACCCGGTAACATGGCCAAGTGGCCAGCTCACGTCATCTGTACCGAACTTGTTCGAGTCGGCTTGGGTAGAGAAATAAAGTCGATTCTCCAGTAAGGTGGCCCTACGGATCGTCTGGGTCGCAATGCTGGTGACTACATTTTCATCACTTCTGCGACTCCAAGTGTGCCGTATTCAAGGAACGGACATCCTTTAGCCATTTCGAGGGCAGCCTCCATGCCGTCGGCTTTCACCATAGAAAATCCTGTCAAGGGATTAGACCCACCGTCGTCTGAGACACCGCCGGAGCTTACGATCTTGGACTTTCCGAGTGGAGTGCCGGGGTTAACGACAGCATCGCCAAGGCCGCCGATCCAGGCTTTCCATTTCTCCATATCTTTGGCTCCCTCCTCGGGGCTCTCAGGCTTTTTCCCACCGTAATAGGCAATGATGTAGTTGGGCATGGTTTACTCTTTTTAACCTGTTTGTTAATTAACACATACGACATTAATCCAGGTACAAATTCGAGTTTGTACCGTTCGTTAAGGTGGTTTGGTCGTAGGTCCTCTTGTCTGAAATTCAGCCGTCCATCAGGCTGAGCTGCTCCTTGTCGGCATCGTTGTGAACAGCTGGATTCAAACTACGCGTCCACAGTAGACTGATTTGCTAACCGTGAACGCGAACGTACTCGAGATGTTGCGCAGCAGAACAGTTGCCGCTCCACGATAAGTGTTTTGGCTCAGTAGACGATAGGCTCGGCGCGTGTCCTCGATCAACGCGGTAAAGAGGCTAATAAATCCACTTTGCGTCCTTCATCGGAATTTGCCGTTTCAAGTCTGTTGTTTCAACTGTAGCGAGGTTGGAATTCAGTATCTTGCTGGCGCCTCGGCTGAGGCCTTTTTGATGTTGACCGTCTTAGTACGAGAAGAGATTTCCGGTGCGTCCTGACGCTTACCGGTATTTTATTTATGAAGCAGTTTGCTGAATACGGCCAGATTGATCTTCCAGCGCTGGAACAGAAAATCCTTGACTTTTGGAAGGAGGAAAACGTTTTCGGGCAGAGTATTGCCCAGCACGAAGGAGAGCCCCGGTTCACTTTTTACGAAGGCCCTCCAACCGCGAATGGCCGGCCGGGAATTCATCACGTAATGTCCAGGACGATCAAAGATGCGTTCTGCCGATACAAGACCATGAAGGGTTTTCAGGTCGAGCGAAAAGCGGGTTGGGACACGCACGGTCTACCTGTTGAGATCGAAGTGGAGAAGGAACTCGGCCTGGAAGGACGGCATCAGGTCGAGGAATATGGAATCGATCGTTACAATGCAGCCTGTCGAGAAAGCGTTCTCCGTTACAAGGAGCAGTGGGATGATCTCACAACTCGAATGGGCTACTGGGTTGATCAGGAAAATCCCTATGTCACTTTTGAGACGCACTACATCGAATCGGTCTGGTGGCTACTCAAGCAGATTTATGAAAAGGGATATCTGTATCAGGGATATAAAATACAGTGGTACAGCCCGGGCTCGAACACAGTTCTCTCGTCTCATGAGGTGAGTCTCGGCTATGAGGAAGTCCAGGATCCGAGTGTCTTTATCCGTTTCCAGTCGACCGACGATGAAGGCGCGTATTTCTTGGCGTGGACGACCACTCCATGGACTCTAATCTCGAATGCGGCACTGGCGGTCGGACCGGACATCGAATACGTCAAGATCCGGTGCGCAACGGAAGACATTGGATCTCACTTGCTCATTCTGGCAAAAGACAGGCTGTCCGTAATTAAGGAAGACTATGAAATTGTCGAGTCCACGACGGGCTCGGAATTACTTGGAAAAAACTATCAGCCGCTCTTCGATTATTTCGTGGACGACGTGGGGGCAGAAAACGCCTGGCGAATTGTTTCTGCAGATTATGTCACGACAGAAGACGGTACGGGTATTGTCCATACGGCTCCGGCGTTTGGTGCCGAAGATTTCGAGACCTCCAAAAAGGAGAGCCTTCCGGTGTTGAATCCTGTCCTGCCCGATGGACATTTCAATGAACAAGCTGAACTCGTTTCCGGACTCTGGTTCAAGGATGCGGATAAAGTGATTTCCCGAGATCTCCGGGAGCGTGGGCTGCTCTATCGACACGAAACCTACGTGCACAATTATCCTCATGACTGGAGAAAAGGAACGCCCTTGATGAGCTATCCCGTCGAGGGATGGTTCATTCGCACAACGGCCATTAAGGACCGTCTGATTGAGTTAAACGATCAGATTCGGTGGCAACCGAAAAGTATTGGACAAGGACGCTTCGGCGACTGGTTGGTCAACAACGTGGACTGGGCACTGTCCCGGCAGCGGTATTGGGGTACACCGCTTCCCATCTGGCAGTCGGATGCACCGGAATCGGACTACATCGAGGTCATTGGCTCTCTTAAGGAGCTTCGTGCCAAGTGTGGTGATCAACTATCCGATGACGACGACGATGTAGACCTGCACCGACCCTTCGTCGATTCTCTGACATGGGAAGCACCCGACGGCGGCGTGATGCGCCGAGTAGAGGACTTGATTGATGTCTGGTTTGATTCCGGGGCGATGCCGTTTGCACAGTGGCATTACCCATTCGAAAACAAGGACCTTTTTGAGAAATCGTTTCCTGCAGACTTCATTGCCGAAGCCGTAGATCAAACCCGAGGCTGGTTTTATACGATGCATGCTATTTCTGCACTGGTCATGGATGATCTCGCATTCAAAAACGTCGTCGTGAACGGGCTGGTTTTGGACGAGAACGGGGAGAAGATGTCCAAGAGCAAAGGAAACGACGTTGATCCGTTCAAGACGATTGACAAATTCGGGGTCGACGTGATTCGGTGGTACATGATGAGCAATGCACCTCCCTGGGAAAACCTGAAGTTTTCCGAGCGCGGGCTCGTCGAGACTCAACGCAAGTTCTTCAATACCCTGTCGAACGTGTATTCGTTCTTTGCTACGTATGCCAATATTGACGGATTTACATACGCCGAGGAGCCCGTCCCGGTCACGGACAGGCTCGAGTCTGATCGGTGGATCTTGAGTCGCCTGCAGTCATCTGTACAGATCGTGGACGGAGCACTGGGTGACTACAATCCTACAAAAGCGGCAAGGGCGGTCGAGGAGTTCGTTGATGATCTATCGAATTGGTATATCCGACGAAATCGCCGACGTTTTTGGTCTGCGAAAGATTTGAGGCGGACCGATACCGAATCAAATCAGAAGCTCAGCGCCTATCAGACTGTAGCCGAGTGTTTGATTTCTGTCGCGAAACTCATGGCGCCTGTGGCTCCTTTTTACAGTGATTGGCTGTTCAAAAACGTGAACGATGTGGCCGGTCAGGAGGCGAGCATTTCAGTGCATCTGACAACATTTCCAGATTCATCAGATGCAGGTACGGCTGTGGATTTGAATCTTGAGCATCGAATGGGCCTGGCGCGCGCCGTGTCCTCAATCGTGCTGGCACTTCGGAATACTTCCGGACACAACGTTCGACAACCCCTCAATCGAATCATGGTTGTTACCGGCCCGAAGGTAGAGCAGGAAGCGATCGAACAGATGAAAGAAATGATTCTGGATGAGGTCAATGTTCATCAGATCGAGTACGTGGAAGGCTCAAGTTCCGTCGTAACGCGCCAGGCAAAACCAAATTTTAAGGCGCTCGGGCGCCGGCTGGGACCTCTCATGAAACCGGTGAACCTGGCGATTCGAGAGTTTTCTGACGACCAGATTGATGCCTTTCTCGAAAATGGGTCGATCGAGGTAACGATAGGCGGGAATTCGGTCGAATTGAAAGGCGAGGATATTGAAATTGTGAGCGAAGGTGTAGAGGGCTGGCTTGTTGGCCAGGAGCGGGGAGTAACGGTTGCACTTGACATTGAATTGACTGAAGAACTGATTGCAGAAGGGCTAGCCAGGGAAACCGTCAATCGCATTCAGAATATGCGAAAAACAGCCGATTTCGAAGTAACTGATCGAATCAAAATCGTCATAAACGGGTCAAAACGTGTACTTGCAGCGATAGACGCACACGCCGAATGGATAAGGAACGAGACGCTCAGTTTGGAGTTGGAAGTGGCCAGTGATCCGGATGGTGAGCTGGTCTCCAGCTTCGAGATTGAATCCGAACGGCTGATAGTGGGTGTGCGTCGCATCAGGTAGGCGTACACCTTCGGATTTTTTGCTGAGGAAACAGATTTACATTAGTCATTATGGCAAAGAAGAAAGCAGCTGCAGTCGAAAGCGGATTGGAGGCGACAGAGGTCGAGACCGAGCCGATAGAGACTCCTTTTTCAAAGAAAGAACTCCAGCACTTCATGGAGTTGATCGTTGATAAACGGGCGTCCGCACAGGAGGATATTGATGGAATGCGCGGGCAACTCGCAGATGCACGCGAGCAGGCCGAGAACGATACGGCGTACAGTTTCCATATGGCGGACGCTGGAACGGATGCCATGGAGCGTGAAAAACTATTTCTGATGATCGCTCGCCAGCAAAAATACATCGGCTATCTGGACCGAGCAGCAGAACGTATCGAAAACCGAACATACGGGATATGCAAGGTAACCGGACTACCCATCTCCAGGGAGAGACTGGAAGCGGTTCCACATACAGAGATCTCTATCGAAGCGAAACTTCAGCAGCAAAAGAAATAGGAATTCATTTTGACGGCTGCGAAAGAAGCGGGGGAGAGCCGGAGCACATCAAATCGCTCTTTCACTCTGCGAGCATTTTGGATCATCTCAGGTGTTATAGTCCTCGATCAGGCATCGAAGATCGCGGTTCTCAATACGATGGAAAGGCAGGATTCCATCAGTATTATTGGCGACTGGTTCCGACTTACGTTTACTGAGAATCCTGGAATGGCGTTCGGAATCGAATATGGACCGTCGGCACTGATTACGGTATTCTCCATCGTAGCCACGGGGTTAATAATTCTCTACCTCCGAAATATCGGTCATATCTACTCCCCGTACCGGCTAAGCCTGTTTTTGGTACTGGGAGGTGCGATTGGAAATATCATCGACCGGGTGTTCTATGGAATGATTCTATATGACGCGCCGCTCTTCACTGGAAAGGTTGTTGATTTTATCCATATCAACGCCTGGCGGGGATTTGTCCCTGAGAGCATTCCGCTGTTGGGGGGTAGATATTTCCAGCTCTTTCCTATTTGGAATGTTGCCGACATGGCGATCGTGTTGGGCGTAGTCGGCATACTCGTCTTTCAGCGTCGATTTCATGACAGGGCAGCCGAGCTGGAAGAATCCGGTGCGAGTGCAGACGCAACCATTGAAGAGGGGCGGGAAGTCGTTTCGGAGCCCCAATCTACCCAGGCAGAGAGCTGACATTCTACCAGGTCACTTTCGCGGCCAACGTAAACACTCTGGGTAGGAGAGGCCTGTTGCCCCGGTCGAGGAGACCTGATCTACCCGGATCGCTGAGACCAAAATACGATTCTTCGTCAAGCTCGAACCTCCACTCTGCGATATTTCCATTGTTAAATACGTTGATGAGATCCGCCCGTATCTGTAGTGCAAAACGGTCAAATGGAATGGAGTAGGCCACACTTAGATCGAGTTGGTGAACCGGAGGAAGACCGTGCGATTCCGGGCGCGTGAGATCATAATTATCTACCTGCCTTTCAACGCGCCGGACAGCATCCGGTGAAACGCCGTTCGCTCTCATGTCTTCAAGAAGAGCATCGAGATCATTGAGATGCGCCCCCAGAAAGTCGTAGTACGCCTGGCGGTATCCCCATTTTCGACCCCAGCTGCTTTTCCAGCGAGCCAGAAAAACCATATGCCGGATCGGAATCAGATCGAGGCTGGCTTCAAAGCGATAGGGCTCATTCCACGGAACAGTCAGTTCTTCGTTTCTGAATAGGTCTTTAATGGTTCGCTTGCTCTGTGTATAGTCGTAGCGAAGACGCACCGTTCCCATTCCGATCTTTCGCGATGCCAAAGCGGCGTATCCAAACGAGTAGCCTCGAGATGGTTTTAAGAAACTGCTTTGATCCAGGTTCAATGACGCTTCAGTTACATCGGCAGAGTAGTCGAGTGAGAGCACGTGATAGAGTTTCTTATACTGACTCTCTACTCTAAATGACCACTTGTCCGACGGGATTATCAAGAGTTCGGCGGCCAGGTGTCCGGCCTTGGGCGGTCTGATCGTTCGATCCGTTCCCATCCAGAAACGAGTGGATGAAACAAAGGTGCGGGGGCTTCGACTGCTGATATCGAATTGGTTGACGAACTGTCGATAAAGTCCGGTGCCGACAAATAGCGAAACACCACCGAGGCTGGTGTCCTGCCAATCGAAACGCGCCGACATCCGGGGTTCGAAATAAAGCGTTCGTCTCGAATTCAAGAAGGTGATTCGCGCACCGGACTCCAGGACGGTGTGACGGCCTAACTGAAGTTTGCTCTGTCCATACAGGGATGATCTCCATCCACTCGACGAATGATTCACGGGAAGAAGCTGAGTACCCGCAACAATGAATCGACTGTCCGTGAAAATGAGGTCTGCGCCAAACTCCACATCGTGCCGTCCGCTTCGAGGTAGAAACTCCAGAGTCGCATCGAGTGCCATTTCGAAGACCCGGTTCCCATCGTCTTCGGCTGAGTCTACCGTGTAGTCATCCGGCGCCACAAAGTCGTGGCGCAGACGATAGAAACTTGCTCGCGATTGCAAACTGGCCCATGTTGTGGGTCCCAACACGGCCTCGTATCGGGCCTGCCCGGTACCGTTTTGCCAGCGATACACGTCTTTAAACCGTGACACGTCCGTATTCGGATTCTGATCTGCTTCTCCAAGTAAATCGACATTTGACAAATCGTTGCCAAGACTGGACGATCCCCAATACGATGATATATAAAGTGTTCTAAGTCCGTTCAGTCTGATCTTCAACGCATTATGCCAATCAAAGAAGCCGATGCTGGGTTGTCCTTTCGGAGGCAGATTTGCAAATGGCGTATTCCTTTCGGCAAACGCCGAGAGTAAAAAAGTGTCGACCGTGTTCCAATCGTTGAGCAGTCCTTTTAATGAGCGGGGAGCAGAGAGTCCCCACATTCCAATTCTGACGGCGCTCATGTAGGTCGCATGGAATCCATCGGGACGCGACCAGCTTGCATTAAAACGGGCATTCGTCGACAGCGGATCGATCTGGAAAACGAAACGGTTTCGAACACCCGATCCCCCGCGAGCCGTCGGGGCGCTCAGATCATGCTCAGCTTCGATCACACCGGAAATCTGGCTGCCGAGAGACACACCGAACCCTGCCTTGTATACGGTTATTTTGCCGAGTGCGAAAGGAGAGAAGGGTCCAATGATGCGGGCCACATTGAGCGGGATAAATACCGGTGCTCCGTCGAGGCGAAATTGATGTTCGCCGGCTTCTCCACCCTGAATATGAATATCAGCCGTGGCATCGTTAACACGAACGCCAGGCATCGCGTCAATTCCTCTCAGAATGCCCGCTGTTCCAGCTTCCAGGTCGTTCGTCAGTTCGGCCTGGGACGTTACGCTAGATCCCAGAAGCGTGGAAGAAGGTTGCATTCCGATGCCGTCGATTACAATTGGAGACACGGGAACGGCCTGGTACCTCAAGGTCACCACCGTCCTCCTGTCTGAGCCTGCCTCGACGTTGATCACCGAAGTTTCTCGCTTGTAGCCAACGTGGCTTACCGTCATGGCATAGGAGCCGGGGAGGAGTTCCGAAAAGAGGAAGATGCCGTTCTGATTGGCCGTTCGTCCGTGTTCGACATCGGATGCTTCGACAAGGAGGATATGTGCGTTGGAAACGGGCTGCTCAGTTTCCTCATCCACCACAATTCCCCGGAGATTGCCGAAGAGAGGTTCTCCCTGCGCTCTTTGCACGATGACAAATGTGCCCGACGATCGAATGATGAAATCAAGACCACTCCCTACGAGAATGCAATTGAGGACTTCCGTGACCGATTGATTTTTCGAAACACAAAAAACCCGCTTCCCTTCAACAAGGAGCGGGTCAAAAGACAACGGAAACATGGCCATTGTCGAAAACTCTTCCAAAACATCGGCTAGTGCTTCTCCCCGCCAGGCTTTCGTATACGATACTCCCTGATCCTGGGCAAAAGACGTATTTATCTGAACGCCGGCAATAAAAAACGACGCGGTTACGAACATTACGTACGATATGAACGGAATCCGCTTTGCGGAGAGTCCCATATTCCGCTGGAGAGTCAGATATGAAGAGGCGCCCGAAACTTCTCCAGAATCACGATGAAATGATGATAGCTGCGATCTAAGAACCTGCTAAAAATACGGAATTTTTGCAGGGAAGTGAACAGGTAAGAAAGAATTGATTATTCAGCGTTTAGGCTCGCAGAGTAGCGGCCTGGAAGAGGCGAAGGAAAACGATCAATCCGGAAATAATTGTCCCGGAATCGATTTATCCGAAAACGACTGCCCCGGATTCGTTCTCTACTTCTCGTAAAACTCGTAGCCTCCGGCAATCGGGCGGTACATGACACCCACCGTAGCTGAGATATCTCCAAGTACTTCGTCCAGACTGACATTGGTCTGGTTAAAGATGGATATCGGCCGAAACCTAACCGACCTAGGCGCTTCGATGAGCACATCGTACTGTCTCTTCAGATCAGCAAGAACATTGCCGACGGGCTCATTCCTGTACTCATACCCACCCTCGATCCAATTGAACCCATACTCAAAATCGGCTGCCGCTGATTCGGACGCATCCCGTCCAGTGCCAGCGACAGATATCGCATCTCCAGCACTCAGTAGGACATCCCAATCATCGCTTCTGCGTGAAGCAACGGATACACTTCCTTCTTCAACGCGCACATCCGTAGTCGCCTCAATATCATCGGCCCACGCTCGGACAGAAAACTGAGTACCGTGAACTGTGGTTCGAGCATTGTACGTATCGACTACGAACGAAACGTCCGAGGTGACAACATCAAAAAAGGCTTCACCTTTTAATGTCACGCGGCGAGTTTTTTCACCAAAAGAATCAGAAAAGGACAGAACAGACCCTGATGCCAGCGTAACAGACGATCCATCCGGTAAATCAAGTGACAGGGTCGATCCGCTTCCGATTGGTGCACGTACCGTATTGACATCGGGGGAAAGACTAAAACTTATCGCGACAAGCAAGGCAAGCGAGACTGCCACAGCGAATCCCCTGACCGTGAAGAGCTGGAGAACTGGACGCAGCGATGGACGGAAAACGGGACGGTCGACAGATCGACTGGCTACCCGGAGAATGTGTCGACGCACTTCTGCCTTTCGTTGGGAATCAACTCCAGGATCGTGTCTGGCATCCTCACAGGCATCCCATACCGAACTGAGCGCATCGCGGTCAGCAGCATGTTCTTCCTTGAGATAGGCGACAAGGCCATCAGGAATATTTACTATGTGTCGGCGGGTCGTCACGGGGTCTTTTCGTCCCTGTCTTCAATTACCTGCATCTGCTGTCGTAAGTGTTGCAGAGCAAGGACGATATGGTTATTCACAGTCTTGGGGGCTAAATCCATCAAAGCAGCTATCTCTTCATGAGTTAGGCCCTCATAACGACTGAGTAAAAACGCTTCTCTGCGTCGAGCAGGCATCTCGTCAATCCAGTGGGTTAAATGCCTGCGCAACAAATCAGCGTCCAACCGTTCGTCTGTCATCGTGTCAAAGCCGACTGAGGGGTGATCCGCTTCTAGTTCTTCCGCCGCATGTCGCTTTCGCTGGCGCTCATGATTGAGTGCATAATTTCGCACCATCTGATACATGAGTGCTCTAAGCGAGCGCTCCGGGTCGATTTTGCCCCTGATCTGCCAGAGCTTCAGGAACACATCCTGAAGAATGTCTGATGCGGCACTTCGATCTTGCACGATATACATACCGTATCTGTGCAATGCATTATAGGTCGCATCGAACAACGCAGTGTAGGCGCGTCTATCAGAATTTCGAAGACCGAGACTCCAGGATCGAAACTGTTCCTCCGTTAAGGAGCGCATGGGCTACAACCCTCAGTCAATTATTTAATACACATAAGAAATTGCTATTACCCAATAATTACAGCGAAGTATATGTGCAATGCATGTTATTATTGAGCAAAAAGACGTAAACCTATAAGACACAACAAGTAATGACTCGGGTCAGAAACAAAGAATACCGGCGAGCCGTCCCTAATCCGGTCTGAACGGCCACACTGACGTGATCGATACACCTAAAGTAATACTTAAAGAGCACCGTAGAACTTCGTTCCCCGTCGGGTGTCGCAAGTACACGCTACAAAGGAGGCGACTTTCGGGCATTGATTCGAGGGTTCAGTATCCGCTAAATCTGTACAGACCGAAACCGGGCCCGCGGAGGAACCCGATCGATGGATCCTTATTATAGGCACGCTCAAAATACGCCTTCTCCTGCCCAAGGCCTCACTCCTTGCATGAACTACGAACAAAAACAGATCCGCAATTTTTGCATCATTGCCCATATCGACCATGGGAAGAGTACGCTCGCGGATCGATTGCTCGAGCGAACGGGAACGTTGAACGAACGAGAGCTACAGGAACAGGTTCTCGACAGCATGGATCTCGAGCGTGAACGCGGGATCACGATTAAAAGCCACGCGATCCGAATGACGTATGATGCACCTGACGGAAATTCGTATGTCTTGAACTTGATTGATACACCTGGTCACGTAGATTTCACCTACGAAGTCTCGAGAGCCCTTGCTGCGTGTGAAGGAGCTATTCTCGTTGTCGATGCCGCCCAAGGCATCGAAGCTCAGACGCTGTCTAATCTTTTTCTTGCGCTCGAGAGCGATCTTGAAGTGATCCCGGTTTTAAATAAGGTTGATCTTCCTGGTGCAAATCCGGACACGGTTGCTCAATCCCTCGAGAATCTTTTGGGAGAGCCCGCCGAAGACATCATCAGGATCAGCGCAAAAACCGGAGAGGGAATCGAGAAACTCCTGGAATCCGTCATCGAGCGGGTGCCTCAACCGACGGGAGACCCTGATGGGGTTTTGAGAGCTCTCATCTTTGATTCGGTTTTCAACACATATCGCGGTTCAATCGTTTATACCCGTGTGTTTGAGGGTTCGATCGAAAAAGGTCAGCGAATGTTCTTTATGTCTAATGGGAAAGAATATGATGCCGAAGAGATCGGAGTTCTTCGACTCGATTTGGAACCGGTCGAGAAGCTTCG
>BTQE01000089.1:0-14254 GCA_036985715.1 Rhodothermia bacterium
ATCGTGTTCAGAATCGTGTTCAGAATCGCATATAGGAAGGCAACCCGCCAAAATAGACAAAGGCCCAGCCGTTCTCTACGGCTGAGCCTTTCAAGTGCCTCGGATGTTTCTGGACTAGAAGTCCATTCCCCCCATACCTGGACCGCCGCCCGGCATCGGTGGCATATCAGGCTCCGGTTCGTCTGCAACAACGACCTCCGTAGTCAACAGGAGACCCGCGACAGAAGCAGCATTCTCAAGCGCCGTACGGGCAACTTTGGTCGGATCAAGAACGCCGTCCTTAATCAGGTCGCCGTACTTTTCGGTCTGCGCGTTAAAACCGTAATTGCCTTTCCCATTCTTTACTTTCTGGACAACTATGGACCCTTCGAGCCCTGCGTTCTCGGCAATCTGACGGAGAGGCTCCTCGAGTGCGCGGCGGATAATCGCGACACCAATTGACTGATCATCGTTTTCGGTCTTGACCGAGTCCAACGAATCAAGTGATCGGATGTAGGCTACACCTCCACCAGCGACGATTCCTTCCTCGATTGCAGCGCGCGTCGCGTGCAGCGCATCTTCAACCCGAGCTTTCTTATCTTTCAACTCGGGCTCGGTGGCGGCTCCGATACGAAGAACGGCGACGCCGCCAGAAAGCTTGGCGAGGCGCTCCTGCAGCTTCTCGCGATCATAATCACTCGTGGTGGTTTCGATCTGCTGCTTGATCTGGTTGCCTCGAGCCTTAATCTGATCCGATTCACCGGCTCCATCAACAACCGTCGTGTTGTCTTTGTCCATGACCATTCGCTTGGCCTGGCCCAGATAGTCCAACGTCGTATTCTCCAGACGATATCCTTTATCCTCAGATACTACTGTTCCACCCGTAAGGATGGCAATATCTTCCAACATCGCTTTGCGACGATCGCCAAATCCAGGAGCCTTGACAGCTGCCACCTTTAGCGTTCCGCGAAGCTTGTTGACGACAAGGGTCGCCAATGCTTCTCCTTCCACGTCCTCAGAGATAATCATGAGCGGTTTGCCCATCTGAGCAACTTTCTCAAGAATCGGCAGAAGGTCTTTCATCGCACTGATCTTTTTGTCGTGGATCAGGATGTAAGGATCTTCCAGAACGGCCTCCATCGTTTCGGCGTCCGTAACGAAGTATGGCGACAGGTACCCGCGATCGAACTGCATGCCTTCAACTACATCCAGCGTAGTATCGGTGCCCTTTGCTTCTTCGACAGTGATAACGCCTTCCTTTCCAACGCGCTCAAAGGCATCGGCGATGTCTTCGCCGATAGCCGGGTCATTGTTGGCTGAAATCGTCGCAACCTGTTCGATTTTGTCTCGATCCTGAATATCCTCGCTCATTCCACGAAGCTGCTCAACGACGATGTTGACTGCCTTGTCAACACCCCGCTTCAGGTCCATAGGGTTCGCGCCCGCGGTTACGTTCTTCAGTCCGGTGGCGACAATCGCCTGAGCCAACACGGTAGCCGTGGTCGTGCCATCGCCGGCGACATCACTGGTTTTAGACGCTACTTCTTTAAGCATCTGCGCACCAACGTTTTCAACTCTGTTGTCCAGCTCGATTTCTTTCGCAACCGTTACACCGTCTTTCGTAACTGTCGGCGCACCGAATTTCTTTTCGATGATGACGTTGCGTCCCTTAGGACCCAGTGTCACCTTAACGGCATCGGCAAGCTTGTCTACACCCGATTTGAGTGCAGAACGTGCTTCCGAGTCAAATATGATCTGCTTTGCCATGATTCTAGTTTCTTCTTTTCTGGTCTCCTGGTTCTGTTCGAAGCCATTTGATGGCTTCATCGGATGCGGGGAGATTTACTCGTTAATGATTCCGAGAATGTCCGATTCCCGCATGATGAGAAGATCTTCTTCGTCAATAGTGATCTCTGTTCCGGAATACTTACCGTAGAGAACAACGTCTCCCTCCTTAACCGTCATATCGATTTTGGTGCCGTTTTCAACTTTTCCCGGACCAACCGAGACGATTTTTCCTCTCTGTGGCTTCTCTTTCGCCGTATCCGGGATGAAAAGACCACTTGCCGTTTTTTCCTCGGCAGGCTCCGCTTTTACAACCACGCGATCGCCAAGAGGTGTGATGCTTGCCATCAGTTCGTGCCTCCTTGATTCTAGTTGTTTGTGTTTCTATTGCTTCGGTATGCGTCTCATTTAGCACTCAATGGGAATGAGTGCCAGATTGAGGGCAAAAAAAATTCGCTGCTCAGCTTTGTGGTATCTGAAAGCGAGAAGTAGAAAACCCAACAGGTCATATGCGGTTCCTTCCATGGCCTCAGTTCTGTTCTAAAAGTGGGGTTTTTCGCCTGAAATGGCGTTAAATTTTGGTGAACGTACGATGCCATATCGCCACCTTCTGAAAGGCACTTAGCATGCTGACCCACACCATAGCGAAAATCACCGGGAGACCAGAAGGAATCGGTTGGGTCGTGGCTTTTCTCATCGGGCTCTCTATTGCCGGAATGGCGACGATAACACCTGTATTGCCGGCAGCAGCCAGAGAGATAGTCATGAATCTGTTCTCGAGTGTTTGCCATCAACTTCCGAATCGCTCGCCTCATCTAGGCGGAGTGCAACTGGCGGTCTGTCACAGGTGTATCGGCATCTACTATGCTTTTCCCGTCGCTTCAATCCTCTTCAGAGCTACCCGCGGGGCGTGGCCGTCAAAAACTCATTTTGCTGCGTTGCTGTTTTTTATTTCTGTTCTTCCGGCGGGAATTGATTGGTTCGGAGATCTGGTCGGATGGTGGGTGAATACGCCCGCTTCGAGAGTTATCACAGGATCCATCCTGGGTATTGCCGCAGGTTATATCTTTACTAAAGCAACGCAGGAAATCATCGACGATCTTAGATCAAATAGCTGCCAGAAGGCAGCTTAAAAGTGCACGACTTGCGTCGAGTGCACCGTATTCTTCGATGCCACGGTCACGGGGGACAAGTATATTGGCCGCAGTCGATTTGACGCATAGCGATTCACACGGCGAGTCATAAAGCAGATCACACAGCAATTCTGAAAACCATGCCCAGCAAACAACAATCCATTATTCTAGGAGGACTTGTCGCAGGTCTTCTGAGCACGTCGTATCTCGGACTTATCAATATGCTCTTATGTGCCGGCGTAATTATCGGTGCACTGGTTTCCGTGTGGCATTACACGGACACGAACGAGCTTACTATCAAGGCAGGACAGGGCGCGGTGATTGGACTCTTGGCGGCGCTGGTTGGCTGGGCGGTTTCCCTCGTTCTGAATTACATTCTGATCAAGGCGGGTGTTCGATCCGATCTCGTATTCTCTCAATTCATTCTGGACCGCTTCGGCGACAGCCTGCCTGAGGAGAGTGTCGATCAGATACTGGAGCAGATGAAAGCAGAAGTTACTCTGGCCAAGTATTTGACCAGCGCTCTCTGGGGAGTCTTTTTCTCGGTTGTATTTGGGGCGATCGGTGGTTCGATCGGGGCGGTCCTGTTCAAGAAGGGCGGCGACGAGCCGACTGAGTTCGCTGACTGATCGGCGGGCCTAATATTTCGTGCAGGAGCACGGCCTTTTGTAAATCACTGACGTCGTTAAGCTGCGCAAATGGCGAAAAATCAGCAGCCAATTGCCGAGTCAGTTGCTGAGTGACGTACGGAATGGGTTCCAGCGCTGGTTCTGTATCCTCTTTTCCATGCTTCTCCAGCGGCGAATGATATTCGAAGTCCGATTTATGTCCCTTCCAACGGTTTTTGAATTCAACCTCTGACGAAGCGGGTCGCTTTTCAAAGTCGTCATCGTAGAATTTGGACTCGCTTTTGTAAGCGTCTTTCCGCTCGAAAGCGTCTTCCCGATCTTGGTCCGGTACGAAATAGGGGGGTCGTTTTTCGAATCGATCCTCCCGCACCCCTTTTATCTCGTGAAACGGCGCTTCTTTTTCAAATCGCTCCTCTGAGCGAGCGAACACTTCCGAGTCCCGCTGGGGGGATGGAACCGGAGGTGGAGCAGGTGCTGGAGTTTGGCCAAAACCGAGCGCCGAGCGTAACTCACCCAGGGCCTGTCCAATCTCTAGCTCAGCCGGTGTGCGGGTTCCCGCAGCCGGCCGGCCGGTCTCCCCTTCCATATGAGAGATGTCCGGTTGAGGCTGTCGGGGCAGTTGAGGCTGGGGTTGTGAGCGCGGTTGAGGGCGCTGTTGTGGGCGCTGTTGTGGGCGCTGTTGCGCAGGTTGCTTTCCCTTCTTTCCCATAATTATGCGGAGAAGGTAAAAACCTCCTATAACCAGCCAAAAAATGACATCCAGATCCATGGGTCGAGATCAGAATTCAAGTTACCATGCACGTCCAACACGAGAGAAGTGACGAAGATTCCGAAAGGATGTCTAGAGGGACTTAAATCTGCTCCATATCAGCCAGCGTCTCAATCAATTTTCTGTTGGCTTTCGGGAATGCATATTCTTCCAGTCGATCCGCTGCGATCCAGGCAAAAGAAAGATCTCGAGACGATTCAGGCATTCCGGAAAGAATAGTACACCGAAATGCGTGCAGCGTGATTTTGAAATGCGAGTACGTATGTGGGATGGTCGTAAGAAGTTCGCCGACCTCGACATCAATTCCGAGCTCTTCCTTGAGCTCCCGGCGACAGGCCTCTTCGATGGACTCACCGGACTCCCGCTTGCCGCCTGGAAACTCCCAGAGACCCCCCAAGAGCCCTTCCTCGGGCCTGCGCTGGGCGAACAATTCTCCCTGACTGTTCGAGAGTACACCTACTGCAATATCGTGATGAGGGATGGGCGGCCTTTTTGCAGATCGAGGAAATGCCTCGGGATAATTTTTAGTCCCCAGACAGAATGAATGAATCGGACACTCGTGGCACCGCGGATTCGTCGGTGTGCAGACCGTTGCGCCGAGCTCCATGATCGACTCGTTGAAGGCCCCGGGCGCCGAGACCGCAACCAGATCATCCGCAAGTGATTGGAGATATTTCCTGGAGGCTGATTTGTTGACCTCGTCCGGAAACGCCAGCAGACGCGACAGGACGCGAATCACATTTCCATCCAGCACACCGTATGGCTGGGCGTAAGCAATCGATAGGATTGCTGACGCGGTATAGGGCCCGATTCCCGGAAGACTCAGTAGATCCTCGCGATTGTCCGGGACCTGATCATCAAATCGGTCGACGATTTCTAGGGCCGCCTTGTGAAGGTTCCGGGCGCGAGCGTAGTACCCCAGACCTTCCCAGGTAACCAGCAAATCGTCGATTGACGCTGAAGCGAGCTCACTTACGGTGGGAAATCTCTCGATCATTCTCAGGTAGTACGGGATGGCCTGATCCACTCTCGTCTGCTGAAGAATGACTTCTGACAGCCAGACTTTGTATGGGTCTGTCGTTTCCCGCCATGGAAGTTTCCGAGCTCGGGACTTAAACCAATAGAGGAGCGCCGCTTGAAACCCCGACGCCCGGTCTGTAAGAATCGAAGAAGATGCCTGATTCATCACTCGACAACTACTTGGACCGATAGTGAATCGATCGTTTCGTCTTTCAAATAAGCCCGAAACCAGAACTCGTGGTTGCCCTGATCTGTGGCGGATGTTCTCCAGAAAAATGATCGTTTCATCAGCCAAGATCTGGCTGGGAGTACAATACCCCGGTAGCGCACGACCGGTTGACCGGAGACGGAATCTGGAAGATTGGTGATGAACGTCTGTCCCGACTTCACCGTATCGGCACTGGCATCGAGCGTAACGTGCACAAGAAAGTCGGTCGAGATGCTGATTGCAACCTCTTCAAGCGGAGTCTGTGATGCAGGCGAGTTCCCGAACAGGAACGGAGGCAGAAGAAATGCGAACAGGAACGGAGTCATTGGCAAAGTGTCGGATGGGCATGTCAGTCGGACGGACAATATATGATTGCTTGAGAACCGCAGGCGTCCTTGCTGCGGTTACATTTTTGTCGCTGGCCCTGGATGTATCGGTGGCCAGGGCGCAAAACCTCCGGTACCTGGTGAATGGAGAAGAGCTTTCTGAAGGCCCTTCTCAACTGTCCCTCTCACCGGATAGCGTGAGCGCGTCTATCCAGCGCGTGATTGCTCAACTGCGCAGGCGCGGTTTCCATTTTGCAGCACTCGATTCGATCTCCAGATCGGACGATCAAACGGTCGTCCGGATTTCAAGTGGTGAGTCTGTGGCTGTAAATACTATTACGATAAACGGGCTGATCGGTGAGAACGTCCGAGATTTGAGGTCCAGAATTCGATTGGCGGACGGGGATCCGCTGAATATGGACATCCTGGGAGAGGATCTACAGTCACTCCTGGATGCGTTAGCGGATGCAGGCAATCACATGGCGGTCATCAAGATCGACAGCCTCGTGGATGTAGGCACCGAGAGAGGACGTTACGACGTGTATTTGGGACTGAAAGTAGGGCCGTTAATCCCAGTCACGGATCTGTACCTCGAAGGAGCACAGCGAACGAATCCTGGCTTTGTAGCTCAAGCTATCGACCTGAGACTCGGGGAGGTACTTTTTAGCTCCGATCTGACGGCTTATACAAATCGTCTTCTTGATTCAGGACTGTTCACGTCGGTAGGGGTCGCTGAGCTCGAAGTGTATTCAGACTCCACAGCAACGATTCGGGTGCCCGTGACGGAGGCTCCACCGGGGACTTTTGATCTGGTGCTGGGTTACTTGCCGGCCGGTAGTTTGAGCAGCTCCGGCCAATTGGTTGGATCGGGTCATCTTAATCTTCTGAGTCCATTCGGATTCGGACGGACTATCGGACTTCGCCTGGACCGCCTTCCGGGCCAGGTAAGTAGCGTGGACATACGCGTAAGCGATCCGCAGATCTTCGGTCTTCCCATCCTGGTGGGTGGATCCTTCCGTGGTCTTCAACAGGATTCGACATACAATCGGCGGGGTTGGTCGGCCGAAGTAGGATACGCTATTCTTCGAGGCGTAGACGTCTTAGCCAGGTTCACCAAAGAACAATCAGCACCGGGAAGCGCTGGTCTGAAGTTGAAGGGAGGCACACAGCGCATTCCACGATCGGAAGTTTCATTCTGGGGATTGATGATCAATCTCAGGAGACTGGACAATCCGTTTAATCCCCGATCCGGCCTGTCCCTTGAATCCTTGATTGAGCGCGGAGACAAAATCGAGAAGAGCAAGACAATTGCGGTTGACGACGACACGACTCGAATCACTCAAACCGTTCGACAAGAGCGTCTTCAACTGACAGCACGGGGATTTCTACCGACGTTTCGAACACAGACCATTGCTTTCGGTGCTGATTTGGCGGTTCTGCTGAGCAACGTATATGACGAAAGCGATTTATTTCGGATCGGTGGTGCAAATTCTCTTCGGGGATACGACGAGGATCAGTTTCGCGCATCGACGGCCATCCGTCTCCTGATTGAATACCGCGTGTTGCTCGACGCTTTGTCGTATGCCTTTGTTTTTACGGATGTTGGCTACGTAGAAACACCACGAATTGGCGATATTCCGTCGACAAGCGGATGGTATCCAGGTTTTGGGCTGGGAATGCGTTTCGATACGGCTGCCGGGCTTGTTTCTGCCTCGTACGCCTTGAACGATAAAGACGGTGTAACGAACGGGCGTGTTCATCTGGGAATTTCGTTTGGACTTTAATCTGTGAATTCAATTTTATGAAGCATACGTTTTTTGCTCCGCCGGAGGCAGTGACCGACTCCACGATCTCGTTTTCAGAAAGTGAATCCCACCACGCAACACGGGTGCTCCGCATTGAATCGGGAGACGAGGTTGCCGTCGTAGATGGGGAAGGGAACTGGTATAGGGTGTCCGTTGAAGTTCTCGGGAGGAAAAATGTACTCGGATCTATTCTCGAGCATCGTTCAAACGTCGGTGAGCCTGGCTATCGCTTAACCATCGGGATAGGTATGCTTAAGAATGTGGCCCGCTTTGAGACGTTTCTTGAGAAGGCCGTCGAGCTTGGAGTTTCGCAGGTGGTTCCCCTCGTAACGAAGCGATCTGAAAAATCGCGAATCAATAAAAAGAGAGCAGAGACGATCATTACAAGCGCTACGAAGCAGTCCGGACGTTCGAGGCGCATCGCGCTCAATGACCCTGTCAAATTCAAAAAGTGGATCAAACAGCTTCCACTAAATGGAGAGGAGTTTCGTGCGATTTGTCATGAGGGTGCATCTGAGGCACAGAGTCTGGATACCGTTGGGTCGAAGGGTATGTCACGAAGAAGCATGGTGCTCCTCATCGGCCCGGAGGGTGGGTTTTCAGAAGAGGAGCTGGAACAGGCTGCCGAAAAAGGATTCGTCGTGGTCTCACTCGGTCCCCGTCGGCTTCGGACTGAAACCGCCGCCATCGTATCAGCAGCAACGATTATGTTAAGTAATTATGGTGAAGGGGCATTATAGGGGTTCTGTATAATTGTTAGCAATCGAGTGTCTTCTTACCTTACCGAGTTATAGAACGAACAGAGAATTGCCTTGGACTATTTAGATGTTTGAATTTCTAATCGTACTTATTTCGATCATCGGACTCCTGATGACACTCGCGATACTCCTTCAGAGCGGTCGGGGTGGTGGACTTGCGGGAATCGCTGCAGGAGGGGCTACAACTCAGAT
The DNA here is from genome assembly GCA_036985715.1 of Rhodothermia bacterium. Lineage (GTDB taxonomy): Bacteria > Bacteroidota > Rhodothermia > Rhodothermales > UBA10348 > SMXL01. The sequence goes on from BTQE01000089.1 coordinate 8,605, forward strand.
TTTGGGAGCCAGACAGGCACCCGACTTTCTTGTAAAGATGACATGGATTCTGGCCACATTGTTCATTGTGTTGTGCATCCTCACCACGTTCACGATTCGACCGGAGGATCAGGGGCAGAGCGTGATCCAGCAGCAGGTCCAGAATAATCCCTTTCAACAGCCGGTCGCACCGGTGGCGCCACCGATTGAAGACGGCGCTGCAGCAGCCGGTGGGGACCAAGGCACCACAGGAGATCCAGAACAATAAGAATTTCAATCCGCTGGTTCTCGCAAAGGCGATGATTCTCTTCTGAGAATTATCGCCTTTTCTTGTGTGAGAATTTACCAGAAAAGACGAGAGGCGACCCGTTAGGATCGCCTCTCGATATATCGCGGCATGTACCGGCCTGTAAGCCGAATTCTGTCTAGCCACCCGAGAGCCGCGGTTCCGGGCAGTGAGATCATCATTTATCTGGGACGAGCGTCACCACTCGCCTTAAGCAGTCTACCCGTACCGCAGATTCGGCGGGCCACCATATCGCCCCTGATCAAATGATCAAGGCCGTGCGGTACTGCTTGACCTTGCACCCCGTGGGGTTTGCCTGGCCGCTTCGGTCACCCGAAACGCCGGTGGGCTCTTACCCCACCGTTTCACCCATAACCTGTACTTCTGAAGAAGCCATCGGCAGGAATGCTTTCTGTTGCACTTGCCGTCCTCACTCTCGCGAGGCCTTCCCGTTAGGAAGCACGGTGCCCTCTGGTGTTCGGACTTTCCTCACCCTGCAGACGCAAAGCGCGATGATCCGACCGGTACACTCGAACAGGCGAGCCGTCGGGTTACAGCTTCACCTTTTTAACAGTTGCTTTATACAAGTCTCCGTCAACAATGATGCGACCTGTATGCTCGCAGGCGACGATGCGATTCTGTTGACGAATCTCTAACTGGCGCTGTGGAGGGACCGAGAATCCAGACGCAGCACCGCGTACGAGTGGAACCACAGCACGTCCGTCACGGAGGCGGTTCCGTAGTCGCTCATAGGCGCGCAGATACCGAGAATCTACTTCTTTCGCAGCTTTCTTACGTTTCTTCTCAATGTTGGCCTGCTCGTGCTTGGTGTCTTCCAGCACTTCCTGAAGCTCAGCCTGCTTGGCTGTCAAAACCTCATCGAGCTCCGTGAGACGCACCTGAGCCTCTTCAACGGCTATGTTATTCAGCGGCGTTGCGGCCTCAATCTCTTCTCCCTTCGCTTTGGAGTCGATAATTCTCTGTTTCTGGGCTTCGATTTCCTTCGTAAGAGCATCGTATTCACGATTGTTGCGAACCTGTAGTTGCTGTTCCTCATATTTCTTTATGAGGATTTCTGATTCTTTCGCATCTTTTTCAGCCTGCACGGTGCCTGTCTCAAAGTCGGACTGCTCCTGTTTCAGTTTCTCAAGCCGGAGAGTGAGGCCTTCTTTCTCGTCCTCCAGATCGCGGATCTCTTCCGGGAGGTCGCCGCGAAGCTGTTTAATCTGGTCAATCTTACTGTCAATATGCTGAAGGCTAACGAGGGCCGTCAGCTGATCGCCAATCGTCGTTTCTTGTGTGGCCGCTGCCATGGGTCAATCGGGGTATTCGGTTCGTCCGGACAAACATTCCATACGTTGTCCTAAAATATTTCTAGCGCAACACAAAAGAACCCGACTCATTCAGGAAAGTTCGCGCCCAGCTACGCGAAAATTATTTCAAGACGAATGTACGAATGTCTTAACAGGGGCTGTCCTCGTGGAGGTTCGATGCCAGTCTACATTCGGAATATTTTTGGAGAGGTACTCAATGAGAATCGCCTCTGTAACGGATTCCGTTTCATAGTGGCCCGGATCAACAAGGGCCATTTTCGGATTACCGTCCGCGTCGAGAGTTTCAAAAAAATGATGATACGTGATATCGGCGGTGACGTAGGCATCGGCATCTTTGTTCATGGCGAGATGCATGAATCGTGAACCTGCACCTCCACAGACGGCCACTCTTTGTATCGGGCTGTCTAAATCTCCAACGAAGCGCACGGCCTTGTTCTGAAGCGCGGTCGATACCCTTGTTAAAAAAGCAGTCAGAGACTCACTTGAAGGCAGTTCACCGATCGCACCAATCCCGGCACTGCGAAACGGTTGTTCCATGGGGAAGATATCGTACGCAACTTCGTCGTAAGGGTGCGCCTCATGTAAGGCTTGGAGCACGGTCGGGAGGTTCCAGCGTGCAACCTCGACTTCAATTCTCAGCTCTTCAACGCGTTCGACGTCTCCTCCGGCTTCTCCCACGTTCGGATTCGATCCCTCAAGTGCTCGAAAGGCACCTGTTCCAGAGATTGTGAAGGAGCAGGAATCGTAGTTGCCGATACGTCCGGCGCCCGCTCCGGTCATAGACTCCTTGACCGCGTCTGCGTGAGAGGAGGGAACGAAAACGGCGAGCTTGACCAGGCGCTCCTCGAGATTACCAAGAAACTGGATATTCTTAAGGCCGAGTTGACCAGCCAGAGCGAACGAGACGCCATCTTTCGCGGCATCCAGATTTGTGTGGATACAATACAGGGCAATGCCTGCCTCAGCGAGTTTCAAGGCCAAGTGTCCAACCGCGTGATCCGAGGTCAATCGATCAATCGGTTTGAAGAGCAGCGGGTGATGGGTGACAATGAGCTGGGCGCCGACCGACTTTGCTTCTTCCAGAACATGAGGGGTCATATCCAGCGCGATCAACCCTTTGCTTACATCTCGAGATGGGTCACCAACGTGCAAGCCGACATTATCCCAAGATTCTGCTGAACCTGTGGGTGCCCACTGTTCGAGACTGGTCGCTACGTCTTGGATCGAGGTGGCCATTTGTTGATTTATATCTCCTTCACTTTACCGACTGCTCTCATTCCCTCTTTCTCATTTACGCCCAGGAGAATCACGCCTCCAATTACGAATAGAACGATGACCGATGAGAAACCGACTCGCTCGCTCGCAAAAAATATAGTGAACCATCCGACCAAAGTTGGTCCGAGAAACGAGGTGAACTTTCCGGAGAAGGCATAGAATCCAAAAAATTCGTTCTCGCGGTTGTCGGGTACAAACCGTCCGAAGAGCGAGCGGCTGGAAGCCTGATTAGGGCCCGCAAGAAGGGCTCCCAAAACGAGAGCCGCCCAGAACAACGATGCCTCGTACGTAACAACTGCAACAAAGGAAGCAATCGACAGACCCACAATCGAGATCAGAATGGTCTTTTTACCTCCAATGCGGTCGTCTACGTATCCCATGGCGAAGGCGCCCGCACCTGCGGCAACATTCAATGAAATTCCCAGAACGAAGGGATCGATTCCGAACTGATTTCCGGCATAGATGGAGACAAGCGCAAAGATCGTGATGAGGCCGTCGTTATAAAACAACCGCGCGACGAGAAGTCGAAAAGCATTCTTGAAGCGACGAATTTCCCTGAATGTGTCAACCAGTTCGGACCCAGCCGCCTTCAAGAGTTGCGCCATCGGTGGTGGATTTTCAATTTTCTCGTCTCTCACCCACAGGAACATCGGGATGCTAAAGAGGGCAAACCACGCGGCAACCAGGAGGGTAGTCGCGCGGACATTTGAACCCGATTCGGCACTCAGTCCAAAAGGTGGGGTCTCGGGCGCGACAAATATGTAATAGCCGACAATGAGGCAGAGAAGACCTCCCAGATATCCGACCGCCCAGCCGTTTCCTGAGATCTGTCCGATTTTATCCAGGGGTGCGATATCCGGCAGATAGGCATTGTAAAACACGTTGGCCATTTCGAATGCCACGTTGGCGACAACAAACGTCGCCAGGGCAAAAAACACTTCCCCGGGAAGCGGAAAAAACATGACAACAGATCCGGCAATGCTGATAACGGTACTTATGAACAGGAACCGTTTCCGGTGGCCTCCCGAATCCGCCATCACGCCGAGAAACGGAGAGATGATGGCTATAATGACCGCAGAGACCGAAATTGCAAAACCCCACTGGCTGAGGCCGTTTCCTTCGGAGGCGATGACCTCCGAGAAGTAGCGCGCGTAAATAAACGTGACTATAATCGTCGTGAATGACGAGTTTGCAAAATCGTAGAATATCCAGGACCGAACGGTTTTCTTGTCTACGGTTTCGGCTCTTCCTCGGCTCACTGGATTTCGAATTCTCGTGGGATTGGCGCGATGAATGTACCTGCCGCCACGTGGGCCGTCAACATGCCGTGCGGGTTTTGCGTCTAGCCGACGACGGATCTTACTGCGAACCCGAATCGCCCGATCTCTTCCTCGGTATTGTAATAATGGACGGAGGCTCGGACGATTTCGGGCAGATCTCTCGCAGTCACGTCGATGAGAGCGTATTCCCGGCTGGATGTCGACACATTGATGCTTAGCGACGATAGCCACTTCATGATCTCTGACGACAGGACGCGCTCTTGGGAAAACGTGACAATGCCCCCTTTCAGTTCGCCCTTGTCATGGAGTGTTATTCCTGGCACGCTTTTCAATTCGTCGCGGAGCTGCGATCCCAGCGAATGAATTCTAGTCCACGTGTTCTCGATACCCCAGTCCAGGGCATAGGCTGCCGCAACGCCGAGACCAATCTTTCCAGCTACAAATCCTTCCCAGTTTTCGAATCTTTTTGAGTCGGGCTGTAATTCGTATTCGTTCGGACCGGTCCAGGTTGCTGCGTGCAGGTCGATGAACGGGGGAACCAATAAGTCCAGCGATTCTTTTCGCACGTACAGAAACCCCGTACCGCGTGGTCCGCGTAGGTACTTACGACCCGTTCCAGAGAGGAAATCGCAGCCAATATCCTGCACATCTACCGGGATCTGACCGACGGATTGACAAGCGTCGAGTAGAAAAGGAATTCCAGCCTGTTTGGCAATATCGCCGACTTCTTTCGCTGGATTGATCAGACCGCAGTTTGTTGGAATGTGAGTCAGTGCAATCAGCTTGACCGATTCGTCAATCTGGTTTTGCAGCTGATTAAGGGATATTTGACCGTGCTCATCATCTGGAATAAGAACAATTTTAGCGCCGGTCCTTTCAGCAATCTGAAGCATCGCCAGATAATTGCTGGCATACGTCGCGTGAGCCGTCAGAATTTTGTCTCCCTTGGAAAGCGCCAACCCGTAAAAAGCCATGTCCCAGGCTCGGGTGGCGTTTTCGATCAGAGCAATCTCGGAAGAATCGCAGTTCAACAGGCGCGCAAGCGAGACATACGTGGACTGATATTCGGGTAAAGCCATCGCATACGCCTCGTACCCACCCTGCTCTGCTTCCAGCGTCAAGTGAGACTGGACAGCGTCGAGTACAGATGCTGGTATGAGCCCGGCACCAGCGTTGTTGAAATGAATGACGTGAGCGCATCCCGGCGTTTCTTCGCGAGCACGGTTGATGTCGAACGACATGAGAGTATTCGGGTGAAGTCTCGAATGGATCTCGAAGGTAGGAAGCGCTCTTTGAGCACACCACCCGCAGGTCGTATTTTCCGCCGAATCAGCCCCCGTAGCTCAGGGGATAGAGCACCGGTTTCCTAAACCGGGTGTCGGATGTTCGAATCATCCCGGGGGTACCGCAACGTGTCTTTATCAGCGGCATTTATGTCGGCTTCGATCAAGATCGTGAAGAGATCGTCAAAATTGGTACGTTGTCATTAAAGCAAA
>BTQE01000090.1:0-13857 GCA_036985715.1 Rhodothermia bacterium
CCTTAGTGACTGGCCTGGACCGAGCGACGCGGGTGATTCGATCCACTCTCGGTAGTGATCCGACAGACTCCAGCTGATCCTCAGGAATATACGCGCTGATAGCTTTTAGCCAATCGCTTTGATGAACCGGCCGTACCCCCAATTCCCGCAGCTCGTCAAGCAACGGGTTGTCGACTAAGACTTTATCTTGAAAGAAAATCCAGTATTTGGTTGCTTCGGGTTCGCGAGATTGAGCCCAAAGAGACTGCGTAGGGACCCCAAAACTACAGACGAGCGCCAGGCCCAGAAGAGCTTTTCCGGTTTTCGAAGTGTTCCAGTTTGTACCTAGGCTACCCATTCATCGCAAAGAAGCTTCAATTCTCAAATACAATTGAGTATTGCCAACTTAATGGGTGTTCAGAAATAAGGTTCTCGTTACCGAGTTGATTTTCGGATCAAAATCTTTGTCATTCTCGTCGGCCAGGCTTTTCTTGCGCCTCACCCGGGTAATATCCAAATGATCGGCAGAACGTTTTCCCATTATAAAATCGAGACGGAGCTGGGCCGCGGAGGCATGGGAATCGTGTACCTGGCTGCAGACACGAAACTTGATCGCAGGGTTGCTATCAAGTTTCTAGCCCCTGATCTAACCACCGACAAAGTCGCGAAAGAACGTTTTATTCGAGAGGCAAAAGCCGCTGCAGCCGTTGAGCATGAGTCCATCTGTGCAATCTATGAAATCGGAGAAGTCCCACTCCGTGGGTCATCGGAGGTTTCCGGAGCGTCAGCGGAGGAAATCGGCGAGACGAGCGACGGTCAGACCTACATCGTCATGCCGTATTACGAAGGCAATACGTTGAAAGAGTTGATCGCGGAAGGCCCGATGGATCCACTCAAGGTGCTGGACCTGGCTACTCAAATCGCAGGGGGGCTTTCAGCAGCTCATTCGAAGGGTGTGGTTCATAGAGACATCAAGCCCGGAAATATTCTAGTTGGACACCGAGGGCGCATCAAGATTCTGGACTTTGGATTGGCGAAACTCGGTGGCCAGATGGATTTGACTAAATCACGCAGTTCGATCGGAACAGTACCTTATATGGCTCCGGAGCAGATTAGAGGAGAGACCAGTGATGAGCGGACCGATATCTGGGCGCTCGGTGCCGTTATGTTCGAAATGCTCGCCGGGACGCGTCCATTTCATGGGGAATACGAGCAGGCAGTCGCCTATACCATACTTAATGTGGATCCTCCACCACTACGTACCGGCCTGCCAGAAGGGCTGGAGGACCTAATTATCCGCTGTCTCGCCAAAGATCCAGCACACCGATACCAATCTGCACAAAAGCTTCTGGAAGATATTGAGATGCCAAGCGGTGTGCGGCCGTTCTCGGATTCGATCACGCGCGGACCCGTAACCCAGTCCGAGTCTGCCGCGGCAGGTAAAATCGCGGCGATTGCTGTTCTAATCGCAATCATTTTCGGTGTCTCTTTTCTTGCATTAAGGAAGTTTTCCAAACCACAGGGGCCATCGGATCGACACGTGGCAATTCTTCCATTTCGAGTGATTGGTGAGTCTAATGACGTCGAGGCGTTTTCCTATGGACTACTGGAGACGCTGACCAGCAGTCTCACGCGCTTACAACAGACACATGAATTTCTTTGGGTGGTGCCGACCAGTGAAGTCAATGCATCCATGACCATATCGGATGCGAACAGACTGCTTGGTGCTAATCTCGTTGTGACGGGAAGCGTACAACTGGACGGCGAGCAACTTCGCATCAGTCTAACGCTGAACGATGCTACGACTTTGCGCTCAATCGACTCGGATCAGATAGATGACACTGGTTCAGGTGCTTTCGCCATTCAGGACGAAGCAGTCCTTCGCCTGATTCGAATGCTGAAGATTGAATCCGAAGCGGAAGATGTTCGGGCTCTCGCCCCCTCCGCATCGTACGTGCGCTCCGCGAATGACGCCTATCTGAAGGCGAAAGGATATCTGCGAAATCAACAGTCGATCGAAGAACTGGACGTCGCAATTGGCCTTCTTACTTCTGCGATAAACGATGATTCGCTCTTCGCTTCGGCGTATTCCGAACTTGGACTGGCGTACTGGTTCAAGTTCCAACACACAGAGGACACGCGCTGGGTTGATGAGGCTTTTGAGTTCAGTCAAGAAGCATTGCGTCTCAATGATCAGCTCTCGGAAGTACACGTGACGCTGGCGACAATTAACAGCGGACGTTCGGATTACGACGCCGCGCTTGAAGACTATCAACGTGCTCTCGAAATCGATCCGCTGAATTCGGAAGCGTATCGACTACAAGCCTCGTCTCTTCGAGCGGTCGGCCGGATTGCTGATGCGAAGGCATCTCTCGACAGATCCATTCAGCTCGCTCCTGACTATTGGCGTGGATATTACAGTCTGGCTCTGCACCATTTCAGGCAAGAAGAGCACGATGAAGTCGTTCGTGTGGCACAGCTTGGTCTGGATCGTGCTCCGGATGTTTTACGGCTTATTAACATCCAGGCCGCCTCTCTCTGGAGCCAGGGACGCGTGGCCGAAGCGATACTTCGATTCGATCGAATCAGGGAGCTGGATTCCGAATACACGACAGCATGGGCGAATACAGCGACTGCGCTTTTCTATACAGGTAGATTCGACGAAGCGGTCGAGCTGTACGAGAAAGTCGTCAATCGATATCGTCCAAATAGCTATGACTATAGAGGATATCTCGCCGATGCGTATTACTGGGCAGAGGGTAAACGAAATAAAGCTGAATCAACGTATGAACAGGCTATTGACCTGGCGAGGACACAGCTGGAGGTCAGTGAAATCGACCCGGCGATTTACGGAAGTATCGCAGGGTTTTTCGCCCATCTTGATGAGCCTGATTCTGCCATTTTATATCTTAATCGGGCCATAGAACTGTCTCCACCTGGTACGATGCCGCCGAATCGGGCGATAGGAATAGGAGAAACCTATGTAACACTCGGTGAATTCGAAACGGCCAAAACCTGGCTTGAGCAGGGCCTGTCTCAGAACGCTGGTTGGATGAAGCTTCAGTTTTCTCCCTGGCTTGCCGAGATTCGGGAAGATCTGGATTTTATGGACAGAATCGCCGTATATAGGGACTAATCACCCAGTATTTCATTCCCACCCATCCACTTTGAGGAATCCAGTGAAGAATCACGTTCTAAATATATTCTCACCAGTCACGAGGATTATCCCTCTCGGTCTGGCATGTTTGATGCTTATTTTCCTGGTGCCGTTTGAAGCACTGGGACAAAATGTCGTTCGTCGGGATAGCGTGACCATCAAGATCGAACGTGTCGACGGTGTTTGCACGTATGATATTCTCGATCAGGACAACGATGACAGATTTATTGTTGGTCCAGATTCGCCTATTTCTTTTGAAGCCGTTGGAGTCCGGGCGAGAGTCGAGTTCAGCAGGGCGGACAGTAGAAGCAGGAACTCAAAGGATCAGGGCAAACGTGGTGTTCGCGGCGACCAACGTTCCAGTTTTGAAGTGACATCGGCCAAAAAGGAGAGAACACGAAGTCGTCGTAAATTTGCACCGCGCGAAGGTCAGTCCAGAGGCCGTGGTGTCCGCACAACGAGTCACACGGTGTTCATCAATTGTCTGAATCAGAACGGAGATGAGGATGAAAACGCCTCAAGAAGCCGTAATCCTTCAGTAAATGGTGGAGGCGGTGGATCGGCTGCGCTCATGGCTCCCAGATTCCAACACGAAATGATCGGGGAGCAGATTTATTCGGGCCCGAGTGACTTTGCCATTCCTTTGAGTATGCTTGGCACACCGCCCCTGATCGAGTCACGCCGGAGAGGAGAAGGTGGGCCCGCCATGCAAGTCGAAGATCCGTGAGCCGGTCAATTCGCAATCGACCGATTGATCCCGTATCCGGTCCGGTGATCCCGAGCCGGGCCTAGTACCCGATCGCTCTCGAATCAAAACCTCTTGAATCGGCGGCGCCGTATCGAATTCCCGTTTTCTGATCAATGTATATCGCCATGACCGAGCCCTGACTTCCGCGAGGTGATACAGTGTGTCCCATCATCTCGTAAAGGCGGCGCGTATCTGCTGAGATTCCCCAGGATTCGAAAGAAGTCCTGTCAGGCAACCACTGGTGGTGAATTCGAGGTGCCTCAACAGCCTCGGCGGCGGTCATATCGTGATCGATTACATTGAGGATGGTCTGAAGGACCGTGTTGATGATCGTACGGCCGCCCGGTGTCCCGGTAACGAAAACCGGTTTTCCATCTTTGGCCACGATGGTCGGTGTCATACTGGACAGCATGCGTTTCTCCGGTTCGATCAGGTTAGGTGCCGTGCCGATATTGCCTGAATTGTCGGTATATCCGGGTCTCGCATTGAAATCGCCCATCTCATTATTGAGGATGAATCCGGCGCCGTGAACAACGATTTTTGATCCATAACCGAATTCCAACGTATAGGTGAGCGAAACGGCGTTGCCTGCGGCATCCACAACTGAAATTTGTGTTGTTTCTTCGCTCTCGGCATATGCATAAACGGAAGCGAAGCGCGACGAATCGCTAGGAGAGGCCTTGAACAGATCGATCGTTGATCTGAGTTCATCGGCGTATGTTTTTGACGTAAGACGTTCGACCGGCATTTCTGAGTTGAAGCGAGGATCTCCTATGAACTCCGCCCGATCTGCGTAGGCTCGACGCATGGCTTCAGTTAAAAAATGGAGATACTGTGCAGAGTTGTGACCGATAGCCGACAGTTCAAAGCCCTCCAGAATGTTTAACATCTCGACCAGGGCGATACCACCTGAGCTCGGTGGCGCCATACTGATGATGTCGTAACCCCTGTACGTACCGCGTATGGGTTCCAGTTCTTCGGCCTCGTAACGTTCCAGGTCCTCTTTCGTGATAAGGCCTCCGTGCTTTCTCATGAATTTCGCGATCAGTGTGGCGGTTTTTCCTTTATAGAATCCGTCTTTCCCTTGATCACGAATCCGTTTCAGCGTTTCAGCCAGATCAGGCTGCTTCCATATTTCACCCGGTTCATACGGCGTCTTCCCATCCTTTAGCATCATGTCGGCGGTCGGACGATATAGTGGATCCTCGTCTGCCATCCTTTGGACCCATCTTGAGATCGATTGCATCGCCCACGAAAACTTAAAACCCCCTTCGGCCAGCGTAACGGCGGGTTGAACAAGGTCGGCCCACGGTAAACTCCCGAAGCGCTGATGAGCGAGCCATAATCCCGCAACGGTTCCCGGGACCCCGACGGAGAGTATTCCGGCGTGATTTGAGTTGTCCTTGATCCTCCCGTCGTCGCCCAGGTACATGTCGACGTTTGCAGCGAGCGGAGCTTTCTCGCGAAAATTAAAAGTTGTCGTCTCTCCATCGGCGCCGTTATAGACGATAAATCCACCGCCACCGATATTTCCCGCTGTCGGATACACTACGGCCAGTGCAAATGCAGTCGCGATGGCTGCGTCTATGGCATTGCCCCCCTGCTGCAGGATATTGCTCCCCGCGTCCGATCCCAGGTAATGACTCGAAACCACCAACCCGTTCTTGGCAGGATATGAGCTACGTCCAGCTTGGCCGAAAAGTGAAACCGGGCCAATGGTTAACAGAAGAAGACTAAAAAGAGCGCTTTTCTTTAATAGTATCATGAAAATGCGTCGAGTGGGTCGATAATGCTCGGTTCCGTATCCACGGAAGTCATCAGGTCTCAAGGAAGCTCAAGGGAAAAGGTACTGCTTGTCCAATTGCCTGGCCAAACAGTTAGTGAAGATCTGAGGCATCCGCTAATGACAATTGAACTGATCATGATTCATCCGGTTAGATGCTACCCCACGATTCCCTCATACTTCAACATCATTCAAATGCCGTTAAAGACGGTATCGACGCGTATGCTTTCGGAACAGTCTGAAAGCGAGGCTCTCGAAGGGACACAGCGAGAGCGGATCCCGGTGCTCATATTCGATGATCCCGGACTGCTCTCTAAGCAGGTTGCCCGTCGAATCGCCACGCTGGTCAACCAGCGTCACAGAGCCGATATGTCTCTCGTTTTGGGACTCCCCACCGGGTCAACACCCATCGGCGTGTATCAACAGCTCGTGACGATGCATCAGGAGGAGGGGCTCGACCTTTCGAACGTTATCACATTTAACCTGGATGAGTATTACCCGATTGCCCCGGACAGTTTTCAGAGCTATTCGCGATTTATGGCTGAGAATTTCTTTGATCACGTGAATATTTCGGCTGAAAATATCCACATCCCTCCAGGTGGAATTGAGACAGAAGAGATCGAGTCTTTCTGCCTTCGCTACGAGGAATTGATTGCCGAGGCGGGCGGTCTTGATCTCGTACTTTTGGGAATCGGTCGCAGTGGTCATATCGGATTCAATGAGCCCGGGTCTGGGCCCAAGACCCGGACTCGATCCATCATTCTTGATGAGATCACGAGAAAGGATGCGGCAAGCGATTTCTTTGGAGAAGAAAACGTACCTCGTCAGGCTATCACAATGGGAGTCGGTACCATTTTGGATGCGAAAGAGCTCATCCTGATGGCCACGGGAGAGCACAAAGCACCCATTCTGAAAAGAGCGGTCGAAGAAGAACCCAACGTAGAAGTAACCGCCACATATTTACAGCTTCACGCCAATGCCGCCATCTATATTGATGCCGCGGCTGCAGGTGAGCTTACCAGAGTCAAAACACCCTGGGTAGTCCGCGAGCTCGACTGGAATGATGAATTGGCTGAGAGAGCCGTAATCTGGCTCTCGAGGAGGGTTGGGAAGGCCATTATGCGTTTGGAGCAGGCAGATTTTCATCGCCATCACCTCCATAATCTTACATACTCCTATCCCAGCACTGACGATCTCTGTAAAAAGGTGTTCGAGAATCTCCGGCAGAAGATCGTTTACCAGGAGAGCATTATTTCCGAGAGCCGTGTAATCGTGTTCAGTCCTCATCCAGACGACGACGTGATATCGATGGGAGGGATGCTGTACCAGCTCGTGGCCAGCAACAACGATACGACCATCGCCTATATGACGAACGGATCCGTAGCTGTATTCGATGCGGACGTACGTCGTTATTTGCGATTTATGGAGCTGACTGGATCTGTATTCGGATTGAAAGAAGATGCAGAAACCACCGTCGGTGATAGCGTTGAGAACATTCGGATCTTCCTTGAAAACAAGGATCCGGGAGAAGTTGATACGGATCAGGTTCAGAAAGTAAAAGCTTACATTCGTTATGCAGAGGCCATTTCTGCCATCGAAGTGATGGGACTCGCAAGGAAAAACGTGCGCTTCCTGGATATGCCTTTTTATAAAACCGGTCGCGTGCGGAAGGACCCCATTTCGGAGGAAGACGTCGCACTCGTTCGCGAGTTGCTGGAGGAAATTCAACCTGAAAACATCTTCGTCGCTGGAGATCTTTCGGACCCGCATGGAACGCATCGGATGTGTTACTCGGCCATCGAAACTGCTCTGGGAGAATATGTTGCTTCTATGAAAGACCCAGCCCGGCGTCCTCTCGTCTGGCTCTACAGGGGGGCGTGGCAGGAATGGGAAATTCATCAGACCGATGTCTTTATTCCCATGTTCAAAGCGGATCTGGATCGGAAAATCGAAGCGATTTTTAAGCACGAAAGCCAGAAGGATCGGGCCATGTTTCCCGGAGCCTACGACAGCCGTGAGTTTTGGGAGCGCGCGAGGGATCGAAATCGACATACGGCGCAGGCACTGAATGAACTCGGACTACCCGAGTTTTATGCCGCAGAAGCATACGTGACAACCTCTGAGCTGTAGCCTAGATCTTAGAACATCCTCTGCAATATTCTGAGGACTTCATCGATCGCTTCGTCGTTTACGTCTCTGTGGGTTGTGGCTCGAATCGTTTTTGGTCCGAACTGCACCATCAGGACACCGGCGTTTTGCATTTTTTCAAGTGCGCCGAGTGCCTCTTCTTCCACATTAAACATGACAATGTTGGTTTCTACCTGTGCCGGTTCGATGGAGAAGGAAGCGATTGTTGAGAGACCCTCCGCCAGTTTTCTGGCGAGTATATGATCGTTCGCAAGGTCATCTTTTTGATTTCGAAGCGCGTAAAGACCGGCGGCGGCAAGAATCCCCACTTGCCTCATTCCGCCTCCGTACATTTTTCGAAACCGGTGTGCCTTGGAAATAAAATCGGTGGATCCGACTAGAACCGACCCGATCGGAGCACCGAGTCCTTTAGAGAGGCAAACGCTTATCGAGTCGAAAGGGGCTGCATACTCGGCTTCGCTAACACCGCTCGCTGTGCTGGCATTCCAGAGTCTCGCTCCATCCAGGTGAAAAGCGAGGTTTCGTTCCCGCACAATTTCGGCTGTCTCCAATATCAGATCAAGGGGATAGACGACGCCTCCTCCCTGATTGTGCGTATTCTCGATACACACAAGGCGAGGATTGGGCTCCCAGTAATAACCAGTTCGGATGGAGTTCAGGATTTCAGCAGGATCGATTACGCCCCTGGAGCCCGTGATCGAAAGAAGCTGAACGCCTGCCAACGCTCCAGCAGCGCCGGATTCATGGTTGGCGATGTGACTACCAGACTCAAGGATCACTTCGTCACCCGGGCTCGTGTGAACGCGGAGGGCCAACTGGTTACTCATCACTCCCGAAGGAACGAACAGGCCGGCTTCTTTACCGAGCAATGCCGACACTTCGGATTGAAGTTCTTTCACGGTGGGATCCTCGCCAAAGACATCGTCTCCAACGTCGGCATCCATCATGGCCTGACGCATTCCAGCGGAGGGCTTCGTGACCGTATCGCTGCGAAGATCGATCATGAATATCTGGTGTTAACGCTTGAATACCAAGCGTATATGGCGATTACTTAACGGGTAATCTCAAGTATTTCGAGGGTGACTTTTCCCGCCGGCACCATGATGTGCACCTGGTCTCCAACTGATTTTCCCAGCAAGCCCTTTCCGATCGGACTCGTCACCGAAATCTTACCGGATGCCAGATCGGCTTCGGCGGAAGAAACCAATTTATACGATTGCTCAGCCCCACCTTTCGTGTTCTTTACCTTGACGGTGGAAAGAATGAACGCTTTGCTTGCATCGATCTGGCTCTCATCCACGAGACGTGCATTTGAAATCGTCTCTGTCAATTTCGCAATCTTGGCTTCGAGATGGCCTTGCGCTTCTTTCGCAGCGTCGTATTCCGCATTTTCCGATAAATCTCCTTTTTCCCTTGCCTCGGCAATCTCTCTGGAGATTCGTTTTCGTTCCTTCGTGCGAAGTCTCACGAGATCGTTGTTCATCTTTTCGATCGCCTCGCTCGTGAGGTATACTGGCTTGTCAGTACTCATCTCAATTTCGAACTATCTGGAAGAAGGATGCGCGTCTGGCAACACCGCTAAACACAGAACGCCGCTGTCCTTCGACAGCAGCGATGAATGTCCCGCTACGCGAGAAAAATAACTTGACGCCTTGGTACAGCATGGATAGCCCAAATGATCCCGCACCTGCGCTCTCAGACGCGCATCAATTAGATACGTTTTGACGCCTATCGACGAAGTTCGCTAAACGTTTCTATTGACCGGTCAGTATTCGATACGACTTCGGAAATCAGGTTCTTGGAACCGATTATGCGTCTCGCACCGGTATATACTCGCTTCCAGTAGGTCTCGGAGAGGTTTGAGATCATGACTCCGCGACTGCTCGAGGCGTGTCCAAAATTTCCCTCACTCAAGTAGATCCCGACATGTCGGTAATTGGGACTGGGTTTGAAGAAAACCAGGTCACCCGATCGAAGTGAGGAGACATTGACATGATCGCCGATTTGGAGTTGCTTTTCGGTCGTGCGCGGAATAACGACGTTCAGTGCATCTGCAAATACATTCTGGACGAGAGCTGAACAGTCCACACCTCGTTTCGATGTCCCACCCAGTTTATACGGGACGCCCATCCATCCGTCCAATTCGTTCCGAAGAAGAGACTCCAGGGCGCGCTCCGACAAACTCGAAGCCGTCTTGAATTTCGAAGCGATGATGTCATTCTGATCCTTCGCCGGTCGACTCTTCGCTTCAGGATTTTTTCCGCCGAATTCGTTTCTGCCATCATTTTCGGTCAAAGAAGACGGCTCATAATCCCGACCCCATCCATTCGAAACTCTCCCGCTGGAGCCGCATCCCGACAACACCAGAAGCATCACGAGAGATACGAAAAGTATGCTTGATCTCTTTATCACGGAATAGTGCTGGATTGGTCAGTTTTGCGTGTATTCAATTTCTCACTAATACACGTAATAATCGGTAGAACACGACACGGGTTAAGAGTCTGCGAAGACTGGTCAAGAAGGCCCGATTGGAGCGTCAAGATTGGATCAATCAACAGATTCTCTCGTTTTCGAGCTATCGGATTCATACCGGCCGACGATACTTCTATTTATTTAATAAGGCCCCATGTTCAATTGCAGGCCCATCAACACAATTTGAGAACTATGCCGTATCCAGAACAGCTTATAAAAGCCATGCGAGAGGAGCTCACCCGAATTGGTGTTATAGAGCTTCGCGACGCCAGTGCTGTCGATGAATCGTTTTCGAACGCCTCCGGGAAAACTCAGCTATTGATTATCAATTCCGTGTGTGGCTGTGCAGCGTCGACTGCTCGACCGGCCGTGTCTCTTTCCCAGCAGTCTGAGATTCAACCTGATGAAATGATTACGGTTTTTGCTGGCCAGGACCTGGAAGCAACAGCCCGCTCGCGAGAGTACCTGGCGGGTATTCCACCTTCGTCACCATTTATCGCACTGTTAAGTAGTGGAGATCCGGTCTTCGTGCTCGAACGCCGGCATATTGAGGGCCGTAGTGCCAGTGCGATTGCCATGGACCTGGTCAAGGCATACGAACTGCATTGCGGGACGAACGGCAAAACAATCGACAGCTCGGCATCACAGAGTCCTCCATCGGAAGATCAGGATTCAGTTTCTCCGACATTCAGATCGATTCTTTAAGACTTACCTTTTGAATTACGAGCCGGTCGAATCTCCGATCGGTTCTTTTTCGTCTGTGTCATGCTTGATAAACTGAGAGCGGTTCGCACGTTCGATCGGTCGTGCGGGATTGAAAATTTATCTACCACAATCTATACCACTTTCCAGCATGGAAGACGTCTTTATAGTTTCAGCGGTTCGGACGCCAATCGGCAAATTTGGAGGCGCGTTGGTCGACCATTCACCGGTTGACTTGGCAGCGCATGCCATGAGGAATGTGTTGGCGTCGTCTAATGTCGATGGTGCCGAGCTTGATCTGTACATCTTTGGAAACGTACTCGGGGCGGGTCATGGTCAGCTTATCCCCAGGCAGGCCGCACTGAAGGCAGGCATTCCGGATGAGGTCGATGGCGTAGCTCTCGATATGGTCTGTTCGTCCGGGATGATGAGCATCATGCAGGCGTCGGCACTGATCAGAGCAGGGGATGCCGGACTGGTTTTGACCGGGGGTACGGAATCCATGTCCGACGTGGGATTCTATCTGTCTTCGCGGGCGAGATGGGGCTACAAATTTCTGATGGGCAATCCGGAACAGGTGAAAGACCTCTTGCTCTATGATGGACTCACCGATCCTACGACCGACGAAGCCATGGGGGCGCAGGCCGAGCGAGTTGCGGCGGAGCATGGTATTAGCCGTGAAGAGGTTGACGAAGTAGCGGCAGAATCACACTCTCGGGCGGCAGCGGCGTGGGCCTCTGGTGCCTTTGCCAACGAAGTTGCTCCGATGGAATATCGTCGCAAACGGGAGTCCCTGACGCTCGAACAGGACGAAGGAATTCGATCCGATACAACGGCCGCATCTCTTTCCTCGCTGCGCCCTGCATTTGGTGACGACGGTATCTTGACGGCGGGCAACAGCAGTCAAATTAGCGATGGCGCTTCAGCATTACTTTTGGCGAACGCCTCTTCGGTGGAGCGGTTGGGCCTTCAGCCGATCGCCAAACTGACAGCTGGGTCGTGGTCGGCAGGAGAAACGTGGCGTTTTCCCGAGGCCCCCATTCCCGCCGTTCGAAAACTTCTGGAGAAGACGAATATGCAAATTGAAGATTTCGATCTTTTTGAGAATAACGAGGCTTTCGCACTGAATAGCATCCTGTTCAATCGCATGTTGGGTGTCGGTCTCGAAAAGCTGAATGTCCACGGCGGAGCCGTAGCGCTGGGCCATCCGATCGGTTGCTCGGGTGCACGAATTGTCTCGACGTTAACACATGCGCTGAAAACTCGGGATGTGAATCGGGGACTGGCCGCAATTTGCCACGGGACGGGTGGAGGCACGTCAGTGGCTGTTGAGCGGGTATAAACGAGATGGGCGCGCAGCTCGAACCATCACTTTCAGAGGAAATCCTTCGTGTAGTTGACATCATTGTGTCGGTCGCGCGTGAATGGGTAAACGTTGAACACTCCGTTCGCCTCCAGGCAGAAGAGGAGACGTTGGCGGCCGCCAATCGATTCACGGAGGAGGCCCTGGTATTTGCGATCAATCAGCAAATGAGTCTCCTCACTCGGGAAGCGCTTCAAGCGTGGGCCGCACGTCTTAAGGCATCTGAAGTGAAGAAAGTCGGCGTTTTGAATCCCGGGAATATTCCACTGGCAGGGTTGCAGGATTTCCTGGGCGTGTTGCTTTCGGGGCATCAATACGTTGGATCGGTATCATCGTGCTCACCGGTCTTGTTGCCGGCCTTTTCGCTTGCACTTCAGGAACGAGGTCTAAATTGCGAGGTGATGTTCACCTATTTTGACGAACTCATTTCAGAGGTCGATGCGATCATTGCTTCTGGAACGGTCGAGACCATGGCCACTGTCAGGAAACGAGCCAGTGATGCTGGAATGGAGGACAGTCAACTCCTTTTGCGCGGTCATCGTTTTAGTATTGCAGTGATGGATGGACGAGAGTCCGAAGAAGATATGGAGAGACTCGCGGAGGATATACTTTTGCACGAGGGTCTGGGATGCCGAAACGTCGCACTGGTGTGGGCTCCGACTGGCACGGATCCGGATCCGTTACTCGAAGTCATGGCCACGTATCGAGCAACCTTCCCCCCGCATCCCGAATCCAAAGGAGCACTGGAGATGCAGCGGGCCTATCTGGTCGCAATCGACCAGCCCCATGCATTTGCCGACGGACTCGAGTTTCTTTTTTCAAAGGGCGAACCAGAAATCCTAATGCCGCTCCATATTCGCTGGACGGAATACAGCGACATCAACCAGGTCAACGGTTGGATTCACACGCATCGCCGGGAGATACAGCTTGTTGTTTCACCCGAGTCCATGAGGGAACTTCTACCTGAAGGGATTGCCACAGTAGAACCCGGTTTTGCACAGCGTCCTGAACTCGGCTGGAGTCAAGACGGAAAAGATCTGGGAGAGTTTTTACAATCAATCTGAATATTTCCAGATTCGTTACTCGTAAAAGTCCTCCAATGTGTTCTCAACCTCCTTCCACAGAGTGCTCCAGTCGTTTTCGGGATCCTTCGTAACGGTCAGAAATTCCGGAAGAATCAGTACGTTCGAGATGCCTTTAATGCCAAACAGCGAGAGCGCCAGAGGATGGGACTTGGCCTCCTCCTGGTTGGAAAATGCAAGAAGACCGGTTGCAATAAAGCTTCCTTTGCGTCGCGTGATCTTTATGCTGTCTGGATTTGGGGTGGGCTGATACTTGAAACGAGCCATAATCCGACATCGTTAGATTTGGGGTAGATTCAAAGCTAGTGTCTAGTCAACCGTCTAGTGTCGGATAAAGGCGCTTCAGCTTTATCCGTGCATTCTCGGTCGTGAATTGCCAGTTTACTCTGGCGTTCTTGTTGTCTCGATGCTTTTGCCATGCCT
>BTQE01000091.1:0-13694 GCA_036985715.1 Rhodothermia bacterium
TACTGTTTCTGTTTCAGTAGGCATATAACAGGTCTTCTACGGACCGTTCGCATTTCTCTGTGTACAGTGCAAACAATCCTGAATTGGTACAAGTGTAATCGCTACAATAGCTTGAAGCAAGAGTGAAAAACGGCAGTCTGGGTTCAGTCTGTGTATCAAAGATTGGCACATCACCGGTGTGTATATCGCGCATGTCAATGTCTGCGCCGTCGACAAATCACGGTCTCTGCATATCATGGGGCCAATGATTGCCAATCCAACGAGCCGATGATCGCGCTGAAAAAATCCGTTTTCGGTATTAAGTAACGTATATTCTGTAACTCCCTGCCTAGCAGCGGATTACGGTTGGGCTTTGCTTACGTTTGATGTCCTCCCCCTACGGGCTCTCAAGAATAGACTCAGCAAAAACAAGAGTGGATAAGAGTTTCAAGCCCGCGAGAAGTGAATAAGCTATGACCGCCGATGCTTGGTTGCGGCTTATTGAGGTGGCAATACGCAGGCGGACCGCTTCATTGTCCTGTTAGCCAGCTAACACTTAGTGACATAAATCAGAGTAACGCCTCTTGAGCGGCACCTTGTCCACCGATTCCTTTTCCATTCGAAAGGAGCAGCTTCTTAACGTGCTTATTAAATGCCTGATTACGGTCATTTTTTGATATCGCGATTTATAGGTGGTCAAGTGGGACAATCCTCAGTTTAGACGTGATTGGGTCGTGATTGCAAGCTGGAGATACTTAACAATTCATCGTGTTTCGACGATCACGAATGGGACCCCCTCGTGTTGTTCCAAAGACAACCGTTATGAGTACGATTCGATCAAGACGAAGGTGGATCCGCGTACTGCTTGTGCTACTCACGAGCCTTATCGTCGTTTTGATTTTTCCTTCGGTTCCTCCTACGGTTCAGCGAGTCGTTACGAAGACGCCGATTGTTCAGAAGAGCCGCGCTCTCATTAAGGTGGCATACATCAGGCGTCGGATCGAAAAAGGTGACACCTCGGCGTCTAGTGAACTCGCGTGGTTGTACAACTCGGATCGGGGCTATCATCGATACATAGTCGGTGATCCTGCAGAAATCCTTCAACCCATGATCGACGAGGGAGATCTTGTTGCCATACGTTCGCTGGCCCTACTTCTTCGTCAATCGAATCCTGATCGAGCAAACACGCTTTTCTTGAGAGCAGCTGACCTGGGCGACTATTCGTCCCAGCAAGTCTATCTGCGTGAGACCGGATTTGACATTTCCAACACATCCGCCTATTTACGTCGGCTTCATGAACTACAGAAAGATCGCCCGGGGTGGAAAATCAGCTTCAACCGGGCTTTTAAAACGCTACAGGATCAGGCCGACCAGGGCAATTCCGAAGCGCAGCAGATTCTTGACGAGCTGAAGACGATCGCCTCCGAATCAAGCACCTAATTGAGCCGGAATATCACCGGTATATTCATATAGACCGGAACGGGTCTCCCCCGCTGCTTCCCCGGGATGAACCTCTGGAGCATCACTGCCCGGAGGGCTTCGTTGTCCAGACTTTCCTGAACAGATCGAACGATTTTGGGATTACTCGGTGTTCCGTCTACAGCCACAACAATTTGAACCACAACCGTACCATCTATGCTGGCACGGCGTGCGATTTCCGGATATTTCAGTTCTGCTAACAGTGCCTGAAACCCTCCAATCATTTCGGGCGGATTCTCGACAATCATGAATATTTCCGGCTCAGTGTCCTCGTCTACGACTGGGGCAGGAGGCGGTAAATCCGTTATCGCAGCGTCAAGATCAAGAAATGAATCGAAATCCATTTCATCATCGGTCAACTCGATGTCATTGGGTACTTCAACTGGAATGGGGGGCCGCGGAGGAGGTGGCGGTTTTTCGAGCTGTTCAGTCTGGACGATTTCTTCCATCTGTACGATTTCCTGTTCCGCTACCGTGTATTCGGAACTCCCCCCTGTACTAATCTCTAGTCGAAAAACTCCAACAGAGACCGAAAGAGCAACAACCATCCCAAATTGGAGAACGATGAGGTACTGAATTCGACGGCTGCGCCGAACTTCCGATCGCTGCCTGAATCCCTTTTCCAGCTGCTCGGGGGTCAGCCCGGGGACATCACTCCGATGCCTTCGGATTCGGCCGAAAGTAGATCCATAAGCCGGGAGAAAATTCCCAATCAGAAAATTTTTTCGCATTCAGACGTTGCGATCTTGAATGAAAACAGGGCTGTTGGCGTAATTGCTCAAACGATGACCGCTCCTTTTGGATACGGTCACGGTTTACCGAACCTACCGAATTCAATATATCCACACGGATGTAAACGCTGGGAAGCACTGAATACCCTCCTCTTATTACAGACGATTCACCCAAGAGTTGGGTGACAAGATGAGCCAAATGAGCGAAATGGTCCTGGGCAGGCACCAAACAGACCCTATGCGGCCTGTTGAGAGATCAGAGTCGTACTCGACGATTTCCGGGCCATATCGGTGACTGGAGACGGAATATGACGTTGATCGTTGTCACGAGCTTCTTTCTTGCGGCCAAGAAGCGTGGTTACGTAAATGGCAGATAGGCCAATGAATAGAACCGGCAACAGCCAGCCTGCGAAGAGTATGATTTCAAGAGTTGACACGATGGATACCCCAGACTCTGTATCACAATAAGGAGAGTTTTTAGTATCGCCATTAGCGCCATTAATCTTAAGTACTTACGGCAAATCACGTCGACAATAACTTACATCCATCGAGCAGCAATCGAGCAGTAATCGAGCAGTAATGTCGTTTCCGCAGATGTGTTCGGGCAAGTATTCGCGGAATGCAAGAATATATTTATTCTGGGAGCGATTTCTCCTTCATCCGATTAGAGAATGAGAATTAGATTTGCAGTCTATGCGAATTTATTTGGACACTGCTATGACCCATCAGGATCAATTCCAACTTTCTACATCGGGACACAGAGACATGCACGACGTGACGCAGACCGTCGCAACTATCGTCGCAAACTCGGGTGTAGGAATCGGTACCGCCCATATTCATGTCATCGGAAGTACCGGAGCGGTAGGAACGATTGAATTTGAACCCGGTCTACGACGAGATCTTCCGGAATTGTTCGACCAGCTTATGCCCCCCAGTAGGGAATACGGGCATGAACAGGCGTGGCACGACGGGAATGCACACTCGCACCTCCAGGCTACCACGTTGGGGCCATCACTTAATGTTCCGATTTCAGATGGAAAGCTGATTCTTGGGACATGGCAACAGATTTTCTTTCTTGAATGTGACGTTCGTCCGCGCAGTCGCACCCTCGTGGTTACAGTGATGGGTGACGAATAATTGCACTGCAGCCAAGTATCAAGGAGTCTGACGACCAGGTATAGCTGACTATGAGATACATCTCCATCGTTTTGTTGCTGGTTTTGAATGGGCTCGCTGGATGTCTGATTTCGGATGTTGATGAGACCACCGAGACCTGGATGTCGATTGCACCGATTCAGTGTCTGGGTAATCCCTGGGAACTGGACTGGTTGGCCTCGCATGACAACGACTACGAATCCTATCCCGCAGACCCGTCTACACCGGAACTGGAGTTTGGTGAGAAAGCGATTATTCTCGATTATTACGCTAGACAGGGGGTTCGAATCAAAGAATTGAAATCCAAACAGTGGGACGGCGCCGTTTGTCTGGCGTGTTCGTGTCCGGCCGGCTATACGCTTTTCGCTTTGGTCGATGATGTGGATCTGGATCGCATGTGTGAACTCGGATTTGATCTCACCGAGCCGCATGATTAGCGCGTGTCCCGGCCGAACAGTTTGTGATTCTGATCCGAACCTCGTTTCTTGGGGTCCACTGAATCAATCTTCCTTTGCTTGGCCAAACCGTTTCCCACTACCAGATAGTCGAAAAACTCGGGCGCGGTGGCATGGGAGTCGTCTACAAAGCGCTCGACACCAAGCTCGATCGTACGCTCGCACTCAAGTTCCTGCCCCAGGATATGAGTGCGAATGAAGACGCCAAGCAGCGATTCATTCAGGAGGCCAAGGCGGCATCGGCGCTGGATCACCCCAACATCTGTACGATTCACGATATCGGCGAAACCGACTCAGGCGAACTGTATATCGTGATGGCCTATTACGAAGGCCAGACACTCGGATACAGACTCGGGAACGAAGAATTCTCCATTGACAGATCCGTCGAAATCGTCAGCGACCTCGCCCGGGCACTCGAACGAGCACATGAAGCCGGGATCGTTCACCGGGATATCAAACCGGCCAACATCATGGTCTCCGATCGTGAAGAGGTCAAACTTCTTGACTTTGGACTCGCGAAACTCACATCGGGCCTCGATCTGACGAAGGACGGAAGCACACTCGGGACGGCAGTCTATATGAGCCCCGAACAGGCGCGCAGCGAGGACGTGAATGAAGCGTCTGACATCTGATCGCTGGGAGTCGTCTTTTACGAGCTAATCGCAGGGAAGAAGCCGTTTGAAAGCGCTTACGATCAGGCGTTGATTTACACGATTCTAAATGAAGACCCAATTCCTATCGACGAAGTACGATTCGACGTGCCTGAGAATCTGGCATCCGTCGTTTCCAAATGTCTGGCGAAAAACCGCGACGAACGATATTCATCGATGACCGAACTCCTGGTCGCCTTGGCGGATTTGAAAGATGAAAGCTCGAGCGACAGGGTAGAGTCAGTCTCTGATACTGTTCGTATTTCCAAACGATCTGCAACGATCGGAGCCGTCGGAACAATTGTCCTTCTTCTAGCCATTTTTTTGGCTCAGAATCAGAACTCGAATTCGGGACCCGAAACCTCAGAAAATACGGTGGCTATTTTCCCCTTCTCTGTTCGAGGCTCCGCCGAGCTTGATTATCTGGGAGAAGGCATGGTCGATCTGATGAGCGAAAAACTTGACGGCGCCGGGGATCTGGAAACCGTAAACCCGCGTGTCGTGATCGCTCTTATCAAGAATGAGAATATTGATTTATCAGACCCTGAAGAGGGGGCTCGCGCGGCGAGCATGGTCGGAGCAGGACGCTACATCACAGGCGATGTGCTTCAGGTAGGCGAACGAATACAGCTTACGGCTTACATCAATGAAATCTCCAATCCGGGGGACCCACTCGATAGCAACAGTATTGAGACAGTAGAAGACGAGTTGTTGGAAGCGATAGATAACCTTGCGTCTGATATTCTCTCCAGCACGCTAACGGGAGCCGACGCTCGGATTCAGCGGATCGGTACGGCATCGACGTCCTCACTGCCGGCAGCGAAAGAATACCTACGCGGCGAAAAAGCGCTTCGAGAAGGGAGATATAGAGACGCAGCCGCGGCCTACTATAGCGCCGTTGAACTCGACAGCACGTTCGCACTTGCATACTACAGGAAAAGCATTGCGGCAGAATGGATTGATGCTCCAGATGTGCGCTCCTCCGCAGACAAGGCGATGGAGCTCGCTGATCGGCTGTCCCCGAGGGATCAAGCGCTACTCTCTGCACTCAAAACGCGACGAAATGGGTGGAGTGACCGGGCCGAACTTGCCTACCGAAACCACCTGGCTCTATACCTCGACGACATAGAAGCTCTGGTTCAACTGGGAGAAATTCTGTTTCATGAGAACCCCCGGAAAGGCCGGCCTAGCTTCGATTCCAAGGTCCCGTTTGGCAGAGTCCTCGAACTGGAACCAGACAATCTGATTGCCCAGATCCACGTTGCGCGGATGGAGGGACTCAATGGAGAAATCGACGCTCTCGGGAAAAAGGCGGAGTACTTTCATGAGAAAGTGGCGAATAGTGAGCGGGCACTTGAGGCGGATGCGCTAATTGCGTATGCCACTAATGATTCAGACATGAAGGAGCAAGTTATTCAGAAGCTCCGTGAGAATCCTTTCTATTACACGTTTTACGTAGTACATGGAGTGATCCGGTACGCCAGGGATACGCACGGTGCGTCCAAAATTCTTGAGAACAGGGTGAGCAATGACCCGCTGCTGCTTTGGTTTATTCCTCAGCTTTCAGTGATGAAGGGGCAGTTTGGAGCTTTCAGGGAGTACATGAACACCGAACGACCCCAGGACAATCCATCGTGGGACCTCTCTGAAGCGTTCATACTTACGTCGGGTGCGGTTCCAGCGAACGTATCCCGTCTGGAAACTCTTCTAAGTCGTCTAGAAAGTGCCGATCCACTCGAGACCAGAAACACAGGATTTATTTTACCTCATGATGACATTACGCTCGAATTCATCGAGTTCGAAAACGCCTACCACCGTGCGATTATTCTCGTAAATCTTGATCGGCTGGACGAAGCAAGGGTGGTTCTAGAGCAGATGAGACCCCAGGAAGCATTTCCTGGTCTGGGTTCGATGCGGGACGATGTCATTGCCGGACTCGAAGCCGAAATCGCATATCGGGCCGGCGACCTGGAATCAGCCCTGTCACATCTCCGGGAGATAGTGTACGACATTCCGCAAGCATCGTCCGTTCGATCTATGGCAGACGGAGCTCGCTCTCGATATCTGCGCGCTGAGCTTGAACTGTCCACTGGAGATCCAGAGATTGCGAAAGGGTTTCTTATTGGCCTGGACGAAAGTTGGAGCCCATTCGATTCATACTACAGAGGACCGGTCTATCTGCGCCTTGCAGAAATAGCCGAGGCGGAAAGCCGTATCGACGACGCCATTCTGAACTACGAACGCCTTCTGGAGATGCGGAAAGATTCAGACCAAGAGCTCGAACCAACAAGACGCTCTGCAGAGAAAAGGCTCGCGAAATTGCTCAGCCGTCGTGACAGCGAACCTCGCGAGATCCCGACTCCTTCATTGTAATTGAATGGAAGTCTCTGTTAGTCTGACTTGTTTGTTGCGATCACTTTTCGCAGATTACGCATTAGTACGTCGATTCAGGGCTTCACACCCAGGCTCCTGAATTCGTCTGCACAGAGTGAGAAAAATTTCTAACCCGTTGAACCAATCGGAGATGACCATGAGAAAACTATACCTTCTTTTTATTCCACTGCTATTTGCTGCGACGATCGAGTCAAGCGCGCAGGTAAATACGATCGCCCAAGTCTGGACAATGGAGCCCATGTTCGGCCATACAAAAATGGTTGAGGATGCTCTTCGCGAACACGGGCTTTGGCGTAAAGCCAATGGCGACACCTGGAACTGGGACGTTTTCCAGGTCGTGAATGGAGACAACTTTGGGATCTTTTACGCACGCTCCGGCGATCACACCTGGGCGGATCTGGATAACTATCAGCTAGAGGGCGCTTCAGATCATTTTAATGCAACCGTACTTCCACATCTAAAATCAGTATCAAACTCTCTTACGAAAGGAAATCCGGAAGCCACGTACATGATTTCCCCGGAAGAGGTAAGCCTGTATCAGGTGGTTTGGTATGATGTGATTCCTTCCAAACAGTTTCAGCTCCTGAACTCGATCGGGAAATTTTCCGAGATCATTCGGAAAAGTGATAGCAGTCTGTATCACGCGTTCGCTGAATTTATTTCAGGCGGAAACGGCAGTAGTCTTTTAGGTGTTTTCCCCCGCTCGAGTTGGGCAGATTTTGAGGAACCGGATCCCAGCATCGGAGAATTGCTGAGTGCTGAACTTGGCGAGGACGGATCAATGGCGTTATTCGAACAATTTACTACGAGCATTCGAGGCCAGGCGAGTTCTGTCTTGCTTCACCGAAAAGACCTTTCCTCGGCATGGATTGAATAACTCGATCACAAACCCAAATTCTCGAATGGCTCGCCGGTGCTTCTCTGGCGGGCCATTTTTATTGAGGCCGAGTCAGTAAAGGCTTTTCAAATCGACCATACCGGTAAATCCTTTTTAACTACCGTCTAGACATCGTATGTTTTTTGAAGATATCGTGAAGTGATTAAGTACAAGTAATGCATCTGGCCCTCGGGTAACGTATCAATATCATCTGGATTCGTGCTGAATGCGGAGAGAAGCCTCACTAGCCAATCGTATTTGGAATGAAAACATTCGTTTCTGCAGCGAAATCCCGGACGTCCTGGATAGTTGCCCTACCGCTTGGAGTTACACTTCTCCTCTCAGCCTGTGCCGACGATCAGCTGGCGGATTCCCGGCAAGAAGAAGAGCAAGCCAATCCGGGTGAAGTATGCAGTTTCCCTGCAAGCGAGTTAACCGACGGTGGCCCGGGAAAAGATGGAATACCTGCTCTCACCAACCCGGCGCTGGTATCAGCTGCGGGCGCCGCAAATTACCTGAACGAAGACAGCCGGGTTATCGGAATCCTGGTGGATGGCGAAGCAATCGCTGTGCCCCACAACATTCTCTGGTGGCATGAAATCGCAAATTTTGATTTCCCGTCAAAAGATGTCGCCATAACGTTCTGTCCACTGACAGGGTCTTCAATAGCCTTCGACAGATCGGTCGTGGGCGGAGCGGAGTTTGGCGTGTCAGGTCTTTTATTCCGGAACAACCTGACGATGTACGATCGGAACACGAAGGAATCGTTGTGGCCGCAGATGTTGCTGAAGGGTGGATGCGGCCCGGCAAAGGGAACCCCTTTGGAAACGGTTCCCGTTTTCGAAATGACATGGGCTGGTTGGAAAGACTTGTATCCGGATACAAAAGTGATCGATTCAAATACGGGGTTCAGCAGAAACTATACGGAGTCGGGATATCCGTACGGAGACTACGAAGTCGAGAACAATTCGCGACTGCTTTTCGAGCAGACGATTAATAGA
Source organism: Rhodothermia bacterium (assembly GCA_036985715.1). Lineage (GTDB taxonomy): Bacteria > Bacteroidota > Rhodothermia > Rhodothermales > UBA10348 > SMXL01. The sequence continues at coordinate 8,722 of BTQE01000091.1, forward strand.
CGAAGACCCCCCAAAGAACGCTTGCTCGGAATTCCTGGACCAGACGGCGGAATCGCATTTCCATTCAATGAGCTTGACGCTACGCCGCTAACCGTGGTTGAGGAGACCGTTAACGGGCAAAAGGTTATTGTGTTTTGGAGTCGGTTGCACGGGGGAGCAACAGCTTTTCGACCTGCATTCGGAGGCCAGGATCTCTCGTTTAGGGTGGACAACGGAACATTCGTAGACGAAGAGACGGGTAGCACATGGCAACTCGATGGTCTGGCCATCGATGGCCCTTTAGCCGGAGAACGACTTGAGCCCATCTCGGAGGCCTATGTTGCTTTCTGGTTCGCTTGGGCTGCGTTTTCGCCGCCGACGCGCGTATGGACGGCCGGATAAGCGATGCGAACGCGGGCCCTTTCCATCTTGTACGGCTGCCTGATCGCCGGAATACTCGTTCCGTCTGCATCTTCCCAATGGGTAGAAAAGCCTGGGCAGGGATGGATTCAGGTGGCCCTATACCACCATAACACGACGACTCGCTTTGACGAGCAACGGAATAACGAATTCCTATTTAACGAAGGGGGTCGCTCGATTACGACTTCCATTTTTTTAACGGGTGTAGTGGGAGTACTCGCGGGCGTTGACGTTTGGGTCCAGGCACCTTTTCATCGGTTGGAGTTCAACGATGTCGTCGTAGAAAGGAGAAGTACAGGCGTCGGAGATCCAAGATTTCATGTTCGATTAGACCCGTTTACAATCGTAGGATCTTCAGCTCCATTCCCGCTGGCTCTAAGGGCCGGCGTCAAATTCAAAGGGCAATCATTCCCGGTTGATTCAGAAATCATTCCGTTAACGGAGGGTCAGCGCGATTGGGAACTCATACTTGAGTTAGGCCATTCGTTTTACCCTCGACCGATTTATGCGATGGCCTGGATAGGCTATCGGTGGCGGGAGAGTAACACCAAAATCAGGCGAGACCCGGGCGACGAACTGTTCTACCTCGCGAGCGTCGGCGGATCTCTTGACCGGTGGAGCTGGAAGGTATCTGTTGAAGGACTGGCCGGCCGACCTAGTCACATTTTCGATATACCCATTGAGTCGTCGAAGCGGGAACTCTTCCAGATTCTCCCCAACGTCGGAAGAAGTTTCGGACCCGGCGTGCTGGAAATCGGAGGACGATTCCCACTCTCGGGCCGAAATCTTCCCTCCGGCCCTGCCGTTTTCGTCGGGTACTTTTTTAGATTCAGCATCTAATTCCGTTTTTATCAGCAACATTGAGATCTACCGCGACATGGAGGCCTGGCTATTTCTACGCAGAACCGCAGCCAGGCACGGATCGAACCTCATTTCCCTTTTGTGATTGTCCAAGAAACCCCGTTTCTTGGGTTGAACCCAGACCAATTCAAGATGGTAGGCAGCCAGTTAGCCCACTATAAAATCGTCGCCGAGCTCGGCCGCGGCGGCATGGGCATCGTTTATAAGGCCGAAGACACCAAACTCAACCGGTCGGTTGCACTTAAGGTGCTCCCGGCTTCAGCCCTCGCCAGTGACGACGACCGGGCCCGTTTTTTCAGGGAGGCTCAGGCGGCCGCGCAGCTCCATCATCCGAATATTGCCACAGTTTTTGAGATCGACGAAGCTATTCCGTTAGATGAAGACGGATCCGAAATTGGTACCTCAGACGGCCCTCGCCCTTTCATCGCTATGGAGTTCATCGAAGGCGAGACGCTCCAGGATTTCATAAAGAAGGGGCCGATGAAGCTGACGGAAGCCGTCAGCGTAGCCGCTCAGGTTGCGGAAGCGCTTAAAGCCGCCCATTCCAAAGAAATCGTCCATCGAGATATTAAGAGCGCCAATGTGATGCTCACGAAGGAAGGCGTAGCTAAAGTGCTCGATTTTGGCCTGGCCAAAACCAACCAGTCCACGATGCTTACCCGCATGGGCTCGACGCTCGGAACCGTCGCCTACATGAGCCCCGAACAGGCCCGCGGTCAGGATGTTGACGGTCGTAGCGATCTGTATTCGCTGGGCACGATGTTGTATGAAATGATTTCCGGGCAGCTTCCGTTCGGAGGCGAATACGAACAGGCTGTGGTTTACGGAATTCTGAATGAAAATCCGGAAGCCTTAACCGCCCTGCGGACCGGCGTACCGATGGGCCTCGAGTGGATCGTCAACAAACTCATGGCCAAGGAGCCGCGGCACAGGTATCAGACTGCCGCCGACCTTGTCGCTGACCTCGAAACCGTGGATATGTCAGGAAGCGGCATGTCGCGAAGAAGTATGCCGGCAGCGGCTCCCCTTCTCTCGGCCGGTCCCGGGAGTCCAGCTAAACAAGACCGTTTAATTGTGCCCGTCTGGGGTTGGGTGATCGCCGGCTTCGCGCTGCTCGCCGCTGCTGCTACCGGATGGTTCGTGAAGACTGTTCCAGAGCCGCCCCTGCAACCCTCGGTTCGTTTTTCCCTCGAGGTGCCTGCAGAGGAAGCACTGGATCGGGTCAACTTTCGCGCGCTCGCGATTTCCCCAAATGGCGAGCGAATCGCCTATGTAACCAGGCAAGGTATTCGCGTCAGATCTCTGGCGGATCTCGAGCGAAGTATGCTGTTGGAGGGGATTTCGAGTGCCATAAATCCGACTTTTTCACCAGATGGCGAGTGGCTCTCCTTCGAAAGCACAACGTCTAAAGACCTGATGCGTGTTCCGATAGCAGGTGGTTCGATGATCAAAACCGCAGACCTGCCCGGCACGACGACCGGCATATCCTGGGGTGCTGACGGTTTTATGTACCTGGGCTTGGGCAATGGAGGCCTGGGACGCGTTTCCGAAACAGGAGGTACCGTCGAGGTCATTCATGAAGCAGGAGGTGATTGGATCGCAAATCCCAGAATCTTACCTGGCTACCGATCCGTAATTTATTCTGTGTCCCCGGCGACTCAAGAATCCGAGATTCGAATATTCGATCTGGTCTCAGCTGAAGAATCGATGCTATTCGCGGGAGGATTCGATGCGCACTACATAAAGTCCACTGGAAACCTCATTTACTTTTGGAACGGATCCCTTTTCGAATTGCCCTTTGATGCGCAGACCCTCTCGTTGAAAGGAGGTCCGATTCCGCTAGTTGACAATGTCAGCACGGCGCTGTTTAGCGGAGCGGGTCAATTTGATATCTCAGATAATGAAACCCTTATCAAGCTGTTTGGCAGCGGGCAGTCTGCTGTTGGGTCTAACCTTGCGTGGCTTACGCCAGACGGATCCGTAGAAACCATTTCTCCGAACTTTCGCGCGTATTGGGTACCTCGTGTCAGCCCCGACGGCAATCAGGTGGCTGTATCGACCACTGGCAGAAATGGAGCTGTATGGGTTGTGGATGCGTCCCGAGGTACGTCCAGAGAGTTCGCTACGGTACGTTCCTGGCCGATCTGGTCTCCAGACGGAAAATATCTTGCCTACGGCACAAACGCTGGAGACATCCTTGTTGCGCAGTTGGATACACCCTCAGAAATCGACACCCTGTTCACAAGCACCGGCAATGTAACGTTGACGGACTGGTCATCTGACGGACGATACATCGTCTACTTTACGGATACGGCGGGTCTTTCAAGCAGTAATATCGAATACATCGACGTTGAAACCCGCGAAACGACGGAGTTTCTTGCAAACGATATCGACACGGATTTCGGACGATTGTCACCGGACAGAAGGTGGATGGCCTACGAAACGGATGAGGAAGGAGGAAAAGAAGAAGTACATATCCGCAGATTTCCTGGCGGTGGAAACGTCCTCAGGATATCTAATGGAGGCGGTACCTACCCGGTGTGGCGCCCCGATGGAAATGGGCTCTATTATGCAACTCCAGATCAGAAGATCGTCCTCGCAGAAATCGATGCCGACAGAGGGACACTCACGTCGACGGAAATAATCTTTGAAGGCCCGCTGGGTGGTGTGGCCTTTCCTTCCTTCGGCATTCACCCGATAGACGGTCGCTTGCTCATATTGGTACCGAATCAACCGGTAGAAGACAAGGGCCGTCGCACAACGCTTCGCCGGCTTGACTTCATTATCAACTGGACCACAGAATTGATGGACAGATGATCGGCAGTTTTTTCTCACCATCATTCATCTGGGTCATTTGGTTCAAACTGGAAACCCACCGATTCTCGCTGTAGGTACACAGTTGGAGTCCAAAACAGAATGACCTTCCCTGGATCGCCTGACCGACATTTTGTCACCGAAGGACTTTATCCTCACACTTAATTTTCTCTCCCCTCACTGGCCAACCTGACGCCTCAGGAAGCATGCACTCGTGTCATTCTGGCATGAACGATCGGAGCAATAATTTGTACCCACCCGGACTATCCAAGATCTGATGCGTATAGGAAAGTCATTGTTGGGATTCCTTCCCCGTGATTGTCCGGAGGAAGTGCATTCGGATGAGTAGAGGTCGACCATGCGGGTACGTTACGCAGCCACTGTTCTCTCAGCCATTCTTTTTGGTTCCTGCCTGGTGTCCGGTCCGGATGAAGCCGAAACCATACTGTTGGGCATCTGGGGTGGGCAGCACGTCTCCATGGATATTCAGAACTCCTCAGTAACCATCGAATACGATTGTGCGTATGGCGCGATCGATGAACCAATCGTACTCGATCAACGCGGGAACTTTGGTGCGAACGGAACGCACGTTTTCGAGTTCGGCCCCATCAGGATCGATGATGAGCCTGATGCACATCCGGCGTTCTACACCGGTCAAGTTCGTGGATCGGATCTGACTCTGATGGTTTTTCTGACAGATACCGGTCAAAAAATTGGTCCGTTCTCGCTTGAGTACGGGAATGCAGGAAGGGTATATAAATGCCTGTGAGCCGTGATCGGCGCATTCTTGGCCTGAGGAATTGATCTTGAACTAGGGCGCCAACCTACCTGTACCACTGGTTCAACAATCCATACTTCCATAACGAGCGCCAGTAATTCTTTCGTCTTTTGAGGAAGGA
>BTQE01000092.1:0-13530 GCA_036985715.1 Rhodothermia bacterium
GGAAAATCACCTCCTGATCCGAGCGAGGCTGATGCCGAGCGGAATGCCATGCTTGATTCGAAAGGAGGAGTAATGGCCGATATGCATCAGCACCCTGTTTTCCGGGCGGCCCTGACTCAGGAGAGCGACGGGAATGATGCATACAACTCTAGCGACTATGACAGGGCTTCCGAACTCTTCAGAAGCTCAAACTTGGGATTCGCTGAAGCCGGTTCGATTCGAAGCGATCTGGATTCTGCGGTCGCAATGCTCGTGCGAAGGTTAGACTCCGGGTACGGCGGAATGAATCTGCACGACCTGCGAGACGTGCACCATTTTTATGCGTCTGACTACTACGCGACTTTATTCGGCATCGCAGAGGAGCTTTCAACCTCAACGAGCACTTCCAGCATCGGCGTTACGGCTCAAGGAGCTATCGCTATCGTCAATTCGAAGTTTGTCTACAAGAACAACAAGAATGAAGAGATCGGGTTCGAGCGAAGCGAGCAATGGACATTTCAAGAAGTGAACGGAAGCTGGAATCTGGTCGACGTCCATAATCTCTAATCCAACAACTCTTCAACTCGTTCTACCATGTGGTTTAGAATAGCTTCGTGCCTTCTTGTATTGACTGTTTCCGCCGTACCTGCGCAGTCGCAGCTCAATCAGCAGTTGGACAATCTCTTTAACGATTTCCTTAGAGAAGGGTTTGTTCGGAGCCCTGGAGTCCACGGAGAGCATTTTATTCCGTCTGCGAACATTGCCAGCGACGAACTTACACCCGCGCTGAACAATCTGATCTCCGGAAACGTGGCTTCGTTCCCGTTGACGTCTACCGTCGCTGGCGTGACATTCGACCCTGTGACCGGACAAACCTTGACATCCAGCCTCGGACCCATCTTTACCGAACCGATTGAAACGGTCGGAGCAGGGAATATCAGTATTGGCATGAGTGCGACGTATCTCTCGCTTAATCAGTTTCGAGGTCTGTCGACGGATCAAATGCGATTTACATTCCTCCACCAGGACGTCGCAGAACCGGGTCTCGGCGACAGTTCGAACGAAAGTGATATTGTAGATTTGTTTCTGGATCTTGATGTCGATGCCTCCATCGTAGCTTTCTTTGCCACGTTCGGGCTCTCGAGAAATCTGGACCTCAGCGTCGCCGTCCCATTTGTCAACGTGGGGATGAAGGGAAGTGCCCGTTCACGGGTTAACAGTGCAACGTTGCTGTTAGGGGGTAATGCCAACCACTCTTTTGGCGGCGATTCGCTGAATCCAGTTCTTCAGAAAGTAGTCCCGTATGACGTGAGTTCAGGTGGCGTTGGTGATTTGGCCGTACGGTTGAAATATCGATTCACGGAAGAGAATTCGGCCAGCGGTATAGCTGCGTTGATAGATTTGCGATTACCAACAGGCGATTCCGACGACTTTCTTGGGACGGGAAATATTACAGCTCGCACCGTTCTGATTGGCTCGGCCAGAATGGGCGAGTTCACGCCGCATGTCAATCTTGGATATGACTATCGGAATTCTGACTTCGACAGCGACGAATTTGAGGTGGCCATTGGCTTCGATCAGGTCATTTTCACGAGCTGGGTTTTCGCGCTTGAATTCCTGGGGGAATTCGATCTTGACAGCGCTGAGACCATCGAGATCTTTCCCGGCACCGAGACCATCAGTGGCCGGATCGAAAACATTGTTGACCTCAGCAATATTCCGGAACGGCGAAATGACCATCGGATGGACACATCGATCGGATTCCGCTACGCGCCTGTCTTAAAGCAAGCGGTGCAGATTCAGCTTCTGGCCAACCTGATCGTACCACTTCAGGACGGAGGATTGCGCTCGGGAGTTGCTCCGACCCTGGGGTTTTCGGTGAGTTTCTAGACCGTCAGTGGGTTGAGGATTTACACGAACGCCTTCACAACCTGACGCTTCGAATCAATCCAAGTTGCGACTGTGAGATCCGTACCTCTCGCATCGGCTAGGCTGAGAGTGCACTCTGTGATTCCTTCGTTGCAGATTTCCTATTCGGTAGCGTTCTCGTATCTCTCTATGCGATTAACATCCCACGCAACCTTTGAGAGATACAGTAGTATCATAAATCGATACTATGAAAGTCGGCAGTAGACACCGAAAAACCTTAGTATAAATATTTGAAAGTCCGATTCGCTCGGACATCGAATGGAATTCGATAGTGAAAATGCTTGTCGCACTTGGCGCTGAACTATCTGAGGGAAAAGGATCTCGAGTACGAATTAACCTTAACGGAATTCGAGCGGTCTTTCACAGGCCACATCCCAAGAAAGAAATTGACAAAGGAGCTCTAAGATCTATGAGGAAATTTCTAAGTCGAGCTGGAATAAACTGCTAAGAGGCCTGGGTTATGCTCAAGTATGAAGGATATACTGGACATGTTGAATTCGACGATGAAGCTGATCTCTTCCACGGTGAGGTGCTTGATCTGAAAGATGTTATAACGTTTCAGGGCAAGACGCCCGATGAAATTCGACAAGCTTTTCGAGATTCTATAGACGACTATCTCGAATTCTGTAAAGAAAGAGGAGAAGACCCGGACCGTCCGTTTTCCGGACGGTTGATTCTGAGGCTTCCGAAAGACCTTCACCGAAATGCTTTTCTACGAGCAAAAAAAGCCGGAATGAGCCTGAATAACTGGATCACGAGTAGACTGAACGAATCAGTTTAGTATAGTCCTCTCCACATCTCTCTGAAGAGGTCTCTTTCAAAACTACGCGTGGCGAGAGGCGGGATTGAACCGCCGACCTTCGGGTTATGAATCCGACGCTCTATCCTTCTGAGCTACCTCGCCATTTCGCATAACCGGGTATTATCGGGACGGAAAGCGTCCTTGCCTCCCTCTTGCGATATAATCTGTCAGGCGATTGACCGGGGGACCGAAAATACACCAGTGCCTATTCTTTTCAAACGCGCGGGATCACGTGAGGTTTGATCGTCGTCTCAAGTAACATGATGAATAGACTTCTGATTGGACAAGATCGAATAGCTGAAACGCTCAGGGCGGCGGTTACCGCGCGGCGCGTTGCCCACGCGTATCTTTTTTACGGTCCGGAAGGATCCGGGAAGAAGGCGGCGGCGCTCGAGCTGGCGGCCGCACTTCTCTGTGAGCAGAACGACAAAGGCGCAGCCTGCGGCGCCTGCAACGTGTGTTCCAGGGTCTTCAGAGTCGGTCATCCGGACGTTCATCTGATGATGCCGTATCCCAATGATATTGGTATTGAAGCGGTCACGGAGAGGCTCGGCCTCCTGGCGGAGAATCCATATGCCGTCGTTGATTTTCAGAGACGTCCGTCGCTTGATTCACTGGACGCAGTTTCCAACAAGCAGGTCCTGTACGTTCGGGATAGAATAGCCCAGGATCTTCGAAAAGAGATGAGCCTTTCATCTGTAGAAGGCGGGTATCGCATCGCCATTCTCACCGACGCGGACCGGATGCGCTCTGAGGCGGCCAATGCGTTCCTCAAACTCCTGGAAGAACCGGGAGATCGAACGGTTTTCATTCTGGTTAGCGATCGCCCTGACCGGATGCTATCGACGATCCGATCTCGTTGTCAACTGCTGCGATTTATCCGGCTGACCGACGAGGAGGTTTCGACGGCTCTTACCGAGCGAATTCAGCTCAATAAATCGGTGGCCCAAACGGTAGCTAGAATGGCTGACGGTTCGTTCAGCAGGGCCCTGGACCTGGCATCGTCCGAAGAATTATTTGCGCTGCGAACCTTCGTACTTGACTATCTGCGTGCATCGTTCAAACCGGATATCGATCGCGTTACGGATTATGCGGAGCGTATAAACAGAATGGGACGCGAGAATCTCAAATTCTTTTTACAGCTCATGTTAGGCTGGCTGAGAGATCTTCTTCTCTTCAAGAACATGGGTGAATCAGCTCCGGTCGTAAATCTGGACCAAGTTGAAGAGATTCGCAAGTTCTGTATAAATCTTCCTTCCGCACAGTTAGAATCTATGGTCGCCCTGGTCGAGGAAGCTACGATCCTTGTAGAAAGGAATATGAACCTACGTCTGACGTTTATTGTCCTTGCTCAGACTCTTGGTCAAGCAATGAAGGGAGAAAATGTCGGTGGACTCGTCTCATCACTCAGCAACGAGCCACTCCTCGTCTAATCTCTCAGGCCCTCTTCCTGGTCAAGACCACTCAGGTTTTCCAGGATGTCGTTAGCGTCTTCCCGGAGCAGTGCCAGAATGGCGGAGTGTTGGACAATCAGGTAATCCTGCTTCTGATACGTGATCTCAATCGCGTCCTTCTTCAGAAAGTAGGCCTGATCTCCTGGTCTCACCTGGAGCGGCAAGTATCGGATGGCATCCCCCGACGGTTTCCAGGAATCGTCTTCCGAAAATTCCGGGTTCGGGACGATGTATCCAGGGCCGACGCTTACGACGCTTCCGCTCTGAACTTTTTCGCGCTCCGCTACTGACGCCGGGAGCACGAGCCCGGCCGCCGTTTGACGCTCGCCGTCATGCGGTGCGATTAAGACGCGATCTCCTACAATGATCAGTTCACTCATTTCCACTTCAAGAATATTGGTAACTGCCCGCTATGTTCGCTACCCAACCATTCGGCGTATGAGATTTGCGCAACGAGCGATGCCTTGTTCCTGGCTGTAATACGTTGATCGGGCCAAGGCGTTTGTACTCCAGACCTCGTACTCGTCCGAATTTACTTTACCTGGAGTCAGTACGGATATGGTGTCATCAAGATTCAGCCAGGTAATCTGCGGCCCCAATTCAAAACGACTCATTTCATCACCGAGTGGCGAATCGCTATCACAGATGGCGAGTATGGGCGTACCAGAGCTGATTCCAGGAATGAGTTTACTGGGGATGAAGGATCTCCCGACCCCTGTGCGTTCTGTAATTAGATAGTAGTCAGCATCGAAGAGCGCACGAGCCAGTGCCGACTCGTCGGACAATCCGTGAATCTCAAAACGCTGATCATGGGCTCCGTCGATCCAACTTCGAAGTTCGGGAGCACGTCCGCCATCGCCCTGGATACGGAGACTAAAATTCGCCGGAGTCGACTGAAGATGTCGACAGAAGGCGAGAAGGTCCTGTTTCGTCCCAATGTTTCCAGAGTACAAAAGACGCACCTCGCTCGATCTCTCGCGTCTTGGCTGGTCTCGCTGTTCTTCGATCGATTCCGCAAGTGACCGGTGTAACCAGTTGGGTATCAATTCCACCGACTTGGTGCCGCTGCCAAGATTTTCCAGGACTTCGACCATGGGTGCCGAAATAGTACTCCATATATCAGCCTTTGCGAAGAGACGATTCTGTATGCGAATCATCAGCGCAGTAAGAAATCCGCTGTTCGAAATTCCACCTGCAGCAGCGGCCTGAGCGGACAGATCCTGGACGTTTAACCAAAGCGGAGCACCGATCTTTCTCTTTGCGGCTGAAGCATACGCCACTGCTCCTATGAGTGGACAGATAACGAGAATTGCATCGAACGATTTTGATGCCGGGCGTCGCCGACGAAGTGACAAGTAAAAGGACGCTTCATAGAGAAGTCGTTGGAGCAAGCTGTTCGGGTTGCCGGGGATATAGATCCCGTGCCTTTCCACGTTGACACGGTTCTCTACAGTGCTCCGAATTCGCCACCCGTTGTCACCACTCTTATTGGCCCACTCGGGGTAGTACGAATAGGCACACTTAACGGTGACGGCAAAATCCTTTTCCGCCAGCCCTTCGCACAGGTCAGAGAATAAGACGCCACCACCCAGATCCGGGCGGTAGACATTTACAATAACAAGGAGACGGGTAGGGGTTTTCGGCACAGTGCGAAGCAGATGGTCTCAAATAGTAAGAGAAATTCTTAACCGTTCTTCTTGAGGTGTGAAATATGCAATCCAGAATCATTTGGACCCAACTGGAATCGGCTTTCAGCCTGCCAGAATTGTATAAAATAGTGGTCCCATAAAAAAAGCACAGCCGCCAGGCGGCTGTGCGTTCTTTCTTTCAAGGTGGGCGTCGCCACGATGTCGAGTCGTCCAAATTTTGAAGGGGTAGCTATAGGAGCTGAAATACAATCAGGACTATCAAACCAACAACTCCTGCTCCAAGTGTCATTGCTCTGATAGCGCGATCTACAGGATTACGCATGATGGATGCAGCGGTTAAACTTCGGTTGCTTCGGTGGGGTAATTAGAATGTACAAACCTTGTTAGGGTATCGAAATGGATATGCCGCAATATAAGTACACATATATAATATTCACAACTTGTTCACAAATTTGATTCCCTTATCCACAATGGACCTTTTCAGAACTAATCGGGCATAGATCACTGCCGAAAAGTGGAGATAGTTGAGTTTATTGCTCACCAAAATTCCCGGCAAATTGAACAGAAACGAGTCCTGTATCCACCGACTACCGAGTGAGAATTACCACTCGTTTTCGTCTTTCGTAACACCCATAGTTACGGGTACGGGATACTCGCTTGAGAAGCAGGCGTTACAGTAACCAAGCTCGCTCTCGTTGGCAGATTTCACTGCACGAATGAGACCTTCTATTGACAGGTATGCAAGTGAATCCACCTCGAGCCACTCACGCATCTTCTCTAAGTCACGTCCGTGTCTGGTAGCAAATAATTCTTCATGACTTGGAAAATCCATACCGTAGAAACAAGGACTGATCACGGGTGGAGACGCTACTCTAAAATGTACTTCTCGTGCGCCCGCATCTTTTACCATTCGGATGAGCTGTTTCGCAGTCGTTCCGCGCACGATCGAATCATCAATCATCACGACAATTCGATCTCGGAGCACGCCTGCTACGGTATTGAACTTGCTGCGAACCTTGCTTTCTCTCGAATCTTGACCGGGAGCAATGAAGGTTCTGCCGACATAATGATTTCGGATGAGTCCGATTTCAAACCGACAATCAAGTTCGAGCTTCACGCACTCGGAGACGTATCCTAAAGTGGCTGTATTTGATGAATCGGGGACGGAGATAACGATTGGGCGAGAACCCTGTTTATCGACGGGAGGTGGGGGAGCATCATGCGCGAGCTCCTTTCCAATTTTTCGTCTCACCTTATCGACCGTTTCTCCAAAAATTTTCGAATCGGGTCTGGAGAAATACACGTACTCGAAGATACACTGGCTTATCCCGTGATTGCGGCCGAGGTGAGAGCTATGAAATTCGCCGTTTTCGCAGCCCTCTCTGTTTATGATCAGAATCTCACCCGGTTTTACATCTCGGATGTAATTGGCGCCAACCAGATCGAAGGCACAGGTCTCACTGGCTACGCAATACGCATTGGTGCCATTCGGCCCCGCGCCCTCAAGTGCTCCAAGGGCAAGAGGCTTGAAGCCGTTCGGGTCGCGGACGGCGATTAATGACTCATCCGTTAAAAAGACGAGCGAGAATGCTCCCTCGACCTGTGTCAGCGCATCGATAATTTTGTCTTCCTGTTTTCGGCGCGTGCTCTGGGCGATCAGGTGAAGAATCAGCTCCGTATCGCTCGTAGTCTGAAAAAGTGTCCCGCGTTCGATAAAGCTTGTTCTTAGCTCGCGCGCATTGGACAGGTTGCCGTTGTGAGCAAGAGCAAGATTCCCGTCACGATATTGAACCACGAAAGGTTGAATATTTGACCGATTGTTCGTGGACCCGGAAGTTGAATACCGATTGTGACCGATTCCCGATGTACCGAGTAACTTGGAAATGAATAGTGATGGTTTCTTGAAGACGTCGAGGACGAGGCCATTTCCCTTATGAACCGGCATAACCAGTTTTTTCCTCGCTTCGTCGTAAACCGATGTCACGATACCCGCGGATTCCTGACCTCGATGCTGGAGCGCATGAAGTCCGAGGTAGATGTGGTTAGCAGCATTGGTCGCATTAAAAATGCCAAAGATGCCACAGTACTCTTTGATCTGGCGCATCGGTTGTTCCCGGCTGAGAATGGCATTCAATGTGGGACGTCTGAGCGAGTCCCTTCAGATCTTTTAGCGAGAGAAATCGAACGCTTCAACAGGCCTGCAAAGTTACCCAAGTCCATCGGGCGAGACAAGCGAGATCCGATGAAGATTCAGACTGTCATAGGGATCAGTCGGGGTCGTTGTCCGGCGTATTGATATCGACGGATTCCAATTCGTCTGCAGGATCGACCGTAATAAGGACGTCCACAATTCGATGGCTCTCGACACGTTCGACATCGATTCGAAGATTACGGTGTTTGAATGAATCACCGGTTGCCGGAATTTTTCCCGCGAGGTGAAAGATGAGGCCGCCAAGTGTCTCGAAGTCGAAGTCGTCTGTCTGAAGATGAGTCCCTGCCACTTCGTTCAGTTCATCCAGGTCGATACGTGCGTCAAACCTATAAACGTTCTCGTCGAGTTTTTCGAAGGGGTCACGTTCAGTCTCGTCATGCTCATCCCGGATCTCACCTACGATTTCTTCAAGAACATCTTCAAGGGTCACAAGACCGGCTGTGCCGCCATATTCATCGACGACGAGCGCAAGGTGGGTTTTGCGATCCTGAAAGTCGCGTAGCAGGTCATCCAGTTTCTTTCCAAGCGGTACAAAAATCGGTGGACGCGCCAGATTGGTCCAGTCGATATGGCCTTCCTTATTATGAGAGGTCATGTAGCGCAGTAAATCTTTGGCATAGACGACCCCCAGAATGTTATCGAGATGTTCGACGTAGAGGGGTAGTCGCGAGTGGCCGGTGGTTTTAATAACGTCGATAGCCTCAGCGATCGAAGCTCCGGCGGGTAGAGCCACCACATCCAACCGGCTGATCATGATTTCTCTTACACTCGTGCTACCAAACTCAACGATAGAATGGATCAATTCGCGCTCTTCTTCCTCGATGGTTCCGTGTGCTTCGCCAATCTCGGCCATCGTTTTCAAGTCTTCCCCCGAAATCGGCAATCGCCCATTCGTTGATTTGAATCGATGATGGAATGCATTCATCGAGCGCGCAATGATCGAAGAAACGGGGTACAGGAATCGGTGAAGCGTAATCAGGAGCCAGGAAACCCGCCGACTAAAAATGACTGAATGCCGCGTGGCCAGAAGCTTGGGCGAGATTTCACTCACCACGAGAAGGACGAATGTGAGGGCAACCACTTCGCCTAGAATGGTGAGCGTCGGGCTCCATGACATAGCGAGAGCTAGATCACGCGTCAAGATCGCAGCGAGAATTGCGGCGCCGACGTTGACGAAGGTGTTCAGGATGAGAATTGTCACCAACAGGGCGCGAGGATTCTCCAGCAGTCTGACAACGCGTCTACTTGAGCGATCACTGTCATCGCCCAGCTGTTCTCTCTCTGTCGGAGTGAGCGAAAGTAGGGCGACTTCCGAACCCGAGAAGAGGGCGGACAGGAAGAGAAGGACGAGTAAAACGGTCGCACCTATCAAAAAAGGTGCGAGTTCGAGGGAGACTTCCTGAACAGAAAGTGATGAGATCAATCCCGCGATATGCGACGGAGGTTGGTCGGACTCCAAAGCGGTCGAGGTTCGATCCTCAGTTAATGAGACGGACAAATGCTACCGGTCCAGATCTACTGTTCTGAAGTCGGACCGGTTCCAGTCTTTTTATTTTCAGAGGCTCAGATGTGGGATCACATATACTGTTTCGTGAAAATGATGAACGCAAGGACCAATCCTACGGCTAACGGGCAAACGTATCGGATCAGCACACCCCAAAAACTCCCGGCCGGCATATTGTATCCACCACTCTCGAGCGATTCGAGTGCTTTCGGGACACCCCACTTCCATCCCACAAAAACGCAAAGGAGAAGCGCTCCAATACCGAGTGAATAGTTACCCCAGATGATATTCTGTACCGACAGAAAATCTTTTCCGGGCCCGAGGAACGTAGTGAAGAATTCCGATCCTCCCGCAGCGAGCGCCGAGGGTATCGCGATCACGAAGCAGATCGTGCCTATTGTAATCGCCGCTTTTGGACGCTCCCAGTCGCGCTCGTCAACGAAGTAGGCGACCACGACTTCGAGCAGACTAATGGTTGAGGTGAGCGCCGCAATGGCCAGAAGAGCATAGAACGCTATTGCGAAGAAGCTACCCGCGGGCATACTTCCAAAAATCGTAGGAAGGACAACGAATACGAGGCCAGGTCCGCCGCCCGGATCTACACCGGCCGAAAAAATTGCAGGAAAGATGATCACGCCGGCTAAAAGAGCAATCAATGTATCAAATAGAGCAACTGCCGCTCCGGCCTGAGCCAAATTTTCGCCTTTGGGAAAATAGGAGCCGTACGTAATCATGGCCCCCATACCTAGAGACAGACTGAATAGAGCCTGACCCAAAGCATTCATCACGACACTGAACGTAATCTTCGAGAAGTCGGGCTTGAAGAGATAGACGAGTCCTTCCATACCGCCTTCAAGAGTCAGAGAACGAATCGCGAGAAGGATTAGAATGATCAGCAGCAGTGGCATCAGAATCTTTGTCGTTCGCTCGATACCCTTCGAAATTCCGCCCCGGACGACGAAAACGGTAAGCGCTAAGAAGACGGCTGTAAAGAATATGGCCAGGAAAGGGTCACTTGTGAGTGAGGCAAACATGGTCTGGCTCTGCTCTAAAGAGACGCTACCGGAAAATCCACCCAAGAGGGCTTCCCAGAGATACCAGAGCGTCCATCCGGCGATCACAGCATAGAAAGCGAGAATTCCGAAACCCGTTGCAACTCCCAATCCTCCGAGCCAGTGCCACTTGGTTTCCGGAAACAAGGCCTTAAATGCGCCGACGGCATTTCGCTCTGTACGTCGGCCGAGCGAAAGTTCGGCTAGGATGACCGGGACCCCAATGAGCAGGACGAAGAGAAGGTACACCAGGACAAAGGCGCCGCCACCGTTTTCACCCGCGGTATACGGAAATCGCCAGATGTTGCCCAAACCGATGGCCGAGCCGGCTGCGGCGAGAATAAATCCGGTTTTTCCACTCCACTGGCCACGACTTGCAGTTGCCATGTGATACTCCTTCTCGTCTGTTTCTGATGGATAGCTGAGCTGAAAGCGCAAGAATAGGGGTTATGACGCCCAAATAGAAGATGTGCCGCGTCTCCCTGTGCCAAAATTACCGTCTTGGTGCGAACAAGTGCAAGGGTGACTGACGGCTTCTGGATCTATACGCCAACAAGAAATGCTACCCCGATCCTTTTTGCCCTTCTTCGGACTTCTTGTAAGTGCGTTACGATCCAGAAGCCGTCATGACATAACCGATACATCATCCAGTAGCTGCTGGCTTGAGCTGGCAGTACGGACATTCAAAGGGAAATCTCCCGACATATTTTGGGTATCTGTGTCTCAGACACTAATAATTCGTGGCTTGGTCACGATGTCGGAGCGCTGCCACAATCGACTGATCTGGCGTTCCACTTTAGAACGAGATCTTCGTACCTAATAAGTCGAAACTACCACTCAGGAAGGTACGGAATGGTCCCTGCGAGATCGGTGTCGTCCATTACATGGAACGTGCTGATACTTCCTGCCCTGTGAGAGAGAGATACCTTTAGTTGAATACAGTGCATAACGGTGTGGTTATTAGGTTGCGGTTCTTCGTTGAAACGAGCTGGGACCGCTTCGTCGCAACGCATCTCCGTACGACGATGTGGCCAGTGTGGTGTGACTCTTCTCAGAATGTCGACGTGGCCGTTGTGGCGTAGCGCATTTACAAGAATCGAGAGCAAAGGCGAACCAGCTTGCAGAACCGATTCTTGTTGGCGCCTAGACACAGTGGCCACGGAGTTCATCTTGTTAGCGCCTGGACACAGTGGCCACGGAGTCCAGCTTATTGGCGCCAAGATCCGGCGGCGCCGACATCCAGCTTGCTGGCACGAAGACCCCGATGCCGGCCAGCAAAAAGCCCCGCCCAAATGATGGACGAGGCTCTAAAACACTGAGTTGCGATGACAACTTGCTAGAACGGAAGTTCGTCGTCCGGCTCGAAGCTCATCTCGTCAGAGTTTCCATTCGTAGACGCAGTCGCCGCTGCTGTGGCCGGCTCTGCGGTCTGAGATTCCCCGAACGAGTCGCCACCGCCACCGCCCCCGCGGCCGCTTAGCATCATCATCTCACGTGCCTTGATTTCAGTCACGTATTTGGTGTTGCCGTCTTTGTCTTCGTAGTTGCGAGTTTGCAGCGAACCCTCGAAATACACTTGAGAACCTTTCGTGAGGTACTCGTTGCAAATTTCAGCGAGCCGAGCCCACGCGACAATACTGTGCCACTCGGTGCGCTCGACCCATTCGCCATTGGAATCCTTGTACGATTCGTTTGTAGCCAAGCGCAAATTGCACACTGCCGTTCCAGAGCCTGTATATCGAAGCTCCGGATCCTGGCCGAGATTGCCTACAAGGATCACCTTATTAACTCCACGTGCCATGTTTACACCTCCTGTATCATTTTCTTTTACATGAGCCCCTGGCGATTCGTACACGAGTCCACCGGTTCACCGGTCCGTCCTGAAGTCGATCAGCTGAATCCACCAGAAGATGTAATACGAATATGGACGGTTATGGACCTGTTGCTCAAGCATAGAGCACGATGGTCCTGAATTGTAACTTACGGTCGAAAAGTAACAACCGACTGTGACAGCCTACCGTCGCAGTGTAGAAATGATTCGGCGAGCATTCGCCGCGTACTTTCCTACGATCGTAACCTAGTTATCAGCCTGAAATAATGAAACCAAAAATCTACGAAGAGTCATTTGCGGCTTCAGACGACCTACTGGAATCGTTCGGAGACTTTGTTGCGATCGTCCGGCAGTTGAGGCGAGATTGTCCCTGGGATCGAGAGCAAACGCATGAGTCGATCAAGCATCTTCTAATCGAGGAGGCCTACGAAACGGTAGATGCGATCAGTGACTCTGATCACGAACATCTCAGTAGGGAGTTGGGTGATCTTCTCCTGCACGTCGTCTTTCATGCGGTGATAGGCGCCGAGGACGACAGCTTTACCCTCGATCAGGTGATTCATTCGGAAACGGACAAACTCGTTCGACGACACCCGCACGTTTTCGGAAATGTGAAAGTAGGCGGCGTTGAAGATGTCCTTACGAACTGGGAATCAATTAAAATTCGTGACGGAGAGAAAAAATCCGCGATGGAGGGTATACCGAATACGCTTCCAACTCTTCTTCGGGCATTCCGCATCCAGGAAAAGGCGGCCGGAGTCGGCTTTGACTTTCGCAATGCCGACGACGCCTGGGAAAAGGTGGACGAAGAGCTGAACGAGTTCAAGCAGCTGCTCAGTCAGGGCGCGGCAAGAGAAGAACAGGAAAAGGAACTGGGAGATTTTCTTTTCGCAGTCGTGAATTACGCGCGCTTAAAGGGACTCAATCCAGAGAACGCACTCGGCCAGACCAATTCGAAGTTCATTCGTCGATTTCAACACACCGAAGGTCGGCTCGAAGAATCGGGTACCAGCATCGTAGACGCCACACTGGAAGAGATGGATGTCTTCTGGGAAGAGGCTAAATCGGAGAAAGGCGGGTGATTCTGAGTAGGCCGCCCCCCTCTGCATTTCTTCAGA
>BTQE01000093.1:0-13036 GCA_036985715.1 Rhodothermia bacterium
CCTGAATGATCGAATAATGAAATCAATGTTTTCCATAGTTATATTCTCAACCCTCGCTCTCTGGCTCGCTTCTACGCTTCTACTTATTCCTTTCAGTCAGCGTGTAGCGTCGAAGAAACGAAAGAAGGCCGGCCCACCGCCTGAGAAGAGCAGCTAGAACAGGACGTTTACCCCCGCCTGTACGGATCGTCCAGATCCCGGATCGAAGTAGCTGCCGCTGCTCGAGTTGATCGATACCGAGGAGACATACGTCTTGTCGAACAGATTGCTTATCTGAAAGAACGGCCTCACGATTGCCGAGCCCAGTGGAATCCCGATGTGACTCAAATTCACGTCCACGAGTGAATATGCATCCGTCGAAATCGTATTGGCATCGTTTACGAAATAGGAATCTGTGTACAATAGCGAGAAGCGGGCACGAATGTCTCCAGGAGAAACTTCAGCTTCTAGGAAAAATTGCACCTCCGGAACACCCGGCAAACGATTTCCCTTTAGATCTTCTTCCTGAAACTCAAACGTTCCCTTGGACCCACTCGCGTTGATCCGGAAATACGGAACGGGATCCCAGACCACCGCTGCCTCAATCCCGCTGTTTATATTTTTCCCACCGTTCCGAAAGAACGTCCTCTCTCCTCCTTCTTCTGTCTGAAATGCCACGAGCCGATCGCCGATCGCCAGTCTATACAAAGCGATATCTGCCGACACATGATTGGCATCGCTGCGCAGCCGAATTCCGCCTTCGATTCCGCGCGTCTTTTGTGCGTCCAGTTGCGGATTAAACCCGCCTGTCAGGTTCGGACGGTTTACGAGCTCGGTAGTGGTCGGCGTCTCGAACGCAGATCCAACGTCTGCGTAAATAGTGGCACCGTCCAGTTGATAAGAGAATCCCACGACCGGACTCACGGCGTCAAACGTGCGATCACCCGACTGGTCTCCGTTCGACAGAAGGTGATCCTCCATATCAAATTTGACGTAATCGAACCGCGCCCCGGCGGCAAGTTGCAGACGATCCGTGGGTGTGTACATCACGATCGAGCGGGCAGAGGTATTCAGTACGTTCTCCGTTTGATCAAGAGACTGATCGGTGCCACGTTCTCCCTCCACAGTATTCCAGTTCTCCCGCTGATCGTTTTGGAACCGCAGATCGGCACCAACGGCCCATACCCATTGATCGCTTTCTCTTTGAAGTGATACATCAACTCCACCCGCTTTCCGGTCCAGATCGATAAACGCGAAGGGTAGCGGATTCCGAAGTGCACGCATTATGTAATGGGCCGAGGCCGTAATGAGACCCGCGTCAGTCGCTGCGAAGAGCCTGGTTCCTACTTGTACCTGACGACTGTCCTTCCCTGCCAATCTGCTTTTGAAAAAACCATTCGCCTGGGTGGGGTCTTCTTCCAATTGATCCAATTTGAGAGAGCCCGGGTGATCGGCTCTCTGATCGGCGACGGCGGCAATTACATTCAAAACAACCCGGTTTCCGGCATTAATGCGTGCAAAAAGAGCTCCGCGGGTGAATCTTCCCGAACTGTGATCGCGATAACCGTCGAGCGAGATCGAAGACGCATAGGCCCGAAACGAATGTCCGCTCACTTGAAAATTGGTCTCCGCGCTGGCTTGCCGCAGCCCGTACGAGCCGGCCTGCACCTTAATGCGAGTGGGAAAGTTGTTTCGTGGTCGATTTGTAGAAAAAAAGAGTGCGCCACCGCTTCCATTCCCCCAAAAAACAGAAGCAGGCCCCCGTATGAGCTGCACTGAGGTAATCATGCCCGGATCCACAATACCAGCGACCGATTGACCGTCGGGTAGTGTCAATGGAATTCCGTCCAAGACGACCTGAATACCCCGTACGCCGAAGGGAGCTCGACTTCCCATCCCGCGGATTACCAGGCGCTCGCCGACGGCGAAGTGATTTCGACTGCTGATGAAGAGGCCCGGAACTCCACGAAGCGTCTGTTCCAGAGAAATTCCCGGGGAAGTATCCACGACATGGTCCGGCCGGCGAACCGAGATGAGAGAAAACGGAGACGTGAACTCCTTACCCATTCCCCGTGTAGCGATGACTCGTACTTCCGGAAGCACGACGTCCACCGAGTCTCTGGCCTGACCGCCTGCCTCGAGCGGAGCAACCACGAACAGTAGAAACGCCAGACTTGCCGCCAGGGTATCTTGGACAACTCGACGGAATTCCCGCCGACGAGCATTCAATTCAATACCCGTAAATAGAAAAGTCATCGCGGCGCATGTGAAGGGAAATGACGATCGCCAGCAATGCGGTGTTCGCGAGCAAGGCCGATCCACCATAAGAGAGAAATGGCAGGGGTATACCAATTACGGGCAAAATAGCCGTAGCCATGCCTATGTTAATAAAAATGTGGATCAGGTAGATACCGACTGTTCCGGCTGCCACCATGAGCCCGAAGGGGTGCTTGGTTCGGCTCCCGAGTTGCATGAGTCGCAGTAAAAGCGTCAGAAAAAGGACCAAGACCAAGATTGATCCCAGAAACCCGAATTCTTCCCCAATCACACTGAACACAAAGTCG
Organism: Rhodothermia bacterium; assembly: GCA_036985715.1. GTDB lineage: Bacteria > Bacteroidota > Rhodothermia > Rhodothermales > UBA10348 > SMXL01. The sequence continues at coordinate 2,544 of BTQE01000093.1, forward strand.
GTCGACTGCTCTGACACGAAGACGCCCTGGGTCTGCGTCCCCTGCATGAATCCCTTACCGGCCCAGCCTCCTGATCCGATCGCAGCCATGGACTGAACCTGTTGAAATCCTTCATTCAACCTGAACTGTTCTGAACCTGGATCGGTGAAAGAAAGAATTCGGGCAACCTGATGGGGTTGGAGTATTTGAGTAAGAGCGACGGTGGCGACGAGAACGGTACCAACTGAGAAAAGACCGGTGACGAACGTGAATTTGGGATCGCGTGTGCGGAAATACATGAACACCGTTAACCCGACTGCAAATATCCAGGCGGCCGGCTCATACACGATAGCCAGATATCCCGCAATCGCAGGGGCAATCAGAATGATGAGCAAATTCAGCTCCAATCCGCTCCAGAAAAGTGCGATTGGAATCAGTCCCAGAAAGACCAGTGCCGTTCCCATGTCATTTTGCAACACGATCAAGACGGCAGGGAGAAGAATCATCCCCACAACCAGCAACGCAAACTGGATGCCCATGCTCTTGGGTCGGTGCAGTCCCACGAGGTGGGCAACACCCAGGACGGTCCCGACCTTGGCCAGTTCGGAGACCTGAAATTGCATGGACCCGATCATGATCCACGACCGGGCCCCGTTGATTTCACGTCCAAATATCAGGGCGATAACCAGAAGAGCGATGGTGAGGATATAGACTGGAAATGCCGCGTGTTGATACACCCTTACCGGCAAAAGAAGGGCGATGATCAACCCCAGGCCGGATACTCCAAACCAGAGCAGTTGCCGATTGTAATTATCTCGAACCGTTTCGAGAAGAAATTCTGATGCCGACCCGTTTGTGGTGGAGTAGATCGCGGCAAGCCCAAAGATGACCAGCGAGCACCAGAGAAAGATGCTGAGAAAATCGAGATTAGTATACCAGGTGCGCACCTTTCGTCCGTCTAGTTTGACCGTTCAATGTCCGATCGCGGCCAGGCTCTTGGGCAATGGCTCACTTTCGTCTTCGAGTACCTGTTGGAAAAGCCAGTTCCTTTTCGGAGAAATGCGTCCGGTCAGATACTTTTCAGCCATGAAGCTGGCTATGGGTCCCGCCGACATGGATCCGAACCCGATGTTTTCCACCATGACCGCAATCGCGATTTGGGGATCGTCGAGGGGGGCATACATCACGAATACCGAGTCATCTTCCCCGCGACTGTTCTGCGCGGTTCCGGTCTTTCCAGCAGTTGGAAGTCCCGGAATTTCCAGCCACGGGCTGGTCTCCGTCATTACCCCTCTCAAGCCTCGGCGCACAACCTCATAGTAGCGCGGACTGATGTCAATTTTCGATACTGGTTCAGGAACAACGTATTCAATTTCCCCCGTCAATGGGTCCTCAGTATACTGGACAAGGTGAGGTGATACCAACGTCCCGCCATTCGCTATTGCAGCGATATACCGCGCAAGTTGTAAAGGAGTGACACCCATGTCGCCCTGGCCAACACCGAGGCTCATCGGCGTTCCAACATTCCACCCGTCGGGATAGACTCTATTGTAGTAGGCAGAGTCCGGTATCAACCCCTTTCCCTGTTCACCGATATCCAGTGTAGCCTCGTGCCCGAATCCGAAAGCGTGGGCGTACCGGCTAAACGTGTTGACGTCAATCCGGTACATCATTTCAAAGAAAAACGAGTTGCACGACTTCGTAATGGCCTCTACTACCGCAATATCGCCGTGCGCATGGAGACACCGAAACGTAGTGGGACCCCCGCGCGGATGGTAACCGGGGCAGAAAATGGTAGTGGCCGGCTTGATCACCCCTTCCTCGAGCGCCATCATCGCGATGAAGGGCTTAAAGGTTGAACCCGGTGGAAGAAGGCTCGAGGTCGCCCGATTAAAAATTGGTTTTTCGGCGCTCTTGGTCAGGTATTCCCACGTCTCTGGCTTCAGCGGCTTCGAGAACATATCCAGATCGTAGTCCGGAGCGCTGACCATTGCAAGGATTTCGCCTGTGTTTACATCCAGCGCCACGGCCGCGCCTCTCTTATTCACGAAGAGTGACTCCGCCAGGACCTGCATATCACGATCGATGGTCAGGTGCAGGTTCAGACCACTTTCCGAGGCTACATCCTCTGAGCCGCCCAAGAATGGCTCAATGATCTGTCCGTATCGATTGACAAGATTCAATTCGCTCCCCAATTTGCCGCGCACCGTTTTCTCATAAGAGCGTTCGAGTCCGGACTGGCCGATCAGATCGCCAGGCTGGTACCCTTCATTTCTTCTCGATTTCAAATCCGTATCACTAATCTGACGCACATAGCCCAGAACGTGCGAGGCGCGTACCCGGGTTCGATACAGCCGCTTTTGATCAACTTCATACGAGATCCCTGGCAGTCGAGAGTAATTTTCGAGGATGCGGCTCAAGACGTCGAACGAGATCCCGCGCACAAGAAGGCTGGTTCGGAAGGAATTCCATTTTCGGGCTTTCTGAACACCCTGGCTTATCACAGAGTCTGGTAAGGCCAACAACTCGGCCAGAAGCGGTATCGTCTCCGGATTGAAATAAAGCGGAGTGACCAACAGCGAGTAGGCAGGCTCGTTGTCAACAAGCAGCGTGCCGTTTCGATCGAAGATGGATCCTCGTGCTGGAAGAATTCGTCGCTCACGAACCGCGTTGTTTCGCGACTCGCCGGAGTACGCCAACGTATCAATTACTTGAAGTTGGAACAATCGCAGCACTAGGACTCCTAGAATCGCGCAAATCAGGAACACGAAGAGGCGTTTTCTGGTGCGATATTCTTCCATTTGTTGTCCGCCGTTCAATACAGACAGAGTTCGGTTTGTCCTGAAGAAAGGACTCTCAGATAATCATGGAGGGGAACTATCCTTTTCCTGCCAACCGTTCATCCCCTATTGTCTTCCAGTCGGCATCTCTGACCGGCCACTGGATAAGTTTGCTTCGTATTTCGGACCACTAATTGCGAGTCTATGTATACAAGAATTAATTCTTTCCGCAAGCAACTGCGCTGGTGTTACACCGTTACATTTCGACCAGTATTGAAACAAACGAGTAAACATGGGAGCGGTTTCGAAAAACACCCCCTGTATCAATTGTTTGTTCAGGTAGAATCAGGGCGACGCGAAAACTCCTCTATCCTACTGAGACAGACCACATGATAAAAATCTATTCCAAGACCCGATCCTGCTTGAGACTCCTGCTTACACTTTTGATCGTTTTACCCATCGCAGGTATCCTCATGATCCCAGCACCTGCAAGCGCCCAGTACTTTGGAAGAAATAAAGTCAACTACGACTCGTTCGATTTTAAGAGCTTTAAAACAGATCACTTCGAATTTTATGTTTACCCGGAGGAGGAGCTTGCAGTAAAAGATGCCTCTCGTATGGGTGAGCGCTGGTATCAGCGGCACTCCCGGACCTTCTTAAGACAGTTTTTCGAGCGGAAACCGGTCATTTTCTACGCTAACGATGCCGATTTCCAACAAACCAATGCTGTTGGCGGTACGCTCGGACAAGGCATTGGCGGAGTAACCGAATCCCTCAAAGAGCGCGTGATCATGCCGCTCACGGGCAGTTATAAAGAAACGGATCACGTGCTCGGCCACGAACTTGTACACTCGTTTCAATACGACATTGCGCTTTCGCGTGCAGACTCGAACCGGTTCGCACTACAGCTTTTGCCGGGTTGGCTTATCGAAGGAATGGCAGAATATCTCTCCGTAGGGAGAGATGATCCACACACGGCAATGTGGATGAGAGATGCAGCCATCCGGGATGATCTCCCGACGATCCGTCAGATTACAACCGACCAAAGCTATTTCCCCTATCGTTACGGACAGGCTTACCTGGCTTATGTAGGTGGAAAATACGGGGATGCGGCGGTCGCCAATCTATTCAAACTGGGTGGACGAATTGGATTGGATTCTGCTTTCGTGTATACGCTCGGTATCACGGCAGACTCACTTTCGACGGAGTGGATTGCAGCGGTCAAAGCGTCTTATCTCCCGCTTGTCGAAGGCCGTACACCGGTAGAGGAGGCGGGTAGAAAAGTCCTGGCGGAAGATATCGACTCAGGAAACCTGAATATCTCTCCTGTTGTCAGTCCAGACGGACAGTATGTGGCTTTTCTCTCAGAAAAGGACCTGTTTACTATGAATCTGTTTATTGCGGATGCGAATACGGGAGAGGTCCTAAAGACCCTTAAAGGAACGTTTCGAGATTCTCATTTCGACGCCATTCGCTTTATCAGCTCTGCAGGGTCGTGGTCGCCGGATGGCCAACGCTTTGCATTTATCACGTTTGTCGAAGGCGATAATGAGATTGCCATTCTCGACTGGAACACCGGTATTATTGAAGAACGCATCTCAGTGGCCGGAGTCTCCGCTATCGTCAACCCAGCCTGGTCTCCTGACGGTCGAACACTGGCGTTTACAGGCCTGGACGGCGGGATCAGCGACATCTATCTCCTGGACCTTCGAACCAAAACCGTTACTCAGCTGACGGACGACCGCTATGCCGATCTGCAGCCGGCATGGTCTCCTGACGGTCGAACGCTGGCTTTTGTATCGGACCGCGGACCGGACGGTACCAATTTTGAAACACTTCGTTATGCGGATGAGCGCCTCGTTGTCATGGACACCGAGACACTTGAGTTTGAAGTCTTCAAACCGTTCAACGGCCGACACATGAATCCTCAGTTCTCTCCAGACGGGAGAAATCTCTACTTCATTTCTGATTATGATGGATTCAAAGACATCTATCGTATGGAGCTGGACTCAGAAGACGTCTACAAGATTACCAATCTGCAAACGGGTGTGTCCGGTATTACGGCGATGTCACCAGCGATGTCGGTTGCCGCGCAAAGTGGACGCATGATGTTTTCCGTCTATAGTGACGGAGAATACACCGTCTTTTCCAAGGAACCGTCCGAGCTCGAAGGAACCCTTATGGAAGCCTACGATCCGGATAAGACCTATACGGCCGGAATTCTTCCTCCGATGCGCGCTTTAGATGAGGGTCTTGTTGGCAATTATTTGAATGACCCCCGTACGGGACTGCCACCCGACCAGGACTACACGCTATCCGAATACAGTTCCGGGCTACAGCTCGACTACGTTGCGCCACCTTCAATCGGCGTTTCGGCCGGCGGGCCCTACGGTGGCGGACTCCAGGGTGGAGTTGCACTTTACTTTAGCGATATGCTGGGGAATCACAACCTCGGAGTGGTCGTGCAAGCCAATGGTACGTTTAAGGACATTGGTGGACAGGTTCAGTATCTCAATCGCGGACATCGGTTCAACTATGGAGGATCAGTCGGGCATATTCCGATTCTCTTCGGCGGCTATTTGGCCCCAACGATTGACACGGACCCCGAGACGGGCGCCCTGTCAGAGGTATTCGGTCAGATCCGGCAACGGATATACATCGATCAGGTCTCTGGAATTGCATCGTACCCGTTTACTACAACCAGACGACTTGAATTGGGGCTCGGATTTACCCGGTACGGGTTTGATTATGAAGTGGATCGATTTTACGTGAATCAGTTTGGCGTGAGACGTGAAAGAACAAATTTGAACGAGTTGGAACCGGATCCAGTCTACTATGGCTCAGCGAGTCTGGCACTTATATCGGATTACTCCTTTTTCGCATTCACATCTCCCGTGCGAGGAGGCCGGTCGCGACTAGAAGTGACACCGTTTTACGGCACGCAGAAATATGTGAGATTACTGGCCGATTTGAGGCGATACATCTTTCTCAAGCCGTTTACGTTCGCCATTCGCGGACTCCACGTCGGAAATTACGGAGTGTCCAACAATGACGATAACCAACTCTTCACCAGTGAGTACCTCGGATACAGCAACGGTCGAAGCTATATTCGCGGTTACGGATTCAGCACGTTCGACGGGCGGGATTGTCTTGCAACCATCGAAGAGTGCCGGGCAGAACAGGATCGCTTGATCGGCTCGCGCGTGGTGATGGCCAGCGCCGAGCTTCGCTTGCCTCTTCTGGGAAATAGTGCTTTCGGCTTGATTGAGTTTCCCTACCTGCCTACCGAGCTGACGTTTTTCTTTGACGGCGGCGTTACCTGGACCAAGGACGACCTTCCAGTACTCGAGTTTAATACGAAGCCGACTACCGACCGAATTCCGGTCTTCAGTGCCGGAGTCTCGACGCGGTTCAATCTTTTCGGCTATACGGTCTTGGAGATTTTTTATGCCAAACCGTTCCAGCGTCCGGGTAAAGGAGCCCTCTTCGGCTTCCAGATCGTTCCAGGTTGGTAACGGCAGCCGTGTCACATTTTAAAGGCGCCGGTCGATGAGATCTGCGCCTTTTCTTTTTGAATCGTACTTACGAGACGAGTAGAGCCGTCTGCATAATCGTGACCGCATGGCCGGAAAGTAGAACGCGATCTCCCTGAATTTCGACGTGGACAAAGCCGCCGCGTCTTGACGCCTGGAAACCCAGTAGAGTTGTCTTCCCGAGCTTCTCAGCCCAGTACGGACCCAGGCAGCAGTGAGCCGACCCGGTTACTGGATCCTCTGCGACGCCAGATCTCGGAGCAAAAAATCGCGACACGAAATCGGCCTCCATGTCAGCCGCTGCCGTCACCATTACGCCTCGGATGTCTACTTCTTCTAGCATCGTCACATTGGGCCGAACGGCCCTGAGAGTCTCTTCGTCTTGGACCTCAACCAGCGCATCCATTCGATTCGTACCGACGAAAACCGGATCCACTCCGAGCGCTTCCAACAGACCAGCGGGCGGATCCGTCTCCTCGGGAGCCTCAGCCGGAAAATTCATCTCCAGGAGCCCATCTTCTCCTATGGAGACGTGAAGCTCACCGCTGAGCGTCTCGAACGTAATGGTTTTGTCGTGCGGCAGGTTTTCCCGTTCGAACAGAATATGAGCGGTTGCCAGTGTTGCGTGCCCGCATAGGTCGACTTCGACTGCCGGCGTAAACCACCTGAGTTGATAACGCCCCTCTGGCCCATCAGGAACGGCGAAAGCCGTTTCGGACAGGTTCATTTCAGCGGCAATGTGCTGCATCAAGTCCGCACCGGGAAATCGATGGACGATGCAAACACCTGCTGGATTACCCGAAAAGGCCTGTTTAGTAAATGCATCTACCTGGTAAATCGTCATTCCGCCGCTCTCACGGTTCTCTCAGAAAGGTTGATGACAGTCCATACTCTGCGTAAAGATACACTTTTCGAAGTTTGACGATTCTTTTCGGCTGGGACTCGCAAAACCTTCTCGGAATCATTTCCTGAACCTATCTTGCGACAGGATATCCCGATATGGCCCAATGCACCCACTGGTCAAAAATCTACTATTTACGCTTAGCCCGGAAAGCGCGCACCATGTTGCTATCGGAGCTGCTCGTGTGGCTCAGTCCGTGATGCCGCGGGTAATCGATTCGGCATACGCCTACGCGCATCCGCGACTCCACACGTCCATTTTCGGGAAGCAGTTTACCAACCCGATCGGCCTGGCTGCAGGATTTGACAAGAACGCCCACCTCATTACGTTTTGGAGAAAGCTCGGCTTTGGGTTCGTGGAAGTGGGTTCGATAAGCGCTAGACGAAGCAAGGGAAATAAGCGCCCGCGTGCTTTTCGGCTTCCAGAAGATGAGGCGCTGATCAACCGTCTGGGACTCAATAATCAGGGTGCCGCCAAGATCGTACGCCGTGTCGAGCGTCAGGCCGGTATTAAAGCGTTCCCGGTCGGCGTTAATCTGGCCAAGACCAACGATCCGTCGATAGCAAACGAAGCGGCTATCGAAGATTTCTGTATAAGTTTTAGACTGATGGCTCCGTTTGCCGACTACATCGCATTAAACATTTCCTGCCCGAATACAGCCGATGGAAAAACCTTCGAGGATCCCAATTCGCTGGACGATTTATTGAAGGCATTGGCCGCAGAACGAGACGAGATGACCCGGCGCCTTCCCATCCTGGTAAAACTCTCTCCTCCCCTCAGCGAAACCTTCGTTCTCGATAGTCTGATCGATGAACTGGTCGTGGTATCACTAGCACACGGTGTGAACGGCTTTATTGCTTCCAATACGGCGAGCGATCGGCAGAATCTTCGAACGAACGCCGACGTAGTCGACTCAATCGGTAACGGCGGCCTGAGCGGTCCACCTATTGAATCGCGCTCGACGCAGCTCGTTCGGTATCTCTACCGAAAAACCAAAGGGAAATTGCCAATTATCGGTGTCGGCGGCGTGAACTCGGCAGAAACGGCCTACGCCAAGATCCGCGCGGGGGCTTCTCTCGTTCAACTTTATACCGGGATGGTATACCACGGGCCTGGCATCGTCCGCGATATCAAACAAAACCTTGTAAACCTGTTGATCGAGGACGGATTTTCGGCTATTTCGAAAGCTGTCGGGCTGGACACCTGACTCGTAGTGCGATTGCCTTTCGAGTCGGATCGGTTTACATTTTCGGCACTTTCGATCGTAAGCCCACCTGAGGAATGGCAGCTGTAATCGATTTCACGACAGTCTCGAATCTATTCACGGGTCTTGCCGACAGACATGCGGGCACCGATCGAGTCATCATACGCTACCGCGATAAACTCTCGAAAGAGTGGCGCGACATCACGTGGGATGCGTTTCGGTCAGATGTGCGTGCCATGGCCGGCTTCCTTTACGCGAATGGCGTCCGTTCCGGTGATCGCGTTGCAATCCTTTCAGAAAACCGACCTGAGTGGGCCGTCACGGATATGGCCACACAGCTGCTGGGCGGGATCAACGTATCGCTGTATCCATCGCTACCGCCTGCCCAGGTGGAATATATCCTCCATGATTCGGGGGCAAAGATTTTTATTGTCTCAACTCGGATTCAGTATAAGAAAGCTGCAAAAGTAATCGACTCATGTCCTGCCATGGAAACCGTGGTGACCATGTCTGAGCCGAAGGGTGATCTTCCCGACCACTTTATCCTCTTCGACAAGGCGCTTGAAGAAGGACGCGAAGCGTATTCGAATCATGAATCAGAAATTCATCAACTGACGAGTCGTGTGTCGCCGGATGACATTTCGGCGCTCATCTATACGAGCGGAACTACCGGGAATCCTAAAGGGGTCATGCTCACTCACCATAATTTCTGTGAGAACGTGAAGGCTGCTCTCGAACGTATCCCCTTCAAGACGGACGATCGACACATCTCTTTCCTACCTCTCTGTCATTCGCTGGAGCGAACCGCGGGATATACAGCCGTGCTGGCTTACGGCGGGACGATAAATTACGCGCAGAGCGTTGATACCGTCGCACGAGATCTCATGGAAATACGACCGAACGTGCTACTGTCTGTACCTCGGCTGTACGAAAAGATGTACAATGTGATCACAAAGTCGTTTGACGAAAGCTCATTTGTTAAGCGGAAGATTTGTCATTGTTCGGTCCGATCTGGAAAAAAGTATATGGAACTCGTACGTGCGGGGAAGAATCCAGGTGTCGTCCAGCAAGCAAAATATTCAATCGCTACACGATTGGTTTTCTCCAAGCTTCATGAAAAACTGGGGGGAAAGGTTCATTTTGCCGCTTCCGGCGGTGCCGCTCTTCCTGCCGAAATCGGAGAGTTTTTCATGGCGGCGGGTGTCACGATAATCGAAGCTTATGGGCTCACGGAAACGGCGCCCATCCTGACCATTAATCCAGTGGATAAGCCTCGTTTTGGTACGGTTGGACACGTCATCGGTGGTGTTACAATCGGAATTCAGAGCCTTGAAAGCGGAGAAATCATCGGTCAGATCAACGGTGAAGATTATCCCACCGAACTGAGTACTGACGCGGGTGAAATAGTCGCTAAAGGTCCAAATATTATGCTGGGATATTGGAACGACGAGGAGGCGACGAAAGAGGCAATAACCGAGGATGGCTGGTACCACACCGGTGATGTAGGACGATTCGATAAAGGCTACTTGCAGATCACGGATCGAATCAAACACATGCTCGTTTCGGCGGGTGGAAAGAATATTTATCCCGGACCCATCGAGGATGGCCTGAAGACAGAGCCGTTCATCGATCAGATCATGGTTGTGGGCGAGGGACGTGAGTACCTGACAGCCCTGATCGTGCCGGATGAGGACGTGGTCAGAAGTTTTGCAAAGGAGAATCAACTCTCCGGTACGAAAATGAAGGAGATCCTGAGCGACGAAAAAGTGACCTTGGAGGTGACCGGATTTCTTCGAGCATATTCGAAGCAGGCAGCGGCCCACGAAAAGATTCGAGACTTCCGATTTGTGCTAGAGTCATTCAGTGTCGAAAACTCAATGATGACACCCACGTTGAAGTTGAAACGGAGCGTCATTGAGGAGAATTATGCGGACCTGATTGAGGAAATGTATGTGGGGGTAGTCTAATGGCCGCTCGGGAAAGAGGAACACAAAATGGGAGCGCGCATTTGAGCGCATCCTCGGGGTGTAGCGCAGCTCGGTAGCGCGCTTCGTTCGGGACGAAGAGGTCGTGGGTTCAAATCCCGCCACCCCGAC
>BTQE01000094.1:0-12961 GCA_036985715.1 Rhodothermia bacterium
GCGACAAGGACGCGACCGCACCGAGGGAACTGTTCAGCTTCGTTATGGCGGTCTGTCCCTCGGGATTCGGGAGGCCGAAGTCGACGATCTTGGCAACCCCACGGTCCGTGATGATCACATTACCGGGTTTGATATCCCGGTGGACGATACCTGCTTCGTGGGCTCGCGCCAATCCGTGAGCCACCTGACGGGCGTAGTCGAACGCGACTCCGACTTCGATTTCGCCGGATTTCATCAGCGCATTCAGGGGGTGGCCGTCATAAAAGGCCATCGCAATGAACATCTGTCCGTCATCTGTTTCCCCTATGTCGTAGATCGTGCAGATGTTCGGATGGTCGAGGGCCGAGGCGGACTGCGCTTCCCGGATAAAGCGCTTCTTGTCCTCATCACTTGCACCGAGTTGCGCTGGCAAAAACTTGAGCGCGACGAGCCGGTCGAGCTTCGTGTCGCGCGCCTTGTATACAACACCCATACCACCGCTTCCCAGTTCGGAAAGGATCTCGTAATGGGTAAAGTTTTTGCCTATCATGACCGTTCGACACCCGGAATACTTGACCAAAATTCTATTTCCGTCATTATATACACATTATTGACTCGCGAATCGACCCCCAGACTATCTAAACGGACCACAGCTGTATGAACGCCCTGATCGACGATATCCTGATCATTCTCGTCCGCGACCTGGATGCCATAGCAAAAGAGCTGGAGCTTTTTCCTTCTGAAAACAAGATTTGGGAAGCTCCCCCGGGTGTTACGAATTCAGCAGGCACGCTTACGCTGCATGCGTGCGGAAACTTGAGGCATTACATCGGAGCTATATTGGGGGACTCAGGCTATGTACGGGATCGACCGGGTGAGTTTGAATCACGGGGGCTTTCCAGACAAGAACTGCTGGCAGAGATCGACAGCACACTGACGGACTTGCGCGTCGCCATTCCGGCTATGGATCCTTCCGTGTTGGATTCACAGTTTCCAGAAGCAGTTGGCGGAGTAAATATCCCGACCCGCCGGTTCCTCATTCATCTTTGCACGCACCTTGCATTTCATGTAGGCCAGGTAGGGTACCTCCGACGACTCGTAACGGGTGAAAATACCGCTTCAGGAGCCGTGTCTCTTCAGCCGCTTGCGATTTAATTTTCGACGAGGAGGATCATGATGACGATTCGCAGATGCGCCCTATCGACCGGCTTTAATTCGTGAAGGAGTAGAAAAAAAAGACGCGCTAACCCTTAAAGACCCATCTCTTTCAGTATTGCGCAAGGGAGCCTTTTCGCTCGCGAAGGAAAGCGTACGCAAGCGAAATGGCTTCGCCCACTGAATTCTCCGAACCGGGGTTGCACGCCGTCGTGGAGAGTAGATCCTGGGACTACATACTCGCCGGCCTCGACCACGGCGGAACGACACTATTCGTACGGGCATAGGCGACCGACTGCCCCACGTGTTCATTCATATGTGCGACAAGCTGCACCAGCACGGCCCAACCCGGTACGTCGCGACCATAAAGCACTGTTTTCTTTAGTAAATGACCCTCATCCATTGACGCCGTATTCTCGCGAACGAATTCGATTGACTTTACCAGCGCTTCACGAATGGCCTCTTTCTCCGTCAGCTCCTCCATGTTCTCCACATCGATCCCCTTTGGTGGCGATACTCCCAGATTATTAACGAGATAGTCGTAGTTGTACTTCGCGATATGGGCATACACGTGCCCCACTGTCATGACTCCCTCACCCGGGCTCCAGGAATAGAGATCCGCGGGCATGGCCTCCGACAGTGAAACCAGCTTTCGCGTGGATGCCTCGAACTGCTGAATGAGCTCGTCGCGGACTTCTCTGGATAAGTCCTGGCTCAGCGTACACCAGGCGAGTGCCGACGTAAAAAGAGCGACGAAAACAAGCGTGCTGATGCGTCTCATTGCATTATGTATTGGTTGTGATGGTCAGAATCGGGCTATGCAATCTAGTCGAACACCGTTCAGAATCAAATAATACTCCCCGACTACTGCGTAGCGAATCCTGCTGCATCCAATACCTCGTTCGAGGGAAGCCAGATAATTTTTGTCTGATATCCGGCGCCTACGAATCCAAACCCGCCCTCCACATTCGAAAAAGTCCCCGGTTCTACGAGCACTTCGGGGTCAAAACGACCGTCAGGCGGAACCCATTCTACATCGGTGACCACAGCACTGATCTCAACGCGATTCAGCCGAACCGGACTTATTCCCGCCCGAATGGCTTCAAAAAAGATATCTCTCGTATCTGAGCGAAATCGAATTCTGACCAGCTGGCCGCCCGGCGCACGCTCCGAACCGTCGCCATAATCCCACTCCAATGTCCCTGCATTGCTGTAATAAACCACCTTGATGTCAATCAGGTTGGGGGCGTTCTGCCAAAGTACGAGGGCAATCAATTCGAAAATGTCAGGATCAGGTTCCTTGACAACCGGTTTGCTCAAGGGAGGCACCGTCGTCGTCACCTCTACGTGGGCGCCGTCTGAACGATCGACTTCGAGTCTATACCGATGCTCAAATTCTGCTTTGAACGGCGAATAGAAAATGTGAGCATACGGGCCTCTTATGAATTTCTTCAGGGAATCAGCCCACACCCGAGTTTCACCTGTCGTCAGGTCGACCGATGTAACTACTGCATCGATTGGTTCGGGCTTGGTAATATCCAACAAGTTCTCTACGGTATACACCCGAACCGCTTGTGTATCACTCTTCGGATTAAATAGCCCGTAAATGGTGAACACGGCGTCGGTCCTGTTGGGCGGTACTATCGCCTCCTCGCATGCCATAGACCCGATCGCCAGCGACAGGAGAATTCCGAGCAGTAGGGTATTTGACCGCGTGCGCATCAGTCGACCTCGACCTTGATTCCGAAGGATGGAATAAACGGCAATTGATCGGCTCTCTGGAGCGTGAATACATCCAGGTAAAAAATATTCGAACGGTCGTATGCGTTTAGAATACTCCCCTGAATTGTGATATCGGCTCCTGCAGCCTCAAATGTTCGTTCCACTGAAATATCCAAGCGGTGGTAGGTCGGCAGCACGCCGTTAAACGGCCGCTCATAAATTACTCTGCGGTCTCCGGGCTCGCCGAAAACGTTGATGGCCGTATCCATGAGCACAAATCCGTCAAAGCCCAACGCCCGGTTGTACGGTAATCCTGATCCGAACTGCCAACGCGCCGTCAAATCAAAATCCTTTACTTTCGCAGAAGCCAGAATATTCACTTGGTGGCGTCGATCATGAGCCGGTCGGAATCGAAACTTTGCAGTTCCGAACCAGAGCGCCAATGACTCTTGCTTGGCATTGTACCTGACCGACGAGAGCCCGTAGTTGATCTGCCCGTAAAATTTTTGCGTCCGGTATTCGAGTCGAATATCCATTCCGACGACATCTCCATCGGCTGGTTGAATCCGAGTCGTCAATCGGGGAAAGGCTGTCCACTCGGCAATGAATAGATTCGAGTACCACTTCCGGAATCCCTCCACTGCCAGATCCAGACCACGTGAGATGGCATAATTGTATCCAAGAATGAGATGAATGGCTTCAGGAACACCACTTTTCTTCGGTACGGCCGCCCAGGCTGTAAAAACACTGGTTGCATCGCGTCGATCACTTACGCCGATAATCTCCTGGTGATATAGCCCCATCGCTCCGCTGAAACGATGGGCCCCCGTTTCATAAGACGCTCGTATGCGGGGCTCGACGTACGTTTCTCTCTTACTTGGGAATGATTGAATCCGAATACTCGGGGCCACGCTGAGCCCTGGTAGCGGTTTGAATTCAGGCTCCCCGTAGATCCCGACTTCCGTAACCCATTCCTTGTCAAACGCGAAGTTCTGAAACAACCCTCCCAACTCGCTCGATAGATTCAGGGTGCGGGCAAAAAGTCCCCATCGAATGTCAACAAGTCCTCCGTAAAACGTGATGTCCGCAGATGTATTTACCCTGGATGTCCTCGCAAATCGAATCGGAGTGTCACTGGGACCGAGTTCAGTGGTTAACAGGGAATAACCAATACGAAATTCGGCGAGTACCGGAATGCTCCCCGGCAAAACGAGATAACGGAGGCCTGCCATCTGATTTTTCCATCGTACTTCTGCCAGCGGTGTCTCTCCCACATCCTCACCAATCTTACCGCGGTCATACGTCCTGAGAAACGTAAACGACAGCCGGCTATCGCGGGTAAAAGCAGAGTGCAGTTTGAAGAAAAAATCGTCGAACTGAAACGGAACCGGTCGGTCTGTCAGATAGGTAGCGCCCTGCTCGATAATTGAATGGCGAAACGACGCCAAAAACGAATGCCTCCCGGTTTCATCCAACGGCCCTTCCAACCGCGTGCCGATGACGAAAGGGGATGCCGTTACGGCGCCTGCAAATCTTCGCTTATTCCCATAACGAGTGGTCACGTCAATGACAGACGAGATCCTTCCTCCGTATCGGGCGCCAAATCCTCCCGCATAGATATCGACACTGTTCAGAATATCCGACGGAAAAGCAGAAAAGAATCCCAGGATGTGAAATGGCTGATAAAGCAGCACGCCATCGAGTAACACGAGGTTCTGCCAGGGTTCTCCTCCTCGGATGAAAAACTGGCCTCCCTGATCTCCGATCGTGACGACACCAGGAAGTAAGGTCAGATAGGATGCAAGGTCTCCGGCAATGTCGACACTCGGAATACGCTCAATTTCAGCCGGCAAAACCGTCTGCAATCCAGCTAGGACTCTTGCGGCCCCCGCAGTCCGCTCTGCATCGACGACCACCTCGCCAAGTTCTTCCGTATCCGGAACCAGTGCGACGTTGTACGAATGGATTTCATCTCGAGCGAACTGCAATGTGTCCACGTGGCTGGTAAAGCCCACGAAGGAAACGACGACAACGTACGTACCCGGTACGAGTCGGCCGACGGCATAGAAGCCGTCGTTGTCAGCGGCAGCTCCAAACAACTCTCCCGCCGCGTCGCGTAGAGAAACATTCGCTCCCGGTAGGGCCTCGCCATTTGACTGGTCCGAAATAAAACCCCGCAAAGTTGCCGTCTGCGCATTTGCTTCAGAGGTCAAGAGGAAACTGAGCACAACCAGAAGAATACCCGTCGGGCAAGCAACCGCCTGAATCCGTTTTGACTTCCAAAGAGTCCGAGGAAAATGTTGTAAGGAGATAAACAAACGAATCAGATTGTCGGTGCGGGGGCAGCAACCACCGTTCCTCGCGAGAAACGCTTCCTACCTACCGCTACCCATGCGGCATGTTCTGGTAGGGCATTTGAAAATAACTCTTCAGAAACGGCGACTGTTAACACGAAATCCGTAACAAATCCATCGATAACGCGTGAGACGGCGCCAGTGAATCTGCGGATTTCGTGAGTGTATGAAGCGTCTACCTGGAATATTCCTTTTACTTCTGACCACAACGGTATTCCCGGCCAAAGCCCAATTTCCCGGATCGATCTCCGGGTTTGTCAGGGATGCTCAGACGGGTGAAACGTTGCTTTTCGCGAACGTGTACCTGAGCGCCACGTCGTATGGCGCCGCGACCAATACCGACGGATTCTATGTGATCGCGGGGATACCTGCAGGTGAGTATGACCTTATTGTTTCCTACCTGGGTTTCGAGACCCATACTCAGCTAGTAGCGGTTGAAGAGAACCGAAATCTGCGACTGGATCTAGATCTCAGCCCATTGAACGTCGAATTTGGCGCCGTAACCGTTGAGGCCGACCGACTCGAAGCAGAAGACGCCCGACAAATCAGTCTTGCGAAACTTCCGGCATCTCGCATCGCCAACCTGCCGAGTATTCTGGAGCCCGATGTGTTCCGCTCACTTCAGCTTCTGCCCGGCATAAAGGCGGCGTCGGACTATTCGAGTGGACTCTATATAAGAGGCGGGACGCCGGATCAAACCCTCATACTCCTGGATGAAACGACGGTCTACAATCCGTCGCACTTCTTTGGATTCTTTTCGACGTTCAACGCTGACGCGCTGAAGGACGTGCGCGTTTACAAAGGCGGGTACCCTGCCGAATATGGAGGGCGTATTGGCTCGGTCGTTGATTTGTACAACAAAGATGGCAACCGTCGAGAAACGAAAGGCCGCCTGAGCCTTGGTATTCTGGCGTCTCGCATTCTCCTCGAAGGCCCTTACAGCAAGGGTTCGTGGATGATCGCATTTCGGCGAACCACACTGGAGCCGCTATTGTGGGCCCTGCAAGGTCAGGATATTCAGGGAATTCCAAATCAATTTTATTTCTACGATCTGAATGCCAAGGTCAATCTGGATCTGTCGCCCAATGACAAAATTTCGATCGCCACATATGCCGGTCGGGATTTCCTTGATATCGAGGTCGTTGAGGACACCGACATCCTCCTGGAGTACGGCAACCGTACTCTCAGCGCTAGATGGACACACATTCTCTCCGAAACCGCTTTTTCTGGTATTACTCTGACTTCGTCCCGGTATTTCAGTGACCCGAAATTCAGCTTTGCTGGAACAAACGTAACGAGAGACAACACCGTCGACGATACCTCAATCAAGGCAGACCTGGAGCTGCTTTTCAACAGCAATAACTCGCTGAAATTGGGCATGTGGACGGGATTGTTCACGCTTCGCTTGCTGGACCGCTTCGATAATCTTGATTCTTTTTCTGAGCGAATCCATACGGGGTACGGTTCAGCCTACGCGCAGTACACGTTTGTCGCCGGATCAGGACTGACGTTAACGAGCGGGTTGCGTGCCAGTTATTTTGGAAATGGCCGGTACTTTCGGATCGAACCTCGAATGTCAGCCGACTACCGACTGAGGGATAATGTGAGGTTGCAGCTGAGCGCCGGACGGTTCCATCAGTTTCTGACCCTCATTTCAAACGAAGCGTTTGCCGGCTTCGACGTTTGGCTTACGACTGCTGATGGCGTCCGGCCGTCCTACGGCGATCAGTTCGTCGGTGGAATCAAGTGGTCGCTACCCAATGGATACAAACTTGAAATCGAAGGGTACTATCGCACCATGAAGGAGCTGTTCGAGTTGAATCCCTTTGTCGGTGATCCTGCCGGCCTCGAGTATAAAGAGTTCTTTCACTTTGGGAACGGATGGGCGTCGGGACTAGAATTGTTCCTGGAACGCTCCGTGGGTCGCTTGAATGGATTTTTAGGTTATTCATTCTCCGTGACGAGACGCCGGTTTCCGACGATCAACGAAAATCGATACTATCCGCCCAAGTACGATCGAACGCACGATGTGAAACTGGTAACCAATCTTGAATTGGGACGGAACTGGCGTGCGACGACCGCATGGTCGTACGCAACCGGCCAGGCCTATACCGAGCCAGCCTCCCAATATCGGCTCAATGATTTTCCGTTCGGATCCGAACCCGTCAACGCGATCGTGAGTCCCTTCAACCGGGCGCGGCTTCCAGCCTATCACCGGCTCGACGTTGGCTTTGATAAACGGGGCCGCTTTTTCGGCTTTGCGGATTATACGCTGCGCCTCCAGGTACTGAATGCATATGCGAGGAAGAACACCTGGTTCTATTTCTTCGATTTTGAAGACGATGACACGGTGGACCGTACGACCGTGCCTCAGATTCCGGTACCGATTCCGAATCTTTCACTTACACTAGACTTCTGATCAGAATCCGATAAAATGATGCGCCTGGCTTTTTTTATTACCCTCTTCGCGCTTCTCGTTGCAGCTTGCGATACGACCACTTCTTCGGACCATGAAGATGAGGTTGTCGTGGAGTCCTATCTGGTTGCGGGTGAAGCCATTCCTGTGGTCCGCCTGACGCTGACAACCGAAATCACGGGGCGTTACGATGCCTCTGAGCTGGCGATACGAAATGCGTCCGTGTCCATAAGTCTCCTTGCTGGTGCAGGCGGTGGCAGATCTAATGGGTCTGAATCCGTCGATTCCGAGCTCGAGATAGCGTACGTGCACGACGAGAATCGCCCGGGCATTTACCAACCGGTGGATTCGCATACGATTCTACCGGAAAGAACGTACGCGCTTTTGGCGACGGTCCCAGGCTACGGAAATATCACCGCTGAGACCATCGTCCCTGGTACGTTTTCGGTACGAAGCGTAAGTGCCACTTCAGTCCAATACCAGGGACCCATTCGATTCGAGCAGAACGTAACGGCCAGTGCGTATCCCGGAAGACAGAGCATTTTTATTTTTTCACTGGAAGCACTCGAACCGAGCATCGCCTCGCTCACTCCGCTTTATCTCGACGCGATTTATGAGATTTCTGCAGGAGAGGAGTTCGATCCTAACAGTCTGGACGTGGAAAAGCTCGGCGAATTCTTGCAGCACCCATCTCCGCCGATTAACGAGGGCAACTACGAAGTGAATCCGGACGGGACCCTGACGATTCGGCTTCCCTGGTTCGCTATTGTGTTTTATGGCCAGACCCGCGTGCATACCAACGCCATTGACGATGCTCTGTTTGACTTCTTGCGGTATCAACAGGTACAGCAGGGGGGATCCACGCTCTCGCCGGGAGAAATTCCCAACGTCCTCGATCATGTCGAAGGGGGACGAGGAATATTCGGCAGCTATTCCCACGTCTCGTCGGTTGTAGAGGTTCTGCGCTAATCGTCCGGCTCAGCTTCTTTATATTCAGTGATTGCCCTCCCGCCTCGAACGTGATCCTTGCCGCCCCGACCCATGCGGAAATACCGATGGATATTGAAGCCTCAAAATGACGAGGCTCTGATTGAGCGTCTTCGCGCAGAGCTCAATAGTTTGCCCCACGAGCTGGCGCAAATGTTGGTTCAGCGAGACGTAAAATCGTTCGACGAGGCACACTTTTTCTTTCGCGCCAAGCTTGAAGATCTACACGATCCAATGCTGATGAATGGCATGCATGACGCCGTTGCGCGAATTCTCGATGCGATTCAGAAGAAAGAAAAGATCTTTGTCTACGGGGATTACGACGTCGACGGCACTACGTCTACGGCCTTGCTCACGGGATTCCTGCAGAGCCTCGGCGCCTCAGTCGAGTTCTTTGTTCCAAATCGCTTTGAGCACGGATACGGACTCAGTCGTCAGGGAATCGATGTCTGCACAGATTCCGGCGCCAACTTGATCGTGGCTCTCGATTGTGGCGTTACGGCTGTTCGCGAAGCAGAGTATGCCAAATCGCTGGGGACTGATTTGATTATCTGTGATCACCATACCCCGCACAACCAGCTTCCGAATGCCGTCGCGGTACTCGATCCGAAGCGGGATGATTGTTCGTATCCCTTCAAGGAGCTTTGTGGATGTGGAGTCACATTCAAACTCGTTCAGGCCTTGTTATCTTCGCAGGAGCGGGACCCTTTGGAGGCAGTTCCCTATCTGGATCTGGTTGCACTCGCAACCGCGAGCGATATCGTATCGGTTACGGGCGAGAATCGAATCCTTTTGAGGGAGGGAATCCTGCGACTGAGAACCAATCCACGGGTTGGCATCCGTGCTCTGGCCCAGGAGTCACGGACGCGACTCAGCGATTGCACCGTCACCTCGATCGTTTTTGGTATCGGACCACGGATCAATGCAGCAGGTCGACTCGGAGATGCGGGGCGGGCCGTATCTCTACTCATGACTGATGACGCTGTGGAAGCCGCCGCTCGTGCCAGACAGCTGGAAAGACTGAATCAGGAACGCCGGGTTCTGGATCAAAAAACGCTCGATGAAGCAGTTGAAATGGCAGAGCGGCTTCTTCTGTCTGCCGACCGTCATTCGATCGTCCTATACCAACCCGACTGGCACATGGGCGTGATCGGAATCGTAGCGAGCCGGTTGGTAGACCGTTTTTATCGTCCAACCGTGATGCTCACAATGGCTAATGGGAACGCCAAGGGATCTGCCAGAAGTATCAACGGGATTAATGTTTTCGAAGCGATTCGTTCCTGCGAAGACATCCTTACGGAATTTGGCGGACACGATTTCGCGGCAGGCCTCTCGCTTCCTATCGAAAATATTGAGGAGTTTATCCGTCGATTCGAACAGAGCGTTTCCAGCCAGGTTAGCCCGGATCTCCTGGACCCTGTCATCCACCTGGATGCGCAGCTTTCATTCGGCTCAATTGATAAACGCTTCTGGGCTGTGTTAAAACAATTCGAACCTTTCGGTCCCGATAATGCCCGACCTTTATTCCTCACGACGAATCTAGTCGTGTCAGGCGAGCCAAAAACGGTTGGTCGCAACAACACCCACCTAAAGTTTTCCGTCTGTGAGACTGATCTGCCTGGGGCCGACCGGGAGGTGATCGGCTTTCGAATGAGCGAATATCTTGATATCCTGGTGGAAAGTAGAACGACTAATTCTCCAATCGAACTGGTTTATTCGCTGGAAGAGAATACCTGGAATGGGCGAACATCCATTCAGTTGCGGGCGAAAGACCTTCGGCTTGGTAAAAAGAAAGAAACCACTTCATAAAAACAAACACTTAGTTTCCTGGCACCACCCCTATTTTTTACTTGTAATGACAATTGTTAATAAAATTTGAGTTTTATGGCGTCACTTGTCATTATAACTATTGAAAACGTTTTTACAAGGTCCATTTTCTTCTAGCCCGGGCTTTTGTCGGCAAAGGGACATCTGCGCAACGTGGTCGGTGGACTTCTTGCAGGATTTGGAACCCGGTATGGTGCCTTTCGACCCCAACTCCCTCACCGAGATTTTTCTGGACATTTTCTGAGCACTTTCTGAGCACTTTCTGAGCACTTTCTGAGCACTAAGTAAGACCAAATTGAACTCATGTTTTTTCGACAGATTGTAGACACGAAACTCGCTCAGTATGCGTACCTGATTGGCTGTCAAGCCACCGGCGAGGCGATTATTATCGATCCGGAAAGGGATATTGACCAATATCAGATGATCGCTGCCAAAGAGGGACTCGCCTTGGTGGCTGCGGCCGATACGCACATCCACGCCGATTATCTGTCCGGGCTTCGCGAGTTTGCTGAGGCTGGAGTAAAGGTTTTCGCTTCAGACGAGGGAGACGCCGATTGGAAATATGAGTGGCTGAAAGATTCCTCATACGACCATCAACTGCTTCATCACAGGGACGTATTTAAAATCGGCAACATCCAATTCGAAGTGGTTCACTCTCCCGGTCATACCCCCGAACACGTTTCGTATCTCGTCACGGACCTGGGCGGAGGGGCGGACGCCCCGATTGGATTGGCAAGCGGTGACTTTGTATTCGTTGGCGATTTAGGGCGTCCGGACCTGCTCGAATCCGCAGCCGGGATTGAGGGTGCCATGGAGCCATCGGCCAGAACATTGCATGAGTCTGTGCTGAAATTCTTGGACCTTGACGACTATATCCAGATTTGGCCGGGTCACGGCGCGGGAAGTGCCTGCGGAAAAGCTCTCGGCGCCGTACCCGAATCAACGGTGGGTTACGAACGCCGATTCAACGTGGCGATTCAGTCTGCACTGCGTGGGGAGGAGGAATTCGTATCTGCTATTCTTGACGGTCAGCCCGAACCTCCGATGTACTTTGCCCGAATGAAAAGGGATAACCGGGGCGGCCCGGAATTATTGGGGGTTCTACCCAATCCGCCGGCTGTTAGCGTAGATGAAATCGCGGCGATCGCTTCAAGCGATGCGGTCATACTGGATACGCGCCTTGATCGCGCTGCATTTATGGCTGGACATCTCCAGGGTTCTCTCTATTGCCCGCTCAACAAGGCATTCAATACAATAGCCGGTTCGTTCGTAGAAGAAACGCAGTCGCTGTATTTGATCGTCGAAAAGTCTCAACTGGAAGAAGCGGTCAGAGATCTTATCCGCATTGGGCTCGACCGGATCGAGGGCTTTATTACGCTCGATACTCTCGAGGCGTACATGCAATCGGGAGGAGAAATGGTGCAAACCGAGCGCGTGGGGATGGATCGAATCCTGGAATTCAGAGACGACCCGAACGTGGAGCTTTTGGATGTCCGGCCCATGTCAGAATACAGTGCATCTCACCTTCCGGGAGCGTTCAATATCGCTCACAACCGCCTCTTGGTACGCCGCGACGAGCTTGATTCTGGTACCCGAAAGGGTGTGTATTGCAACTCGGGTGCCCGGGCCGCTTCGGCAGCTGCGCTACTGGAACGTTTGGGACACGATGTGACATACATAGACGGTGATTTCGAAGCCTGGAGTGCAGAAAACGAAACCGCCTTGGGTGTTGCGCAGGTGGTCTAGATCCCGGACCAACCGTCTTTCAGAGCTATACTGACTCGATCGCCTGAAATACCAGGCGACTCGAGACGTCTTTTATATGCCGAACGTGATCAAACGAATTATTCCCATTACGGAGTGGCTCCCGTATTACACTGGAACGGACTTTCGAGCCGACCTGATTGCGGGCATTACGGTGGGAATTATATTGATCCCGCAAAGCATGGCGTATGCGCTTCTCGCTGGCGTTCCTCCCGTTTACGGCCTGTATGCTTCTCTCGTGCCGCTTCTCGTTTATCCATTGTTTGGGTCTTCGCGTCATCTGGCGGTGGGCATTATGGCGATTGATTGTCTGATCGTGGCCGCTGGCCTGAGTGCCCTCGCTGAACCCATGTCGGACGAGTACCTCGGACTGGCGTTTCTACTCGCGCTAATGGTGGGTGGAATCCAAATCCTACTGGGTCTCTTAAGGTTCGGATTTATTGTCAACCTGCTTTCCCGGCCGGTGATTTTTGGATTCATTTCCGCCGCTGCGATAACCATCGCTCTCAGCCAACTCACCGTTCTAGCGGGAATAGATATGCCCAGGACGGCCGGGTTGATAACCATTGTAAAACAGCTCATAACCCAGGCAGGAAGTACCCATTTCGCAACTGTCGCGCTGGGTATTTCTGGGATCCTCCTCCTGATGAGCCTTAAACGTTGGCTACCATGGGCTCCAGGCCAATTAATTGCGATTGTGCTAGGCGGACTTACGGTTTGGGTTTTCAGTCTGAACGATTCCGGTGTCGCCATCGTG
>BTQE01000095.1:0-12954 GCA_036985715.1 Rhodothermia bacterium
AAATGAAATACCCACGTCTCGCCAAGCACTCCTGCAATCGTTCGGACATGATGATGAAAAGCAAATATTTGATCATTCTTGTCGCCTATCTCATGGGTATGCTGCCGACACCTGCCAGCGCCCAGGTAGGATCGTGCACGACCGGTCGGGCAGACGCCATTCTGTCTACGAATAATGTCAGAGCACGCATTCTTAATAACGGAAACCTTTTCTTCGGGGGAGCTCCGAACGTCTACACTGTACCCAAAGCGGACGGAATAGACCCCATATTTAGCGCGGGTCTCTTGATGGGCGGATACGTCGGAAGTACCCTCCGAGTGGCTGGATCTACGTACGGACCGTACGAATACTGGCCCGGACCCGTCTCTGCTGTTGTAGCTGGCGGGGATTGTGCCGAGTATGATAGGATCTATCGCGTTGCCAGACGCGATTTCAACGCCCTCGACGAAGGTGAAGCACCCAGCGCCGATATGTTGGAGTGGCCTTGGGAGCTCGGCGCACCCGTTGTCGATGGTGACGGCAATCAGAACAATTACGATCTCGCTGCGGGTGATCGGCCTGAGATATTTGGAGATGAGTCGTTTTTCTGGATCATGAACGACGTAGGCAACGTCCACACAAAGACCGGCAGTGCGCCGCTTGGAGTGGAGGTCCACGTCACGGCCTTTTCAGCCGCTTCAACGAATTCCGATATCGACAACGCCACATTCTATCGGTATCGGATCTTTAACAGAAACTCACTTCCAATAGAAGACGCGTACCTCGGACTGTGGAGCGACACCGATCTCGGCAATTGGGCTGATGATTACGTAGGAAGTGCGCCGACGCTCAACCTGGCTTATGCCTACAACGCCGACAACGATGACGAAGGCGCTAATGGTTACGGCGCAGTTCCTCCAGCGATCGGCTACCAGATCCTGGGTGGCCCCACAGCCGACTCCGACGGGCTGGATAATGACAATGACGGATCAATCGACGAGCAGGGCGAACAGATCGGTCTATCCTCCTTTCTAGTTAATAGCCCCGGTGGCGGCGTACAGGGTGATCCAAGGACGGGCCAGGACATGTACAACAACATGCAGGGCCTGTGGAAAGACAGCACGCCAGTAACCAAAGGCGGAACGGGTTACCTGTCCGGCGGCCTCGTCACACAGCACATGTTCAGCGGGACGCCCCCCGGCTTTTGGTCGGAGTTTGATGCGGACAGTTTGGGCACGCCGAACACGCCGGTCGACCGTCGATTTGTCGCAGGTATCGGGCCTTTTAGTCTACAGCCGGGAGAATCGATGGAGTTGTTCATCGGTACGCTTTGGGCCCGCGGAACGGACAACCTGGATTCAGTTTCGAAATTGTTTGGCGTGGCTGCACGTCTTTACGGAAGTACACCTAATTCTATTGCGGGAAATCTGTCCGTCGCAGTCGTGGAGACACCCGAACTAACGGTACCGGGTGACATGGCGGCCGGACAGCCGCTCGATGTTACGCTGGAGTGGATTGTCAATTCCATTCCGGGCGTTCAGTTCGAAGTCCAACTCGCGGACAATGATGGATTTCTTGACGCAACGTCCATCTACTCGGAAGTAACCACCGTCAATCTCAATGGTTATCTAGAGTCGGACGTCGAGTACGTCTGGCGAGTCCGGGCGTTCAGCTCCGTGGAATACGGTCCGTGGTCGGGTGGGTTTTCTTTCTCTACAGGCGCGGTCACATTTCTGGACCAGAACGTATTCGACGACCTTATCGTCGTCGCGAATTCCAGCGGAGTCGTATCACCTCCATCCGGCGCCGGCGCTGATTTTCAGGGTTTCCCGGGAACGGGCCAACCCGATAATCGACAGCAATCGAATGGATCCACCTGGTTCGTGCACACGGGTGGTAACGGCTCACGGGGGAGTTACAACTCTTTTGCCCAGCGTGTCACGCGAAACGGCGTAAATGACCCGACACCATACGACTACGAAATTCGTTTCACAGGTACGAGTCTGCATTACGACCGCTTCCAGTCCGCTACCGTTGTGGTAGCGGATCCGCTTCCATTTGAACTGTGGAACATCGGAATCGGTACGCCCACGGATACCGGTGATGACTTCAGATTGATTGCAGTCGGTATCGACTGGGAACTCGACGGATGGGGCTTACGGGATTTCGATCATGAGGTCTCAGCGTCGACGAATGACCCGGAAACGGATTGGTTTTACATATTTGAACCCGTAGATACGACTCCAGGTACCTCAGGATATGATACATGGGCGCTCGGCGCACTCACGGATCCAGCGGTAAATCTTGGAAGAGAAGTCATCGCCCGCCTCGTGTTTGTGAACTGGAATGGGGGCAACGTACTCGACGAACCACCGGTCTACAACGCTGTTATGCCAGAACCAGGGACTATATTCCGTCTTGAGACCTCTCTACTACCGGCTCCCATACTGGCGTCTCCCGGGAACGACGAATACACGACCCCTGGAGATGTTTCATTCTTCTGGTCATCGGCGTCAATGGGCAATGATCGCCTGATTATTGCCGACGATAAAGCATTGACCAGTATCGTCTCTGACCTCTCGAATGTGGCCGCCGGTGTGGCCGTAAACCTGGCTGCTGGAACGTACTTCTGGCAGATTCAGGGATTTGCTGGGGAATCCTCGGAAGTGTGGTCTTTCAACGTCGCCAGTACAATTCAATTTGATTTTGTAGTCGAGTCCGGATGGAACCTCCTGGGTATACCGTTCTCGGCCCTGGACATGTCAACGGCTGCAATTTTCGGAGCTTCTGTCGCAAACAGCGTTACTGCTTTCACCGGTCAATATGCACGGCCGCATCTCAATCAGGTCCATCATGGAAATGGATACTGGGCTGAGTTTCTCGGACCCGGTCTCGTGTCCAATGATGTGTTCGTCAGGTCGATTATTGATTTCGAACTCGATCCGGGCTGGAACCTATTGGCCGGTCCTGATTGCACGCTGGACGCGAGCCTCGTAACCGGTGATACAGGTGTCATCGCGCCGGGAACACTTTTCGGGTATGCATTGGGGGCCTACTTTCTATCGACTGAGTATGTCGGTGGTCGAGGCTACTGGCTGTTCGCGGACGCAGCCGGCCAAATAACGTTGGACTGCGCTATGGCCAAGGGAGGAAAGAACCTGACCTCCGACCTGGACCTGCTCGCCGATTTCGGTTCGTTCAGGCTGACCCCTAACGATCAAGGCACACGGACGCTGTATTTCGCCGGAAAGCTTCCGGATAATATTTCGAATAACGCGTTCTCGCTACCGCCACTGGCACCGGCTCAGACCTGGCAGGCTCAATTCTCGGACGGGAGATACGTTACAGAGAGTGAGACGGCAGTTATCGATCTGAACGGAGCGCCCCTACCGATTTTCCTCGAACGAGGAAACATCGAACCCGACGACGGGATGAAAATTGTTCTTCGTGACGCTTCCGGTGTTCTCCTCGAAGAGTTTATCCTGGAAAGTGGTGAATCGTATGAGATCAACCACGCAGGAGCAGATATCGTCGAGATTTCAGTGCTACCAGGCATTTCGACTGGCACCGAATCGACCGAACTGCCAGAAATATTCGAAATTGAGCAGAACTATCCGAATCCCTTCAATCCGGTGACCACAATTCGCTTCGCACTTCCCGAGGCCGATGAAGTGACTGTAATGATCATGGATCTTACCGGACGTGTTGTTGCGACACCTGTACGTAACACGACATTCAGTGCCGGATGGCACGATATTTCGTTCGACGCGCACGATCTGGCGAGCGGTGTGTATTTCTATAGAGTCGCCACGCGAGCGGAATCCAGGACGATGAAGATGGTTTTGTTGAGATAGTGTCGAATGACCAAACGATAACTTTCTCGAACCCTATCGAAGCCGGTCAACGGCTTGCTGGGCGTCGCGGCGCTTCAACGGATCCATCTCAACTTCCAGGTATCGGGTCCACTGCTCCAGAGCGGCGTCCACGTTGCCGCGAGCCTCGAATTGCGTCGCGAGTTCTGCGATGACTGTTGCCTGCGCCGGCTGAATTTGTAGAGACGATTCCAGGTACAAGATGGAGTCATCCGTTCGCTCGAGTTCCGCGTATGCGAAACCGAGATTTCGATAGATAAGAAACACGTTTGGATCGTTCGAGGACGCAGCTCTACCACGTTCCAGCACGTCTATAGCGTCTTGGTAGCGACCGTCTCGGACCAGCGTATTGCCCCATGCGCTGTATGCCTCTGTGAACATCCCGTCGATCCGAACAGCCTCCGAGAATGCCTCGAACGCGTCTTCCCTCTGACCCGAATCCTCCAGCGCAATGCCCAGATTGAAGTAGGCAACAGCATCGTTTTCCTTCAGCTCTATCGCCCGCCGTGCGTATTCAACGGCGGTTTCGTACTCGCCCAGCTCGTTCTTTAGGGAAGCGTAGGAGGTCCAGGCAGACCATAGATCGGGATCGCGCTCGATCGCCCGCTGGTATTCTGCTTCGGCTAGCGAATATTCCCGAGCCTGCTGATGGTTGAAGCCAAGCTCTACGTGTGCTCTGGCTGCTTCGCGGTCCACGTCTGCCGTTCCACCGCCACCCGGAATACCAAAGATCCAGACTAGGCCCAGTGCGAAAAGGACCGCAACCAGAGAAATCCACATCCACGGTTTTTGAATGAGTGGCGTTGGATCCAACGTGATCGTGAGGCTTCTCGGCGATGAGACAGGGTCTGGCCGTGTCTCCGAGCCCGGCTCGCTCGCCGAAACCTCGACACTAACCGCCGGGACCTGTGACTCGGTCGGTGCCTGCTGCTGCTTTAGTGTAGCAAGTACCTCGGCCGCGTTTTGAATTCGATTCTCCGGATTCTTTTCGAGAAGCCGCGAAATCAGTTTCTCCAGATACTCTGGAACATCCGGTCGCCACGTGCTCAGCGGTTTCGGCTCTTCATTCGCAACTGAATAAAGAATTGCCGCATCGTAGGGTCCCTCAAAAGGCCTCTTGCCCGCGATCATCTCATACATCACGACGCCAAGCGCCCACAGGTCTGTCCGATTATCCACTGCACCGCCCCGCGCCTGCTCGGGGCTCATATACGCAATCGTTCCAAGCAAGTGCGACCCGACCGTGACCGTTAGATGTTGGATCTTAGCGAGACCGAAATCAAGAATTTTGACATCACCGTGCTCCGTAATCATCACGTTGGCCGGCTTAATGTCTCGGTGGACGATCCCCGTTTCGTGCGCTCGATGAAGACCAGATGCTATCTGAGCGCTCATTTCCGTGGTTTCCTCTAGCGTAAGCTCTCCCTCCTCGATGCGCGCTTCCAACGTGTGACCGCTGTAGTAGGCCATGACGATGAAAAGCTGCCCGTCAGCTGTGCGGTCGATCTCGTGGACCACCGCGATATTCGGGTGGTCTAGCTGTGATACAGCTTTGGCTTCATTGATAAAGCGCGCCTCTACGTCCTCGTCCGCGCCTACCATGAGTGGCAGAAACTTCAGAGCTACGGTCCGGTCCAGTGACGTATCCTTCGCTTTATAAACGACACCCATGCCACCTCGACCAAGCTCGGATTCGATGACGTAGTGTGAGATCTGCGAGCCGATCATAGTATTCAGGAGTGCAACCGATAAAGAATGTCGGTTGTGAAACCGTTTAATGCAATTTTGGGCTGCGTCTACCTCTCGTGAACATCACCGGTGGAGGCTTCAACATTCTGAAGTTCTTCTCACATCGATTCCAGGATATGCTTGAGCAGACGACCGCACTTGTCCGGGAGGGGCTCGCTCACGGACAAGACGTCGCGACAATGCAGGCGTAACATACTTTCGCCCCGTGGGCTGAGTTATTTGGTGACTATTACCCGTCGGCCAATGCTTGGACCAATGAACTGTCCACAAGCCTTCAGCCGATCAACGACAGCCGGGTGCAAAACGTGGAACCGCTCTATCGCGCAATATCAGTCGAGAAACTGGAAGCCGAAATCCTAAAATTGCTTCGAAGCGTCCATGCCTGACTCACCAAACGATCGATCACCTGCCTGGATGAGGATTCGGAGATAGAGAAAGCCTGGATCGAAGAATCGGAACGTAGGTATGAGAGATATCTAGAAGGCAAAACTGAAGCTGTTCCAGCAGAGAATGTTCTCTCATTATTTCACCAAGATCTCAGTCCGGGGAGGGTCAGGTAGTGGCATGAGTAGGGCCGCATAACCCCATCCCGCTGGGCGGATGTTGGATTATCTAATTCAGAGATAGTAAATGCAGCAACGCTGTCATCTTTCGATGGTTTGGCTTACCTGGCTCGGATTACCGGCCCTAGCCCTCTTTTTTGCCATTCATGAAAACTGGTTTGCTGGCGCTCTGGTTCTGGTGGTCGGAATCATTGCACAAATTGCATACGTTCGGTGGTTCCCGTGGATTTCGCGGTGGATCGGATACGGATCTGTTGCCGATGATCGGGCTGAGCCAACCCCTATGACTGGGAAGTTACCGCGCGTGACCCTGTACACAGCGAATGTATGCCCGTTCTGTCCGATCGTCAGAAAACGACTCGAAGCGTTGCGGCAATCACTGGAATTCGAACTTGAGGAAGTGGATGTCACGCTTCGACCACACGTGGCGCGCGCGAAGGGTTTTCTAAGCGTCCCGGTAGTGGAGGCAAACGGGCGATTCCTGTTTGGAAACGCGACGTCGGTCCAGCTGGTCGCTTTCCTGGAGGGAGTTACGGATTCATCATAATCTACCGCACGACAGTATCAAGTGCTTACAACGGACGACGCGACCGCTGATGCGAAGCCGTTGGACTGCAAGAGAAGAATGAACAACATGACAGACAGATCGACAGCTCCGGAGATGATCATCGGTGTTGCGTGGTACCGACTGGAACAGTGGACATTGCTCAAGTCAATCTCGGTCGACTCGGCGGAACTGGAGGATACATATCAGGAATGGATTGAAGCAGCCGAGCAGTCCCTCAAGCAAATTCGGGAAACAGGAATCAACGCTCGCAAGGTTGATGTGGATGTGGACGAGCTTTCCGACTGGTGCAGAACAGAAGGCCGTCCTGTTGACGGATCGGCCCGCTCTCAGTTCGTCGTCCACCAGATGAAGCACGAAGACCAGAAGTAAAGCAGTCCAACCAGCGACTGCAGCCGACTGCGCTTTCGCGCGCAGAAATCGGCATGCTCACGCGCATTGTAGTTATCTTTTGTAGCGAAGGCTTGTGCAACGCACCCGAGTGGCGGCTGATCTTTTTCGTTATGCTGCCGGAAACCTCGTTTCTCGGAACTATTGTGAAAAGGATGAGACGTTTTACGAGACGATCATGATCGGAAAAAGCATTAGCCACTACAACATCCTCGAAAAACTCGGGGAAGGCGGAATGGGCGTGGTCTACAGAGCCGAGGACACCAAGCTCAAACGCATCGTTGCTATAAAATTCCTCACACACCAGGCTTTGGGAAACCAAGAGGAAAAGGCCCGCTTTGTCCGCGAGGCGCAAGCCGCTGCCTCACTAGAGCACCCTAATATCTCTACGGTTTTCGAAATTGATGAATCAGAAGGGCAAACCTTCATCGTCATGGCCTACGTTGAAGGTCAGAATCTCAAGGAGAAGATCGAGTCTGGACCTCATAAGATAGTCGAAGCAATAGAGATTGCGACACAGATTGCTCAAGGCTTGCAGGAGGCGCACGAGAAAGGAATTGTGCACCGCGACATTAAAAGCGCGAACATTATGGTGGGTGAGAAAGGTCAGGCGAAGATCATGGATTTTGGTCTGGCCAAATTAGCGGGGCGGACGAAGCTTACGAAGAGGGGTATGACCGTGGGCACGACTGCATACATGTCTCCTGAACAGGCTCGCGGAGACGACGTCGATCACCTCACAGACATCTGGTCGTTCGGTATTGTCTTGTACGAGATGATCACTGGACAACTCCCCTTCAAAGGTGATTATGAGCAGGCGGTAGTTTATTCAGTTATGAATGAAGATCCAGAGCCGGTGACGGGCCTGCGTACCGGTGTGCCAATGGATTTGGAACGGGTCGTGAACAAAGCCTTGGCAAAAAATCCGGATGAACGATACCAGAGCGTCAGTGAGATTTTAGTCGATCTGAAGAGACTCACAAAGGTGCTTGAATCTAAGAAGCTGGAAACGGTGTCGGCTGGAACGAGCCTCGAAGTCGGCGACAGACTTTACAAGTACGGTGCCGCTTCCCTTATCGTGATTATACTTCTCGTGGCCGGAGTTTTTCTAATCTCCGGGCGCCTGTTCAATGGTTCTGAGAAGGCAATCGATTCCATTGCGGTGCTGCCGCTGGATAACATCTCCGGTGATCCGGAACAGGAGTATTTTGTCGAAGGGATGCACGAAGCATTGATCACCGACCTGTCGAAGATTAGTGCCTTAAAGGTTATCTCTCGCACGTCTACCCTGCGCTATAAAGAAACCGTCAAGTCGATTCCGGAGATCGCACGCGAGCTGGATGTGGATGTCCTCGTTGAAGGTTCGGTCTTGCGCATCGAGGATCAAGTCCGCATCACAGTGCAATTGATTCGCGGCGCTACGGATGAGCATCTGTGGGCGAACGAATATGATCGAGACCTGCGCAATGTGCTCGCGTTACTAAGTGGGGTCGCGCAGGCCGTTGCTGACGAAATCGAGGTTGTGCTCACGCCGCAGGAGGAAGAGCGGCTGCTCGACGCCCGCCCGGTCAACCCGCAAGCGCACGAAGTTTATCTCAAAGGTCGATACTTCTTCAACCAATTTACCTTGCAGGACCTTCAGAAGTCTCTCAGGTACTTTCAGGAAGCAATCGACATCGACTCCAGTTTTGCCCTGGCGTGGGCGGGGTTAGCTGGGGCCCACGTAATGATAGCGTACTTTGGAAATGTACCACCACAAGAACCCGTTTCGCGGTCATGGGCTGCAGCCTTGAAAGCGATCGAGCTGGATGATCGCCTTGCCTCTGCGCATACGTCGTTGGGTTGGATAAAGCTTTTCGAATGGGACTGGGAGGGGGCAAAAGAAGCTTTCCAAAAAGCGCTCGAGCTCAACCCCAACGATATTGACGCGCTCCACGGTTATGGGGACTATCTCAGTATAACGGGAAGACTCGAGGAGGGGCTGGCTCTCGTCAAGAGAGGCTGGCAAAGGGACCCCTATTCGCCTATTTACAGTATTCCGGTTGCTGCACACCTTTACATGATGCGCCGATACGACGAAGCGATTGCAGAAGCCAAGGGGCAGCTGGAACTGGACCCTGACCGCCGTATGGGTTTGATCCTCGCCAGGTCATATTGGCAGAAGGGCATGTTTGAGGAAGCGTTGGCAGAATACAGGAAAGCCTGGCGGAGAGATCCTGAAAGGCTCGAGGTCATGCAGCGCGGTTATGCAGATTCGGGTCCGAAAGGTACCATGCTGGCCGTAGCCGAACTACTGGTGGCGCGATCCGAGGTGGTGTATGTTAACCCTTTCTCTATCGCGGTGATATACGCAAGGGCGGAAAAAATCGAACGTGCATTTTGGTGGCTCGAGAAAGCCTACGAACAGCGCTCTCCAGAATTGATCTATGTCGGCCTGCGTCCCGCTTTTGATCCCATTCAGTCGGATCAGCGCTTTCAAGATCTGCTGCGCCGAATGGGGCTGCTTGATTACAACACTCCAAGTAATGATAAATAATCCGTGAAACATGCTTGGCGTGAGGTTGGATTCGGAAAAATAGTCCTGCACGCCTAATTCAGAGCGCAACAACGGCTGGAGTTAACGACGTGTTCTGGCGGCGAGAGCTTGGCGGCTACCTGATTAGAAGACTTGTTGAGGCGATTTCCACGTGGAGAGAATTATGGGAGTGATGATCGAAACGACGGCACTGGTCGAGATGATCGATCGCTATAAGGCGGATACGGAGTCCGTGTACAACACCTGGTTCGTGGGCGATGAAGAGCGGCTGAAGGCGTTTCGCGCCATCCGGTGCGGCGTCCGCGACACGATCGACAGCATTGTGGAAGGGAGCTTCGGCAGCGATTTCAAGGGCTCACCACTCGAAGTTGTGCTCGCGGCTATCACCGAACAGAAGCAGGTTTTCGCTGGCGCTGCCCACCCCTTCTACTGGAAGCCGAAGCTCCGCATTCCCGACATCTACGAGAATCAGGACAACAAGCGCAGGTTCGGCGCATTCCTGGAGGCCTGCCTTTCGTCGGCACGGGAAGAGCAGGTGCTGGCGGAAATGAGCCGCCTCGCGTCTCCGGCGATCAAGGGGCTCGGGCCGGCCGTCGCGAACATCGTCTATTTCCTGCATCCGACGCTGGTATCCCCCTTCAACACCGCGATTCTAAACGGATTCAATATCCTGTTCGGAGATAAGCTGAAACTTGGATCGTGGCAGAGCTATCTGGCGATGCGCGAGGTCATCGTTAGTGTGAATGCCCAATCGGAGATTCGAAACCGGCTCTCGAAGGACCTGGGCGCGTTCGCCGGGTTGTTGTTCGAGATCGGATCGGGGAGGCTGCTCGTCTCCGGCAATGTAGAAGCCGTACTTCAAGTCGAAAGAGATAAAGCAGAAAAGGCCGCCCTCCGCCGCCACAAGGAAGTCCTGGGTGAAGAAAAGGAGAAGTCGGAACACACTCGCATTCAATATCTCCTGATCAAGATCGGGCTTGCCCTCGGCCTTGAGGTGCATGTTGCCCGCAACGACCGGCACCGCTCGTACGACGGCGTGTCCTTCGCCATGCTCACGATTCCCGGACTTCCGCCCAGAGAGTGGCCGCAAGAGGTGCTGGAAACGGTGAGTCTGATCGATGTGATCTGGTTGAAGCCTCTGTCTGGAGAACTCGTGGCCGCGTTCGAGGTCGAGAAGAGCACTTCGATCTACTCCGGGATCCTACGTTTGGAGGATCTGGCGCGCTCCATCCCTGCGTGCCAGTGTGACCTCTACATCGTGGCGCCGGATCGGCGGGAGAAGGAGGTCATGGCGCAACTGAGGCGCCCAGCCTTCCGCGATGACCTCGCCGACATCTCCTTGGGCTACATCTCGTTTGGGGATCTCTGCGAGCATTGCGAGGGACTTTGCAAACTGGGCGAGGACCACACGATCGTGAGGAAAATCGCTCGCAGGAGTGTTTCGGCGTAAGATGCTCAAGGGGTTCCAGTGTGCCGAACCTGTCAAACCCTTGCAGGCTACAATTCACGGGAGGGCGATGGAGACAGCCGAACGGTAAGGAGTTATACGGTGGTGTGAGATGAAAACGAACGAGTCAGATTGGAAGGTCTTCAGTAAACACGTACCGGATTGGAGGGAGCGGTATCTGGATCGTAAAAATCAAGAGATTGCCGATCAGCTTACTCACCGAGAAGGGACCCCGACAGACCGGTTTTGGAGCACATTGGCGAAGATGAAAGAGGAAAAGCACACATTAGTCGAGTGCTTTGACTTCCATTCACGGTCAAGAATGTTGATGTCACTTCTTCTGATGCATCGTCACGGTATTATTGATAATACCGATCTTAACGAATTCAGCACAGAGCTTCAGGAATGGATCCGAAATTAGGTCAATTCGCTTCAATAGCTGGAAATATTGAATCACCTCTTGACATATCGGTTAAAATTTGATATATGTATCGAAACGTTTCGATAATTTATTGCAAATTACCGTGGCGACAGTATCGGCCGAGTCAAAGAGGAGCACCATCAAGGATGTTGCTGCCGAGGCGAGCGTAGCGATTTCTACGGTATCCCTGGTAATGAATGGCAAGGGATATGTCAGCATGGATAAGCGCGAACGCGTACTCAAGGCGGCACGGCTGCTGAAGTACGTCCCTCGACAAGCCGCAAGAAAGCTCCCGATGCAGAGCACAGGAAATATCGGCTTCGTCCTGCGCGTCGATCATTTCGCACGCAGCGAGCCTTTTTATACCCGCATATTCCTGGGGACGGAATTCGAAGCGCACAATCATAAGCTGTACGTCCTTCTCACGACGATACCCAAGAAATTCGACCCCACCCTTCACACCCCTCGTTTTCTCGACGAGCGCAACATCGACGGATTACTCGTCGCCGGGAAGGTCGATCCGGCCTTCGTATCAACCGTGGCTCGCGCCGGAATTCCACTCGTCCTGATAGACTTTCAGCTCGACGATCATCCCGCAGTTGTAATCGACAACCTGCAGGGAGCCCGAATGGCCGTAGAGCATCTGTTCTCCCGAGGGCACGAACTCATCTCCTTCCTGGGTGCCGATATGCTCCACCCGAGCCTGAAGGCTCGACTGGAGGGATTTCAGATCGCCGTCAGCGCTGCCGGGCTTGAGATTAGCCCGCCCTGTATCATCGTCTCGGATAGTGGAGAACCGGACTATGAGACCGGATTCGATCTGAGTCAGCGTCTGTTCGCGTGCGAACCAATGCCATCGGCCGTCTTCTGCGCAAACGACGCCCTCGCGCTTGGCGTACTCGATCAGGCGGCTAAACGCGGGATTCGCGTACCGGAAGATCTTGCTGTCGTCGG
Source organism: Rhodothermia bacterium (assembly GCA_036985715.1). Taxonomy (GTDB): domain Bacteria; phylum Bacteroidota; class Rhodothermia; order Rhodothermales; family UBA10348; genus SMXL01. Next base: position 12,477 of record BTQE01000095.1, read on the forward strand.
ATTTGACGACGTACCTCGCGCAGAACACAATCGGCCGTCTTTGACAACCGTCCGCGTCTATAAAGAGCAGATGGGGGAACTGGCCATGAGATACCTCCACGAACGCATGGCCGACTACCCTGCAAATTACATCAATTTCGAGCGCGGTTCACATACGGTGCGCGTTCCAACCGAATTAGTCATAAGAGCATCCAGTTAAGACACCCGGATTTGATAACTATCGCCGCGGTCCGTACCCGGCGTTCCACACGAGAATGAAGCGAATAACCAATACCTCGACAGGGAGGCAATCATGAGAAACCTCGTACTAAATGGCTGGCGGAGATCCGTCAGCATCCTAACTCTCTCACTGGCCCTCGCACTCTGGGTACTGCCGATATCGGCCCAGAATTCGTTGTCGTCCTTACTCTCTGCGAATGCTGCGGCCAATCTGTTATCCAACGGTGGCTTCGAGACGGCGAGCCCGGCTTATTGGGAG
>BTQE01000096.1:0-12952 GCA_036985715.1 Rhodothermia bacterium
TATTGAAATGGCGGCGGCAAACCAGAATTTTTTCATCAAATCGCGATATTCACGATCCTGTGCAGTCTCCTCCTGCGCAATCTCTTCTTCGTCGCTGTCAGCGGCAGGCCTTACTTGATACCCGCTTTCCTGGACCACTTTCCTGATCGTCTCAACGTCGACGAGCGGAGGATTATAGAGCACTTCGAGCTGAGAAGTCACCGGGTTTAGGGTGGCTTCGTGTACTCCGGAGGTCTTCATTAACGCCGTTTCGATCTCGTCGGCGCACGAGGCACAGTCAATGCCCTCGATTCCAAGGCGTATATGAGCAAGGCTCTCGGAAGAGCTTTCCTCGTTTTCCGACCTGGTCTCCAACTCAGGCGAAGCGGCAGTAAGATTTTTCATATGGGCACCTCGAGGATGCTTGATAGTGAGATCTATATTATCCGCGCGAAAGATGCGCCATTCGACCTGAAATCAACCTGAAAGGAATCTTAAAACGCTTTCAGGATGATGCGTTGTACGGATCTTGCGCGACGTGGGTCTGGCGGGAAAGGAAAAACGCCAGGAGGGCTATTGTTCCATAGAGTACAGCACCCAGGTAGAGGGCAGTGGAAAAGCCCGACATAATGCCGATAATCATCGCCAGCGCAGACCCGGCAACAGAAGCAATCCCATTAAGGCCCCACATCCTATCAACAAAGCGCTCCAGGCCGTGATCTTTCATTAATCGAATAGACAAGGGGAAGGGAAAGCCGAGGAAGAATCCGAGCGGGAGCAGGAACAGCGTTGCAGCAAGACGCGGGTCCAGCTGTGAATCAAATAGCGCCGGAAGGATCACATCGTAAATCAGCGTTAAGGTGACGACGAGCAGTGCGGCTATGATAATGACACTGCTCAAGTGCTTTGTTGCTATAGCGCTACACAGGCTTCCAAGTCCGGTACCGAGCAGCAACGCGAAGAGCAACACCGATAACGCCAGCACAGGCTGTGCCAGGTACAACGTTAACTTCTGGAAAAAGGCGATTTCAAGAAGCATGAATCCCACTCCCAACAGGAAGAATATTAACAGAAAGATATTCAGTAGGGGAAACATCGCGAAGTCTTTTAGCAGTGGATGGCTGCTGGTCGCGTACCGGCTGTGAAAAGAGACCAGTCCTACGACTAGCCCGGTTAGCACGACGATTAATACGGCGAATAGTCCAAAAGGACGAGGCAGGCCCGGTTCAAACTTGTAGAAAAAGGGACTGTCGTCTGTGACCGGGCGAAGGTCAAAAACCGTACTCTCGACAAGCGTCTCCAGGGAAAGATTGCCTCTGGAGATTTCCACAAGCACCTGATCGAACATGCGCCACTCGTCTGTGACGTCGAGCTGCTTCACCGGGTCGATGTCGGTTCGGGGAACGAACGGTACAAAGTAATTTCCCTGGTCGAAACTCAAGAAGTGGATCAACGCGTGCCGGTCTCCCGCTTCCAGGCTGTCGAATGGCTGGTTCTTGACGACCAGGGTCGGCATCGAGCCAGGGTCAATCGAATAAATGTATTGCATCGCCTCGTCTTCGGCCACCCCGCGATCCTTGAAGGCGGTGAGGGTCAAGACGACCAGGCGATAAAGTTCCACGGTGTTGTGGGTGACAAGGATCAGGCGGCCTTCAGGTGTGAGATGATCGAGATAATCATCCATCGCTTCCACCGTGAACAGGTAGTTTTCTGTCAGGGCATACCCTTTCACACTGCGGCTGCTTTTTGTTACGGGAAGGGCCAGCATGATCAGGTCAAACTGTTCCTCAGTCGCACGGAGGTAATTTCGGCCTTCCTGCACCACTATACGGACGTTCGGGTGATCAGTGTAGATACCTCCGTTGAAATCAGCGTAGTTACTCACCAGTTCGACGACGTCAGGATTAACCTCAACGGCGGTGATCGACTTTACTTCGCCGAGGAGTGCTACGACTACATCTCGGCCGCCACCGGAGCCGATAATCAGCGCGTTGTCTTTTTCACTCTCGTTCAAAAAATAGAAAGGGAAGAATTCACCAAATCGGCCGAGCAATTCGACACGCAGTTCTTCGTCTTGTTGGAGTAGCGCCAAATTGTACATCGCCGAACCGGCGGCACCGTCCACGAAGAGGTTCATCTGCTCCGGCGACAGCGGGCTGCGGACGAGGTCCGTGCGTCCGAAGGAGCTCCAGCGGCTCTCGACGACCTCTACGCTGTCACTGGGACTATTCAGAAACCGGTACAGGTCCTTGTTGGCATCCATCGTAATCGGCACTTCCACGTCGAGTTTTCCCAGAAATGCAACCAGTAATGGAACGGCGACAACAAGAGACACGATATAATGCAGTCGGCGCACCTTGCCGGCGGCCGCCGCCAGCATAGTCGCGCCAAGCGTGGCGATAGCAGCTGTGATAAGCGCCGCCTGCACGCCCCCGAAACGGTCGAGCAGTGCTACGACTGCCAGCGCGCCCAGCGTTGCGCCGAGCAGATCGAAGCCATAGAGCACGGAACTTCGGGCAGCGTAGGTTCGAAACAGGTCTGCAAAGGTCAGGCCGGCGAAAAAGAATGGCACGAGGGCCAGGAAAAAGTAGATCCACAACCGAAAGTTGGCAAAAGCGGGATGCTCGAAAATGGGGAGGGTGACGATCATGAGAACCGAGCCGACGATGGAGACGGCCAGTAGCGCTGCATTGCTGTGAAAACTGGCACCGCTGAACCACTGCTTCCATTTCGCCAGCAGCATTCCGCCGAGCCCCAGGCCGAGCAAGGCAAGCGAGACAATCGCAAAGACGAAGTGATAACTGAGCATCACCGAAAAGATGCGGGTCAGCACCACTTCGAAAGACAAGACACTGAAGGATATGACGAAGGTAGCCAGGGCAACCAACCCAAAACGCGACGTGCGTGGAGCAATAATATCGCCGGTTTTCGGAGGCGTAGGATCCATAGGCAGATTATGTGCTAGGACATTTGCTGACGCGCGTTGCGTTAAAAACTGTACTTGAGGCGCACGTGGAGTCGCTTGTTCTCTTTGAACCCGCCGAAAAACGAACCGTCTGGACCACCAAGCAAGTCCAGGTTCGCCCGGAGTTCCAACCCGTCAGCGATTGACCAGTTGGCGCCTGACTGGAGCCACCAGTCTTCTGTTTCAATATTATAGACTCCCGAGACGGTTACTTTGCTGAACTCGTCCAAGTTTATGTCCGCTTTAGCGAAGAGAGACTTTCGGAAGACGTGGTTCAGGTCAGTGAGGCGGTATACCGTGTTTCTATCCGGGACTTGCACCTCCTGGCTCCATTCCACCAGCAGAAACAGGTCTTTTTCTGGAAACACGTTCGTGAGTGTGTAATCAGCACCAATAACGTATTGAAGATACGGATCGTCGATGGCGGGGTCTGTGCCGCTCCAGTCCTCGGTCAGGTAATAGGCCGCTTCACCGTGCACGCCGAGCGAACCGAACGTCGTAGCAGCGTCCGCCCCAACGGCACGACGACGGTGGTATCGGGGCTCGACCTCAACCAGTACCGACGTAAACGCTGAATCGAATGTGGTGTCGAGATGCAGGGCAGGGAGGTCGTCAAATCCGTCGAACCAACTTACGGAAAAATCCCAACCTCGAAGAAAGCCCGTCAACTTGAGTGCGTACTGCATGCTTCTTAAACCCTCGTCGGGTAGCGCTTCATTGGCAAACTCGTAACGAGCTTTGAGACGGGGAGAGCCTTGTTGCGGATAGGCGGGATTTTCGATGAAAGCCGGCAGTTCCGGCCACCACCGCGAATCGTATCCGGGCCAGACGCTGGGAGAAAATGAGGGTGCTAATACGACTTCGAGCGACCAGTTGTCGACGTAGTAATTCGCCCGTGCTGACACGAGACCGAGTTTCTCAGCCTCCGTATCGAGGATATCCGAATAGTCCCAGGCAGTCAGGTTATCCGTAGGGTTGAACAAATCAGCACGACCCCACGCGTAGACCTGGCGGCCCACCCGGAGATCAAGCGATCCCAGGTATAGATCCACATATGCCTCATCGAGAAAAACACGGTTGCGAGTCGGATCGGCTTGATCGTAACGAAATTCCAGGGAGCTGAACATGTTGACCATAGTGCCCGCGTCGTGTCGCACGTCCGTCTGAAGGATTACCTGGTTCCGTCCGTTGATCTTCTGGCGATTCTCATTTTCGAAGTAGGTGATGTTGTCGTACTCGAAAAATCCGCCGAGCCGGGGCTGACCTTCGGCCGTCCGCACAGCCAATAAGGCGAGCACCAACAAGACGGAAAACATTAAGCGGTTCATCACCCTCGGCGCGTGAGGTAGCGCTGCGTAAAGTAGTCTTCAGAAACGCCCTGGTCGATGTCGTAGGTCAAGATCTCAATCACCGTTTTGCTGCCCTTCAGTACGTCCTCCATCGTCAGGTGATAGGCGCGCCACTTGTTGGCGCCGGGTACCTGGCGGACGTCTCGGGCACGGAGCCGCTTCACGTAGGCGCCTTCCCTGTCGAAATATTTCGCCTGAAGAATCAAGGCGTGGTCCTTGCTGATCCAGAGTTCTCGCTTGCTGTACGCGGTTTCCTTGATCTTGTCCGGGTCGGTGGGAACGGCCTCCACGATCCATGTGTCGGAGCCGTCCAGAGTCTCCGAACCGATGAGAGCATATGTATATGCATCCAACTCTTCCGATTCCAGGTCTTCGTATGTGAAGTGGGTGCCGACGAAGCGGTCCTGCTTGTCGCTGCCGGCGATTCGGCGCGTTTTACGCAGGGCCGGCAAATAGAGGAAGTTATCGTCCTCACGATCCAGGTTTTCGATGGAGAGGAACCCTGTACCCTTCACGTCCGCGGGCGCCAGGAAGCGAATGAGCTGCATTTCGGTATCGTTGTCACGGGTTATTGACCAGACGGTGAGTTTCCGTTCCCGCGTGCCTCCGCGGGCGTTGATGATCGACATTCTCATTTCCGATGCGGTATCCTCGGTACGGTCTTGCTCTTTGTAGGCCTCCATTACTTCGCGGCCCGTGGGCGTTTGCGCCCACGCCGAGGCACTGGTGATCAGCGCGAACGCCACAGTGAATTCCGAGTATTTTATCTTCATCACGGAACCTCTTTCGAGATCTGATTTTGCTCTTTCGGCTGCACTTTAAACCCTAAAACGGCGGGCAGCAGCGCCAGGGTAAAAACGGCGGCGATGAGCATGTTGGCAGCGACCATCCAGCCGATGTGTATCACAGGCCAGAAGCTCGAAAGCAGTAGCGCCAGGAAACCAGACGACACGGCCAGCGAGTTGAAGAAGATGGCCCGCCCTGAGGTGTGCATCGTCTCGAGCACGGCCTCATTTACGTCGCGGCCTTCTTTTTGCAGCGCTCGGTACCGGGAGAGGAAGTGCACGCTGTAGTCGATCCCGATCCCCAGAACGATGCTGGCGACAAGCGCTGTGATGGCGTCGAGGTAGATCCCGAAGAGGCTCAGCAGCGCAAAGACCATCAGGACCGTCAGCGCCAGGGGCAGCAGGCCGATCAGGCCATTGCGGACAGAGCGGAGGGTGAGCACAAGCAGCAGGAAAACTGCCACCAGGGCCAGGCCAAGACTCTTGAGCTGGCTGGGGATGATCAAATCGTCGGCGACGATGCACAGGTTCGAGCATCCGGCGAAGGAAACGACGGCCTCTCCGCCGAATTCCCGGAGGGCAAAATCCTTGGCAACCTGCCGGATCTCCCGCAGCATCGGCGTGTGATCGGTGCGGATCTGCGCAACAATGTTGGCCTTGCTGTAATTGATGTCGGCCAACTTCTCCACGTCGTCGCCGCCGGCATTTTCGTAGAGCAGCAGGTACTGGGCGATGAGGTCACGTCCGCTGACGTCCACCTCGCGCTTGACCTCGACCGTTTTGCCGCCCACCTCCACCCAGTCCGTCTCTACCACACGCTCTGTCTCGGCTGGAATCCGGTTGTAACCGGGGTCATTATCGTTCATCACGAGGTTGATGCGTTTGACGTAATCAGCCAGCGAGGTCGTGTAGCCGACAAGCACGCGCTTTTCAAGTGTGTCTTGAAGGGCTGCGATCTTTCCCAGGATCCCGGGATCCTTCAGTCCATCTGGCGTTTTCGTGTCGACGACGATGTTGAGCACCTCGGTGCCGCCAAACTTCGCATTGATCATCTGGCTGGCCTGATAGATCTCGCTGTCCTTCTGGAACATTCCGACCATGGTACTACCCACTTTGATGCGGGGTATCAGGAGAGCGGCGAGAACAGCCAGACCCACCGTGCCGGTGACGACCAGGCGCCGGCGTTGGAGCGCGAAACGGCCGAGGCGCACGAGAAAGCTTGTGAGCCGGTTGTCCGTAGGAATCAGGGCGCGCCCCTCGGGCGGCTTCATCAGCTTAAGCGCCGCCGGGATGAACGTCAGTGAGAAAACAAGGGCAGCCAGTACACCGAACGACGTGAAGATCCCAAAGTCCCGGATCGAAGCTATGCCTGAAATCGCCAGAGAACCGAAGCCCGCCATGTCCGTCAGCGAGGTAAAGATGACGGGCCGTGTCATCTCTTGCATTGTTGCCAGGATGGCTTTATCACGGTCCTGATGCACGGTCCACATCAACTGGTATTCCGTGATCAGGTGGATGCCGTCAGCGATCCCGATCGCGATGAGAATGACAGGCATGATCGAGACGATCAGTGTGATGGGACGCCCTGTCAGGGCCATCGCACCGAGTGTCCACACCAGCGCGACGAGTACCACCACCATCGGTATCAGGGCGCTCTTGACCGTCCGGAAAGAGAAGTACATCACGACGAGCACCACCAGGATGACCAGTGGCATGAGCCGACTCAGGTCGCCCATCATATAGTTTGACGTGTAAACGTTGACCATCGGCACGCCCGCCAATCGAACCTCCTCCGGTCCTTCATACGGGGCCGTGAGAACTTCCAGCTTCTGGAAGAGGTGGTGGGCCAGTTCTACGTAATTGTCGTAGTAGAACGATAACTCGACCAGGATCATGGTACCGGTACTGTCCTCAGAGACAAGGCCGTTTACGAACATCTCGTTCTCAAACACCAGGGCGGATAGAGCCGCCAATTCCTCGTCGGATTGCGGTAAGGTCTCCATGGGAGGACCAACGTTGAGGCCGTCTTCGGTCGCCGTGATGTTGTCCACCTGGGCCAGGCTGATCACGTCGCTGACGGGGGAGAGCTTCAGCCTCAGTTCATCAAGAAAGGGGAGAAAATCTTCGTCGAGGTCGGCATCCTCGCGGGCGGCGAGCCACAGGTTGTTAACGGCACCACGGTCGGCGACATCAAGTCCATCCTGCAGGATGGACCTTATGTCTTCTTCGAATGGCATGCCTGGTTGCCGGCTCCACATTTCCAGACGTTTTCTGTCGCTATCAGTCGCCAGCGTCACGTTCCAGACGTCACGGGTGAGATCCTGGACTTTGCGAAGCGTACCTGAATTGAAGATACCCTCGTCGAGGAGCAGGCCTATGAGGATCATTTCCCGGCTGTTGAAGACTTGCTTGATCTCGTGATCCTGCAGCACAGCCGGGAGCCCCTGGGGTAAAACAGCCTCGATAGAACTGGTGAACTCTACGTTGCTGGCCTGCCACCCAAAAAAGACCGTAACTGCCAGGACGAGGCCAATTACACTCCTGGGAAAGCGAAGAATGTATCGGTAGAACACGGCCACCTCCTTATGGGGAAACTTCTTAAGGTTCCGCAGTCCTGGACGCGGGGCCTAATTCACGATACTTCCCACGCAACGACGAAGCAAATCTCTCTGAATTCGTCAGAAAACGCGAGGAGGATCTGACTTCTGACGCCTCAACTGGGTCTAATGCTGAGAGAACGTATACCGCCGCCCTGACTCTGTAAAGGCAATAACGTCGTAAGGCGCATACGGAATTTTGGATAACATCCTTTCCATCCCTGGAGTACCGCCGGGCATGCCCGGTACTGCCAGTCCGGTGATCGCCGGTCTTTCCTGGAGCAGCCGCACGATATCCTCGACTGAAACATGGCCTTCAATTACATATCCTTCGACAACGGCCGTATGATTCGAGCGTAAAGAAAGATCAACACCAAGCTTCGTCTTGATCGCAGCCATGTCTTTTTCATTGGTCGCGGAAACGGGAAAGCCGTTCTCTTGCAAATACGTGACCCAATCGTAACAGCATTGGCAAGTTGCGGGCAAATAAACGACCACCTCGGGTAAATCGCCCGCCGCCGTCTCGGGCAAACCGCTCGCCGCTGTCTCAGAGCTATTCTTCGTACATCCGGTAAGAAAACCAGCAATGAGAATAACGAATGTGATGTAGAATGAAACTCGAATCCATTTCATGATCTTTCTCGGTGTTTTTAAGAGCAAATATGGCCGTAGTCTTTGAACATCGTGCGTTTAATTTCCGCCGGACGGATCGCGAAGATCGAAGTTTTGTTTTCTTTATGGGTTTCGCGTCGCCTGGTCATCTTTTGCTGCGTCCATTTCGCGTCGGTCGCTCCTTGGTACCAAGTGGAGGTCTCGACCGACGTATATCAATAGAGCTATCAGAAGGCCAAGTACGAGGCCGCAGAACAGTAACATCGGTAAGTTGAATCCCCACCCTGTCGGAGGTCGCGACCTAATATTAATTGGTAACAAGATGGTCTTATCCACCTGAAATCAGCCTGAAAAAGACCTTAAAAAAAATTCAGGGAGGTGGGACCTACATCTCTCCGCGGGTCGGCGCGGACGTGAATCAAGTTGCGTGTCTTGCAATTAGCTGTCGGAAATCTAAACTCTACAAGTGGAATGCACGTATTCACGAAAATCCCGAAGACGAATCGCGATTACCTCATGGTCAGGGGGACGATTTCCGGCGAGCACCAGCTTTCAAGTTTGGTTTCGAATTATCCGCCTCATTCTCCTCCTCTTTAGGAGCAGCCAGGTCGCCGTGAGGTGCTCGAACGACGGGGCATGGCGCCCTACGAAGGAGATCATCAGAAAGACTGCCAAACAACAGGTGGCGAATAATACTCCGCTGAACCGAACCGACAACAATCAAGTCGATTGAGTTATTCAGTGCATAGTTAATGATGGCGTCACAGCGCGAGCATGATCGTTCAATATGGAAGACGACAGTCCGCTGAAGGTTTTGATCTGGAACTGCAGCGTGAACCTTCTCGACGAGATAATCAACCAGGGCTACTTTCGATATTTTTTTGCCTGACGGCACCTTATCCGGCTTGTCCGAAATGGGAGCGGCGGCAACAAAATGTGTGGTGGCTCCAAAATCGAGTCCGAGTTCACTCCCGTACAACATGGAAGTGATGTTACTGGATGAGAGGTCGACAGGGATCAATATATTCTGAATCGTACGCATACTATCCACTTCTCAGTAGTCCATCGACAGGTCGTTTTCGCTCGGAGGTGCGGTGGCACCTGGCATGAGGTGCGTCAGGATTCCCACGGCCAAACCAACTGTACCCAGTTGATCACCACCGCCTCCAGGACTTCTCATCAGGTAAAATGAGTAAATCATGGAATAACCCCTCGAACGATTTTACGTGTCGATTCTTTTGTAGTGACGTCGTTACTCCACGGCCAAACGCGATGTGAATATGCAACGAAGAACCTGAAACAATCCTGAAAGAGACCTTAAAATCTATTCAGGATTCCGCACGCATGGTCGGGACACGCATCAGGAAGAGGCTTGGAATGGACCAGAAGCCAAGCCTGACCGAGAGATCCTTCGAGAACGGAGGTCGGATCGATAATCACCCGTTCCATCGAGGTCAGTATCGAAATAAAACATAGGAATCATTTCCTGGGCGTCGATTCAGACGTTACTCCAGGACCGAGAGGGGGTTTTCGTCTTTGCCGTCGCCGGTCACTCGGACAGTGGGTGGGCATTCGAGTCGATCCCTCCTGTTCCAGGCGTACTTTCTGAGCTGGGTAAATACATCGCAGGATCCTTATCGAAATCCTCTTTACACCCGCTGCTACAGAAATAATACGTTTCCCCGCCGAAGTCGCTCGTCGCGGGTGGATTCTTGGAGTTCACCATCATGTCACAAACTGGGTCTTTAACCATAGTATATCACCTGGATTCTCGTTTAAAAATCACTTTCTCCCACGGCACCCGTACGGATTCTTACCGCCATGTCCACAGGAGAAACAAATACAATTCCGTCTCCCTTCATTCCTGAGTACGCTGTCGTGCGAATGATCTCTACAATTCGGTGGACATCAGCATCGCTGCAGACCAGCTCGAGTTTGGCTAAATCCGAATATTTTTCAACACACTCAAAGGAGTACTTCGCTGTTGTAGGATCTGAATAGGAGCCTATTCCTAGTACGTCGATCAGCGTCACGCCTTTAATGCCAGCCTCATCCAGGGCTTCAAAGACCGCCTCGACCTTCTGGCAGCGAACATATGCCTTGACTTCCTTCATTTGTGTCTCATGGAATTTGGATTATCTCGTTCTTAAAGTCAACAGAATTCGTGTTTCAGTATCGCCGGATCGACCTTAAATCATCCTTAAAAAAATCTGAAATCTTCTTCAGGATCAGTTGCTGTGCTTCTGGATTTCCTCAGGCATCAGGATCGCTAATTTACGACTCCTCCTCTAACTCCTTCATTATCTTTATATTCCGGCGCACTTCCAGACTCTTCCATAGATAATATATCGTTGGCAGAACAAGCAGGCTCAGCAGGGTGACCGACACCATGCCACCGATCATTGGCGCGGCGATCCGTTTCATCACCTGAGAGCCGGTACCATGTCCCCACATAATGGGAATGAGTCCGACAATGATTGCCGTGACCGTCATGATGATAGGCCGTATGCGCATCGCCGTGCCGGCGTAAATGGCTTCTTTCAGTTCCGTCAGGCTTCTCATTTCCCCTTTAGACACGCGATCCATATAGGCCTGATCGAGATAGGTGAGCATAATTACTCCTATTTCAGCCGCGATGCCGGATAAAGCGATGAATCCGACTCCGACCGCAACACTGAGATTGTAGTCGAGCAGGTATAACAGCCAGATGCCGCCAACAAGAGCGAACGGAAGCGAAAGCATGACCAGGAGGCTTTCCTGGACGTTTTTGAAATTGAAAAAGAGCAGGAGGAAGATGATCAACAGGGTGATGGGTATGACGACCTTAAGCCGCTTGTTCGCCCTTTCCATATACTCGTATTGACCGCTCCAGACGATGCTGTATCCGTCCGGGATATCGACTTCTTCTCCGATAACCTGCTTGGCGTTCTTGACGTATGTCCCCACATCAATACCCCGAAGATCTACATAGATCCAGGCATTGTTGCGTGCGTTTTCGCTCTTGACAAGCGAGGGGCCTTTTACTATTTCGAAATCGGCCACATAGCTTAGCGGAATCTGTGCCCCGGACGGCGTAGGAATCAGGATTCGCTGCAAGGCTGGAAGGTTATCTCTGAGCTCACGACTGTATCGCAAATTCACGGGATACCTTTCCAGACCTTCCACTGTGTGGGTCACATTCGTTCCCCCGATAGCCGTCATGATGACATCCTGTACGTCGCCAACCGTGAGACCATAACGAGCAGCTTCTACCCGGTTAATGTTATAGTCAATGAAATTACCCCCGACCGTCTTATCCGGAAACGCACTCAACGTACCGGGCACCCCCTGCAGGACGATGGCGATATGTTGAGCCAGATCAGAAAGGACGTTGAGATCCGCCCCCATCAATTTTATGCCGACTGGCGTTTTGATGCCCGTCGAAAGCATGTCGATACGAGTTTTTATGGGCATTGTCCACGCGTTCGTGAGACCCGGGAAATTGATCGCCGAATCCATCTCCTGAGTGAGTTTTTCTATGGTCATGCCTTCCCGCCACTCGCTTTGGGGCTTAAGTGTGACCGTTGTTTCCATCATGGACAGCGGTGCCGGATCCGTGGCTGTCTCAGCTCTACCGATCTTTCCGAGTACGTTGTCGACTTCGGGAAAGGATTTAATAATTTTATCGGTTTGCTGGAGTAGTTCCCTGGCTTTTGCGATGCTGAGCCCCGGATCGGTCGTGGGCATATAGAGAAGGGCGCCCTCATTCAGAGGAGGCATAAATTCAGAACCGAGGCGCCCCAAGGGGTAAAATGTTATACCCAAGGCTACCAGCGCCAGTGCGAGCGTAGTCCATTTGAAGCGCAGGACTCCGCGTATAAACGGACTGTATACCCGCATCAGAATTCGGTTGATCGGGTTACGATCTTCAGGGATAATTTTCCCTCTTATTAGATAACCCATCAGGACTGGCACGACTGTGATGGCGAGGAGGGCAGAGGCCGCCATTGCGTATGTTTTGGTGAATGCCAGTGGTTGAAACAACCGTCCTTCCTGAGCCTGGAGTGTGAATACCGGTAAGAAAGAAAGAGTGATGATCAGAAGAGAATAGAAAAGAGCCGGTCCTACCTCTCTCGACGCATCAATCACAATTTGCCAGTGGTCCTTTTTCCCCCGGTCGCGTTCGATGTGCTTATGAACATTCTCAATCATGACGATGGCCGCATCAACCATGGCGCCTATCGCTATGGCGATCCCGCTCAGTGACATGATGTTGGCACCAAGACCCTGGAAGTACATCACCAGGAACGCTATTAATATGCCCATCGGAAGCGTGAAGATGGCCACGAACGCGCTTCGGAAATGAAGAAGGAAAAGCATCAGCACCAGTGCGACGATGATACTCTCTTCCAACAGTTTCTCTTTGAGATTATCTATGGCGCGTCGAATAAGTCCGGATCGGTCGTAGGCGGTCTTGATGGTTACCCCTTCGGGCAGACCAGCTTTCAACTCTTCCAGTTTTTCCTTGACGGCTTCTATCGTCTTAAGCGCGTTCTCGCCGAAGCGCATGATGATCACACCGCCGACGATTTCTCCCTCTCCGTTCCAGTCGACCAGACCACGGCGGAGTTCAGGTCCCAAATGAACATCTGCAATATTGTTGATCAGAATGGGCGTTCCCTTGCC
>BTQE01000097.1:0-12915 GCA_036985715.1 Rhodothermia bacterium
AGGCTAGGGAGCGGGAATTCAGACAGCCCCGCGTATTTTCAATCTGTCCTCAGCCTCAACTAAATTATTCAGTGCTAAATGCGAATACCATTAGAATATAGCACTTGGTTGTGGAGTACAAGGAGTTACGCAGACGAAAATGAGGACTCTATCTATCCAAATTGATTCGTTGATTATTCGGACGTTGGAAGAGACGTTGGTTCAAGCCGCTAAAGAGTTTCCGGCGGTAGGGATTACTGGCCCCAGACAATCTGGAAAAACGACGCTGGTTCGAATGGCGTTTCCAGATAAGGAATACGTGACGCTTGAAGACTTGGAAACAAGACAATTGGCTGAACGAGATCCAAAAGGGTTTCTGAAACGATATCCAGTCGGTGCTATCCTCGATGAGATTCAGCGCGTACCGCACTTGTTTTCATATTTGCAGGGCGTCCTGGATGATTCCAGGGAGACCGGCCAATTTATTCTGACCGGATCTCAGCAGTTTGGTCTGATTTCAGGCGTCACGCAGAGTCTTGCTGGCCGAATTGCCATGCTGACACTTTTGCCCTTTAGCCTGGAAGAACTGAAAAATACAGGCAGAACCACCAGGAACTTAGACCAGCTTCTTTTTCAGGGTTTATATCCACCGCTTTACGACCGAGTATCGGATTTCCGACTCTGGTTTCAGAGCTATACAACTACATATGTAGAGCGGGATGTTCGCCTGCTGACCAATGTCAGAGACCTGAGTACGTTCTTCAGGTTTGTTCAATTGTGCGCAGGGCGTTCAGCCCAGTTGTTAAATTCGTCCAATCTGGCGGCTGATCTCGGAATCAACCATGAGACCGCCCGTTCCTGGATTTCCATTCTAGAAGCAAGCCACATAATCCACCTCTTGCAACCCCACCATCGCAATTTCAACAAACGTATCATCAAGTCTCCCAAACTGTATTTCCACGACACCGGACTAATGTGCTACTTCCTCGGAATTGAAACACCGGAACAACTTAACGTGCACCAATTACGGGGAGCAATATTTGAAACGTGGGTTGTATCTGAAATGCTCAAGCATCGTTTGCACCGAGGTAGACGCAACAATCTTTTTTTCTGGAGAGATCGAGCTGGGAACGAAATTGACCTCCTTATCGATGCGGGTGGTCGGTTGATGCCGGTCGAGGTAAAGTTGGGAGAGACAATCGCTTCCGACTTCGATAAAGGGCTAAACCGGTGGTTGAATTATGCTGGAAATGAAGCGGGTCCTGCAAGGCTAGTGTATGGAGGAGATCGCAGTCTCAGTAATTCCGGAATGCAATATGTCGCCTGGCGAGAGTTGCCAGGCTATGCGGGATAGTACGCCCCTCGCCCGCATGTTATCCGTCCCGTTAAGACTGTCGTAAGTTGATAAAATTTAAGTACTTATACATCGCAGGAAATGGCCCAGGGCGATTTTAATAATGACGGTCGTCCGGACCTCGTAATAGCGAGGCATGATGGTCAAAATATGTTGCTGATTAATTCGACCGTCGGTGCAGGAAACTGGGTCAAGATTCAGTTGCAGGGCACGAACGTAAATCGTACCGCAATCGGAACGCGGATCGAAGTGGTTGCAGGAGGCAACACCTATATTCGCTACGTTAGCGGTGGAGACAGCTTTGCTTCGCAGTCAAGTTCTACGATGCACGTGGGCCTCGGCTCCGCAACGGTAATCGATACGCTGCGTATCCACTGGAGTGCTGGCAGCATCGAATAGGAAACGGATTTGCCTGTAAATGCCTCCTATTTCTTTGCAGAAGGTGTCGAGTCTACGGATGTCGCGGCGGAAACCGTCATGCCGGCGACCGAGGCGCCTGGTTCGTTCAAGTTGCTGGAAAATTATCCGGATCCGTTCTATTCGAAGACCAGGATTCGATTTTCTACACCTGAGTTCAGTCACGTACGTATCGACGTTTTTAACATACTCGGACGCCCAGTCGCCATACTGGCCGACACGCGAAAAACTGCCGGAATCCACGAGGTGGTTTTTGATGCACGCTACCTTCCCAGCGGACTCTACTTCTATCGCCTCCAAACCACTGGTCGCATCGAGACAAAACAAATGTTGCTGATCAGGTGATAAATTGCTGGTCCGCAAGATCTACTCATTTGATCCGTTCCGCTCTAGCGCTGCAGAGCAAGTAATCCTTCTTCGATCGCTTCCGCCTGTTTCACAAGTCCGGCGTGGAGCCAGTGCCGAGGGTTTTCCGATGGATTCCGTGTTCTACTTGCTTGAGTTTATTCGTCTTCCTGTTCGTTTAATAGGGCCTGTACGCTGGAAAGTGTTGAGACCATATACGGTACGAGAACCGTGAGCCCCATCTTCAGGACTCGGACCGCGTCTATATCGCCCCGGACGATTGCATCTATGTGGTTGATAACAATCAGAATGACGCCAACGACGATTGCATAACCGAGCGCACGCCTCGTACAATCCCTGGATATTGCGATTTGAAACCACTTCTGCATAGTCGATCCCCGATTCTTCAGTGTTTTAACCCATAGTCAGCAGAACGACTGCTGCAACGATCGTCAAGACGCCCATCACGCGGGCTGTAATTTCGCCAAAAGGAAGCACTTTTTCGATCAGCACATAGACGGCGATGGCCGCGATCCAGAGCAGATTCATGACTCCCCCCACAAACAGTAGAGCCATGAGCACCCAGCAGCAGCCGAGGCAGTACAGGCCGTGCCCGATTCCCATTCTCACTGCTCCAGCGTATCCTTTTCGCCACCGGGCCGAAATGTACTCAATCGGCGACCTGCACTGATGAAGGCACTGATTCTTGATGGGGAGCCATTGATAGACGCCGGCAGAAAGCAGGAGCCCGGCGCTGAGCCATTTACTGCTGGACACCATCATGGGAGACACCAGGGCAGCGCTCGCCAAACCCCACTGCGCCGAAGTCGCAAGCAGGCTAAACAAGATCCAGATTGTCAGATATCCAGCGACGAACGCGCCCGTAGGAGCCACCGTCTGGTCACGCGACTCAGCCTTCCTCACTATGCCTGCATAAATGAGGACCGCAGGCGCTACCGAAGGGACCATCATACCGATCATCATGATCGCCCACATCAGGTACATGGACACGAAATAGGCAGCATCCCAGGCGGGGATCTGCATCGCCGAAATGCCGACCCGTATCGGATTGGACATCTGATCAGCTACGAAGACCAGGTAAAGCCACGCCAGGCTCGTAATTCCAACCAGGGAGAAAACGATCGCCAGTGCGTCCCTTCGAGGCAATCGCGCAGAGAGGGACATTATTCTATCGTCCACTCCGAACTAGTCCCGGATCACTCCATTCTGATTCATATGCAGGATGTTGAACTGCCCGTAGCTCTCCGACAAGTCCAGACGTATATCCGACGTAACGCTCGTCGTTCCTGAAGCCATTTCGGCGTAGACATACTCAAATCCATTCGGAAGATGAATGCGTTTGCGGTCGTGCTCACCAGAAAATGGATTCACAAGCGGAGTGCCGACCGAGTTGACCAACCCTTCTATGGTCGTACTGGCTTGCCGCGATTCTATGTCTATACTCATATGTATCGAGGCGGATAACGGGTCGTGGATGGTTGACATGGTGCTGTTGAAAACCGCGAAGTGCGTGGTACCGGGTACCGTCGATTCACCTGTAGATATATTTCGAATGGCTTCGCGCTGTTCGGGTGTGGCGCCTTCATCAATGATGACCTGAAAAGCTCCATTTCCCTCTGCGATTTCACCGGGCCACTGAAGTAACATGACGAAGCAAAGCCCATCGAGGCGCGTGTCGTTGAAATATCCTTCTTCTATCTGGACACTCACGGCTGCTTCACAGGAGCCGTTTGTGCTGGGCGAGTTGAACTGGCACGGGCAACCGAATGCACAGTTGCAGTTCGTGAACTCGGCGCCGCGGATCATCCATTGGTCGGTCATGGCTCAAAAGGTTCTTTCTGTAATTCTTTGGTTTCCTGGGTCCGAACAATACAGAGTGGGTCATAGATATGCAAGAAGTAACGCTGAACGCTTCACAGAATCGTTGTAAATTCCGGTCCATTGGGCTACATTTAAGGTTTCGTACTCATTCATGCGACTAACTGGGCGTCATTTTCGTCGTTCGAGTCCGCCTCCCATACCCACCCATTATGGAGCGAACATTCTCTCGTAAGTTGGACAGCCTGGGGGATATTGTTTCCTTTCTCAAAGGAGCAGCGGAGACCTTATCTCTAGACGAAAAAACGACGTTTACTGTCAATATGGCGGTGGAGGAGCTCTTCACCAACATGATCAAGTACGGTGCTCGCGGTGAGGATTCGATTAAGGTTGGTCTTGAGAAGGGGAATTCCCAGTTGATTATTCGACTCGTAGACACCAACTCCGAGCCGTTTGATTTAACAGATCTGCAAGCCGTCGATACGTCAGCACCTCTTGAGGATCGGCGACCTGGCGGATTGGGCATCCACCTGGTCAAGTGCCTCATGGATGAGGTGAACTACGAATACAAGAATAGAGTCACTCGAATTCGATTAGTAAAGAATCTTTAGGCGTTCATGTTCGAAATCCATCGTGTAAGCGACAGCGAAATCAGGCTCGTGGGTCATTTCGATGCATCACAGCAGGCGACAGCTTCAGAAGTTTTTGACTCGATAAAGGAGTCGTGTTCAGTTCGATTCGACGAACTTGACTACGTGTCAAGTGCTGGCTTGAGCGTGCTACTTTATACCCAGCAAAGATTGTCAAAAGACGGCGGTGCGCTTAAGCTTACGGGGATGAATCCACACGTCAGGCTTGTTTTCGAATATGCAGGGTTCGATCAGATATTCGAGATTGAATGAGAATCTGCAATCGATAATCGCGAATGCAGTCAGCAAGTCAAAAAATACTTACTCGGCGAGAGGGACCAACTTCTCGATACTTGGATTGTACTTCAATCAGTTAGTCTTATGACAAGCACTGCTGACACAGTACTGGTCACGCGTACGCTCGAAGGAGAACGGAACGCGTTTGGAGAGCTGGTAGACCGGTACCAAAAGGTCGTGTACAATGTCGCGTATCGAATTGTAGGTAATGAACTCGATGCGGAAGATGTAGCTCAAACTGTATTTATGAAAGTGTACGAGAATCTAGCCACATACAATCCGAGGTATCAATTCTTCAGTTGGTTGTACCGAATTGCCGTAAATGAGGCGGTGAATTCAAAGAAGCGGCTTCGTAAATCGGTCGAACTGACGGAGGACTCCATTCGAGCGCAGAGTACACCGCTTGAGGGTGTTGTGGCTATGGATGTGGAAAATCAAATTGGTGCTGCGCTTATGTCGCTCACTCCGGAAAACAGGGCGATCCTGATTCTCAGGCACTATCAGGAGTTTACATATAAGGATATTGGATACATCATGGATTTGACCGAGCAAAAGGTCAAAGCTCGACTATACAGTGCTCGTCAGAGACTCGGAAAGATTTTGATACAGAAAGGTCTAAATACTGAGTTATGAACGATCAACATCTCAATCTCATCCAGGCAGAAGTCGATGGGCTCAACTCCGATTCCGAGAGTGCCCGGGTACGTAGCCTAATCGCGGACAATTCGGAGCTCAGGTGCAGCTTTGACGAGCTGAATGCCGTCAAGCTGGCCATTGAATCCCTGGTTGAGAAAGAACCTCCACCGACACTACGAGCGTCAATCATGAATGCAATTCCTGAACGAGAAACCGAACGCGCACCGGTTGCTGAGACCACCTCCTGGTGGGAGAGCATCGCGTCAATCGTCACAAGTCCGAAACCCGTGAGTCTCGCATATGCGTTTTCGCTGGGCCTAATCGTTGCATTTGTTGTATCGACGGTACTGATGCCGCCGACTATCAGCACGAATACCGATCAATTCCTTGGATCAATGGGGACAGTGAACCTTAGTGGATTTGAAACAATTGCCGAGTTTGCCATCGAAGAAGAAGAGGAAGAAGATGACCGCGAAGGATCGGTAAAAGTTCACCGGAATGCATCGCTCATTGTCATTGAATTTACCTGGAACAGTGGTCGACCGGTTTTGGCCAGTATAACCTATGATGAGGAGTACCTGGGCTATACCGGAACGACGGTAGCCGAAGAGTCGAGCAACCTGAAGACAACGACTGAAGATGGCGAGGTTACGATGTCAAGTGACGGTCCTCTCAAACAGTTTGTGACGCTGACAGTCCGGGACGATTATGAAGGCGAAAATGAACTGAATTTCAGTGTCACATCGGGTGGCAGATCGCTTCTTACTCGATCCCTGTGGGTCCGGAAATAGCCTGACCAAAAAGCAGTGAAACCTGTTTCAACTAATTAACCTGCGTAGTTGTATTTGTAATAAATGATCGGGAAACACCCAACTTTGTAGACCGGTCCAACTACTCTCTCTCAGAAACTGAACAAGAATGGAGGATGTTATGTCTCGCAACAAAATTTTTGCGGCGGTAGCACTCATAGTCGGGTTGATCATTGTCGTCGTAGTATTTACAGACTTCCCGCCGGAAGATTCAAGCATTGCGGGAACCATGGCTGATCCCGACAAGAAGATTACCGGCGTTGAGAAAGCTAATAGATATCGTTCTGAGCAAATCACAGAGGCTGATGTCGCGCTCGACAATCCGGAATTTCAGACGATTTTGCAGAATGACGATTTCATGGAAATTGTTCAGGACGACGGATTCCAGAATGCCTTGGCTAACGCAGCCTTCCGTGACGCACTTTCGAACGCAGCCTTCCGTGACGCACTTTCGAACGCAGCCTTCCGTGACGCACTTTCGAACGCATCCTTCCGCGACGCGCTTTCGAACGCATCCTTCCGCGACGCGCTTTCGAACGCATCCTTCCGCGACGCGCTTTCGAACGCATCCTTCCGCGACGCGCTTTCGAACGCATCCTTCCGTGACGCGCTTTCGAACGCATCCTTCCGTGACGCGCTTTCGAACGCATCCTTCCGTGACGCGCTTTCGAACGCATCCTTCCGTGACGCGCTTTCGAACGCATCCTTCCGTGAAGGCCTGTCGAACGCTGCCTTCCGAGATAATCTCTCGAACGCAGCTTTCCGTGATGCGCTTTCGAACGCCGCTTTCCGTGATGCGCTTTCGAACGCCGCTTTCCGTGATGCGCTTTCGAACGCAGCTTTCCGCGATGCGCTTTCGAACGCAGCTTTCCGCGATGCGCTTTCGAACGCAGCTTTCCGCGATGCGCTTTCGAACGCAGCTTTCCGCGATGCGCTTTCGAACGCAGCTTTCCGTGATGCGCTTTCGAACGCAGCTTTCCGCGATGCGCTTTCGAACGCAGCTTTCCGTGATGCGCTTTCGAACGCAGCTTTCCGTGATGCGCTTTCGAACGCAGCTTTCCGCGATGCGCTTTCGAACGCAGCCTTCCGCGACGCGCTTTCGAACGCAGCCTTCCGCGACGCGCTTTCGAACGCAGCCTTCCGCGACGCGCTCTCGAACGCAGCCTTCCGCGACGCGCTCTCGAACGCAGCCTTCCGCGACGCGCTCTCGAACGCAGCCTTCCGCGACGCGCTCTCGAATGCAGCCTTCCGCGACGCACTCTCGAATGCGTCTTTCCGTGAGAATCGTTCGAATGCCGCATCTCGGACGCAGTAATCCGAACAGGGTAATGAGGGGCTTTGCCACCTAAAAAGTAGCAGAGGTTAGCTCGGAATAGTCCGATTCTATAAAGTGTTACCGGTTTTCATCTCGAGAATCGGTAACACTTTTGCTTTATAGAGCTTCTCGGAAGTGCCTCAAAATAAGGTGTTTGAATTGACGTAGATTTCCCGTTGGTAACACCAATCTGGATATCATCATGAGACGACGAATTCGCCTTTTTATCCGACGATCAGCTCTACTGATTCTATTGCTAGTCGTCCAATTAGGGTTAATGGTTTCGAAGTCGTCTGGGCAATATCTGACACTGGAGACCGATAATTTAAGGCTCATTTATTACGGCATTTCCCATGAGTATCTCGTAAAGCATGTAGCGAGAAGCTTCGAGAATTCTCTGGCTTTCTATAGAGAAATGTTTGACTACAGTCCGACCGAGAAGGTCACGGTGTTGTTACATGATATGAACGACTTTTATAATGCGAGTGCGACGGTCGTTCCTAGAAATCTGATAATCGTTAGGATTGCACCGGTTGATTATACGTTTGAGACTCTTCCCTCTAATGAACGCATGAATTCTGCCATGCACCATGAACTCATGCATATTGTCACCGGGGACATGGAAACAGGCTCCGACAAAGTATTTCGCTCCTTGTTCGTCGGTAAAGTTTTGCCCTCTTCAGAGGATCCTGTATCTATTATATACAGCTATTTGACAGCGCCAAGATGGTATGCTCCTCGCTGGTACAAGGAGGGAGTCGCAACATTTATGGAGACATGGATGGCCGGCGGTATTGGCCGGGCGCTGAGTGGATATGACGAAATGGCTTTTCGATCCAAAGTGCGTGATAGTGGCTACATCTATGACATGATCGGGCTGGAATCAGAAGGAACAGCCATCGACTTTCAATTAGGTGCAAACTCTTATATGTACGGTACGCGCTTCGTAAGCTATCTGGCGTACATGTTCGGACCAGAGAAAATGATCAAATGGAGTTCACGATACGCCGGATCAAAAGCCTTTGTCAACTCGGCATTCGCTGATGTATTCGGGCTGCCGATAATGCAAGCCTGGTCAGAATGGATTGAGTGGGAGACATCATTTCAGCAGGAAAATCTTGAAAGAATCAGGTCTAGTAGCCCGACCGAATATCGGCCACTATCGAATCGTCCGCTTGGCTCTGTATCGCGAAACAGGTACGATTCTGATCGACGAAAACTCTACGTCGCAGTAAACTTTCCGGGTCAGATCGCTCACATTGCGGCTATTGACGTCGATAGTGGAAAAATGGAAAAGGTCGTCAATCTAAAAGGAGCAAGGCGTCACTCTGTTTCTTCACTGGCTCTCGACCCCACTTCCCAGACGTTGTTTTACACGACAGACGATGGAACCGGATGGCGGGATCTTAGAAGCGTAGATCTCGCGACAGGCCGCTCCAGGATGTTAATAAAAGACGGTAGAATTGGCGATCTCGCCTTTAACCAGAGTGATCGGTCGGTTTGGGGTATTCGTCATCACCTTGGACTGTCGAGTTTGGTCCGAATTCCGTATCCGTACAACGATTGGGATCTTGTATATAGCTGGCCATATGGTCAAGATCTGTACGATATTGACTTATCACCTGACGGTTCATACGTCACCGGGGCCCTTGCTGAGATCAACGGCCAACAGACATTAATCAGGATGGAGACGGCAACACTAGTGGAGGGTGAATACAAGTTCGAGGAGATACAAAGTTTTGACGAGTATAATCCGGAAAGCTTCACATTCTCTCCTGATGGGAAATTTATGTTCGGGTCGTCCTACTATTCGGGAGTGTCTAACATCTATAGATACGATGTGGATGCTGATGAGATGGCGGTGCTCACCAATGCCGAGACGGGTTTCTTTCGGCCAACCCCCATTTCAGACGATTCACTTATCGTATTCCGTTATTCGGATCAGGGATTTACACCGGTCATTATCGCGAATGAGACCCCGGACGATGTAAGCGCAATCAGATTTCTCGGTCAAGAGTTGGTCGAACGTTATCCAGTCGTAACCGAGTGGAAGGCCGGTGCTCCTGGCATGGTCAATCTCGACTCGCTCACAAATTACGAGGGTAAATATCGCGCGCTGAGCAATATCGGTGTTGAATCGATTTATCCAGTGGTGCAGGGGTACAAGAACTTTGCCGCCTTCGGGCTCCGAATGAATATTGCCGATTACATAAGACTACACAGTCTTCGTTTAACAGCAACCTATTCTCCGACCAGCACCCTTCCAAAAGACGAGAGATTTCACGGGAGCCTTAACTATGGATATCGAAATTGGACGCTCAGAGGCAATTACAATGGAGCCGACTTCTACGATCTTTTTGGTCCGTCAAAAACAAGTTATAAGGGCTATGGAGTAGGTCTGCAGTACGATCGAATTCTAATCTTCGATGAGCCACGAACGCTTGAGTTTTCGATTTCAGCGGACGGGTACGGCAATTTGGAAAGGTTACCTGGATATCAGAATGTAGGGAGTTCCTCGAAGGAACTTTATTCCGCTGAAACCTCCTTAAAATTTGAGAATCTCAGCAATTCGCTTGGTGGAATAAACAAAGAAAAGGGTATTAGTTGGAGTTTGAATGCCGGTGCGAATTATGTAAATGATGAGATATTACCACGTGTTTCCGCAGATTATCGCCTTGGAATCCCGTTACCCGTTGGTCATTCGTCACTCTGGTTGCACGGATCCGCGGGCAAGTCGTTTGGGGAAATCAGTGAACCGGCAGCAAATTTTTATTTTGGCGGTTTCCGAAATAATTGGGTAGATGACAAGGACGAGAAGCGGTATCACGAAGCGATAGCTTTCCCTGGACTCGACATCGACGAAATTGGTGGGTCGAATTATGCTAAGGTGATGACAGAGCTCGTGCTTCCGCCCCTCCGGTTCCGACGAGTCGGCGGCACGAATCTTTTCCTTAAGTGGATTCGGGCATCCGTGTTCTCAAGTGGCCTCATGACCAATTTGGATCGGAAGTTTAGCTCTGACAGTCTTCTCACCCGCCAACGTGTAGTAAATGTGGGGGGGCAGATCGACCTAAGGGTTATGTTCTTTTCTTATTTTCGAACAACGTTATCATTTGGATACGCCATAGCCAGGAAGAGAGACGGCAAGAACCAGTACGAAACGATGGTTTCGCTGAAGATCTTGTAGAGACCACCGAGCGAGAGGAAGACGGTCATGACGATCATTCATGTTGCCATCAGCCTGCTTCCGGTCGTCTTTTTTCTGGCGGTTCTAATCCTGATTGACAGTTACAAGCTTGTCAGGGCTCGGTGGGTGTTGTTTGCACTCTTAGCCGGGGCCATTGCAGCGGGATTCAGCTACTTTACCAACACGTGGCTTCTTTCATTTGGTATCGATGACAAGATTTTTAGTCGCTACCCGGTTCCCGCCGTCGAAGAGTTCTACAAGGCAGCATTTGTTGCCTATCTCGTGGCGGCAAATCGAGTCGGCTTTACGGTAGACGCTGCAATTCAGGGGTTTGCCGTAGGCGCAGGATTCGCCGTGATCGAGAACATCTACTATCACACCGAATTGGGAGAAGCGACGTTACGCATATGGATGATTCGTGGACTGGGGACCGCAATCATGCACGGCGGTACGATGGCCGTGTTCGCTATTCTGGCTAAATCCTTTCGGGATCGCCGAAAAGCGTCGAAAGTCACCCCGTATCTAATCGCATATGCGGCTGCTTTTATTCTGCACTCTTCGTTCAACCATTTCTTTCTTCCAGCGGAATTAGGCACGATCGTTCAACTTCTCGTCTTTTCACTGGTTATCACGGTCCTATTCCAGGAAAGCGAAAAACTCACACGATCGTGGCTGGGAACGGGATTCGATACAGATCAGGAGCTGTTGCGCTCGATCATTACTGGAGAAGTATCGGATACGCATGTTGGAGAATATCTGAGCATGCTGAAAAGAAAATTCGACGGCCCTATTGTCGTTGACATGCTCTGTTTGGTTCGAATCCGTGTGGAGCTTTCTGTTCGGGCGAAGGGCATCATGATGATGCGAAAAGCGGGTTTCAAAGTAGCACCAGATCCGGATACCCGCTATAAATTCGCTGAAATGAAGTACCTGGAGAAGAGTATCGGAAGAGTCGGGCTCATCGCGATCGAGCCCGTGCACCAATGGACACGCCGGGATCTCTGGCAGTTGAATGTGATCGACGTGTCGGGGTCGAGTGTGGACACCGGCGGACGTAAGTCCGGGTCTACTCAGGCCTCCCAGAGCGACGATACAGCCTCGTCGTAGGAATTCAATTGATCCTCGGCCACGAACTTGCGCAAGTGCTTGAAGTCGCCGCTGGTCAGGTCGCGTTCGAGTTGTTCGTCGATCCACTCCTGTTCGAGAAGGTGCATCATGTGTAAACCATATTCCTCTTCGAAGTAGCGGAGGAGCTGCGTCTGGCTACATTTATTGTCGTCGTAATTCACACCAGCATTCTGCAGAAACGACTGGATCTTTAGATTGAAACCGTCCACAGGGACAAGAGACATGATAATTAGGGTTTAATACACCCTGATTATCGGTCGAAATGTCAATTATTTTAACGCGCGTGGCCACCGGGCTGCTTCACGCCTTATTGCGGCTCGCGGGCTTTCTGCGTCAGTAGGGCATCAATTCGGTCGCGGGCGTACTGAACCCGGGGTTGGACGTCGGCGTCCGCGTCCTTCCACAGGTCAACGAACTTCGCGTAATTCTCGACAGCCTCGTCGATGTCTCCACGCTCGGAGTAGAGCTCTCCCAGTCGGAAATGGGATACAGGGAGTTCTTCTCCAAACCACCAAAGACGAGAGGCAAAAGTGTTGTTCGTAAACGAGTTGTACACCTCAATAGAGGATTCTAGGCTATCCATCTGCTCGAGGACACGCGCTTCTTCATATACCGAACAAAACCCACAATGGTCTAGTAGTTGCACCTGTCTGAGAGACGTAAGCGCTTCATTCGGGCGCCCTTCCGCCATCGAGATGCTGGCTGACGCCTCCCACCTTCGAAAGTCGGACCGTTGGACCTCGATGGGAATGACAGTCTCATATTCGACGCGCAGATCTTTTGCTCTTTCAAGATCTGCTAGTTTGGCCAAGAGACTGATAAGATGGCTGTACGGTCTGGATATAGGGGAAATTGAATCCAGTGGAATACGCGCCAGGCCTTCATCCATGACCCGTTTGGCTTCATCTGGTTTTCCTTGGCGTTCTAAGAAATTGTATGCAATATCCAGGTAATTGATGAGTGCCACATTCGAAGATCCT
>BTQE01000098.1:0-12864 GCA_036985715.1 Rhodothermia bacterium
TGGGGAAGGTCTTCTCGGACGATATGACAAACGAGTAGTGAAGAACCACTACATCGAACATGTCGAGGTTTAGGCGAAGCTTCGCTGCGGACCGCATATCTACTACGTAGACTTTATGCACGCTGTACTTCTTGAAAGCAGCGATGTGATCGCGGATGGTGCCTGTGTGGAGGGTGTGAAAGTCACAAAGAATCAATATGTTGCACGCGGACGCGCCAGTCGGGCGATCGGCATCACTCCGAACCCCCTCGAGGACATGCGCGATCCCGGCCTCTATCTGGCGCAGCGACGCTGCTGGAAGCTGCGTGCTGAAGTTGCGGCTCAAGCGAATACTAATC
This sequence comes from Rhodothermia bacterium, assembly GCA_036985715.1. Lineage (GTDB taxonomy): Bacteria > Bacteroidota > Rhodothermia > Rhodothermales > UBA10348 > SMXL01. The sequence continues at coordinate 339 of BTQE01000098.1, forward strand.
GTCAGGGTCCTCGTACGGGACAGTCGCACGCGCGATGATTTCCGCAAATACCTCCCCAGCGCGCCACAAACCTCCGGTAATCATCGCTTTCATGTCGTAAAGTATTCCTCGGTCGTAAATCTCAATCCCCCTAACACGCCGCGCAATTCCGACCTGCCATCCGATGTTGAGTTCCAGCCCCGGTCCACGCGCACGCTTACGAAACCCCTGTGCAATATCGACCTTCTCTTGTGCACCACCGCCCATGTGGTACTAGGGTGGGCGGACGCGGTATCCGATATCAAAACTCCGATCTTCATCCTCTACGCACATGCGCTGCGCCGAACTCACGGATAACGCGGGAACGAAGCGCGGTATGGTAGAAATCTCTCTGCGTGCGCTTGTATTGGCGCCGCAATCGGATTCTGCCCATGGTTTCTCAAACAACGTGTAGATGCAATCCACGTTAATAATGCAGAACAATACCTTCGATTTGCTCGAACAAACTCAGTATTACCGCTCAGTCGGAATTGACTCTGCAGATTCCCTATTTGAGAAATGACATATCACAAGGACCCCACGACCTAGGACACGCCTCGGTCGACCTACCTCCGGCCAACTTCGACGTCTACCGTACAAATGAAAAACAACCAAAAGTGATCTGTCTATTCTCGGTACCCCAATTGCCGATTTAGCTCTACCCCTCCCCCGCTCTCGAACATCTCTTGCACCTTCTCACTCCAATACAACTCCCTGCTGGTACGGTTACCAGAATACGTAAAGGATCCAGTATCTATAATCCCACGTAACAGGCTCCCCTCATCATCCGCTTCAATACCAACATACCAAAATAGCTTTTTGATTTTCGCCAGTGCCTTTTCTCCCCCGTCGACTATCTCCTCATACGACATCGTGAAGATTTCCCGACGTTCGACCCATTCGACCATCGGCTTAGCAAGGAGAAAGAATTCGTCGCCATGTAGTTCCATATATCTCTCCATCTTCTCAGGGCCATCACTCCACCCACCCCATTGGTGCGACACGGAAGTACCCAAGCCGTTCTTGGCCATGTATCGCATGAAGGATGTAATCGCGTCTCGCAAATCTCGGTACGTGAAAACAATTCGATATTCAGAAAAAAAGCTCAGGATTTCCTGTGAGCATGGCAAATGTCCGACCACGAATTGCCCGGGTTTGATGAGGGATATTGTTTCCCTAATTGCCACGATGTGATTGTGCGCTTCCGGTGACTCCCGAACATACCGTGGGTCCGCGAATCGCATATCAGTAAATCCCCATTCGGCAATGTGTATGCCCGCCGTGGCCAGCCCAGCAGCGACGAGCAAGTCGTGGAAGAGATAAGTGCCTGACTTTGGAATCGTAACGAGCAAGATCTTATGCTGCGACGCACCCCTTTTCCTTGACAGGACCAATGAATCATTAGCATCCATTAACAGCGGAACGTCAGTCTCAGAAAAACGTCGCAAGCAATTTTTGAACTCTGACAACGTTTCGATACGATTTTCCAACTCTGCGTTTTCCGTTTTCAGACGCTTACTCTCGTCTTCTGCTTTCCACTTTTGTTGAAGCACCTCGGCGATCAACTCTCGAGAAAACAATACGAACTTGGCATGGTACAATGCATCGTATGCACTTCTGCGAAGCTTTTGAAACAGATTGGTTGCGCTATTTCTTAGCCTGCTGAACCACACTACGACTACAACCTCTTGCCGCAACCCGTCTAGCCAACACCAATTCGCCCGGAATAGTCGAAATCCACCGTTCCGAAGCCGCCTGGATTTGCCTTATCGACTACTTTGAAAACTGTAGCGTCTAAGATCCGGTGTAACACTCTGCCTTGCTCCGCGCCGACGCCACAGTTGATGAAATAGGTGCCTGTATTCAATCGACATCGGAAATCGAAGACTACCTGCAATACTTCATTCTTTTTCGCCTCGATACCTGGTCTACTCATGTACGGGAATACACCGCCACCCAATTCCGAGCCTGTAACTGTTTTCAATGTGTTATAACAGCGAACGTTCATATACGAATCTGAAAACTCCACGTTATACTGCAATGAGTAACACTGGCCTGACACCAAAAAGTTTACCCGTTCCCCACCCGGACCTGTAATCTGGACATCTTCTATTCTCGCCCCCGCCGGGGGATATACAACCTCGCTTTGTGAAACAAGCCCGGGTTCGAAATACGGCAACGGATCGCATTTGTTGCTGGACACTTCTGCCACATTCGTATCTTCTCGGCGATTCTCCGCAGGTGACGCGTCAGTCTCAAGCTTCAGCGATTGACTCCGCGACTGCGGCTTATCCTCCCGCAGAATTTCCAAGCGAATATCATCGACATGTTTTTCATCCGCATAAACCAATTTTTGATACAACCCGACGGTTTCTTTTGGCTCTCCTGTATAGAGTCGCTCTCCTTCATGCATCAATACCGCCCGATCACAAAGATCGATGATTGCAGAAGGAGCGTGGGATACAAACAAAATTGTCCCATCGTCCTGTTTAATTTTCTCGATGCGAGCGAAGCACTTTCTCTGAAATGCCTCGTCACCGACAGCCAACGCCTCATCCACGATAAGAATATCGGGCTCTGCGCTGATGGCGACCGAAAACGCAAGTCGAGCGTACATGCCACTTGAATACGTTTTCACCGGTTGGTCCATGAACGAGCCAATGTCGGCGAAATCGACAATACCATCGTACCTATTCAGTGTTTCCTTCGCGGTCCACCCCAAAATCGCCCCCGACACCATCACATTTTCCTTCCCGGTAAATTCCGCATTGAATCCCGCACCCAATTCCAGCAACGCGGAGACCTTACCGTCAACGTGAAGTTCAGCGCCCGCATAACTCAAGTTGCCCGCAATTATCTGTAGCAGGGTAGATTTTCCGGATCCGTTACGGCCGACTATCCCCACGACCTCTCCCTTATGGACGTCGAAAGAGACTTTCTTGAGCGCCCAAAACTCGGTATAATATTTTCGCTGACCAAACGATAGCATTTGGAGCAGCCTGTGCTCCGGTCTACTGAAGACGGGATAGCATTTGCTTACTTCACGCAATCGGATCGCTAGATCATGCGACATCAGCAAATCCTCTTCTGACGGCCATGAAGATCGCTAAGGAAAACCAAGCCGTCAACCATCCGATTACTACAGACGCGATGAACTCCACGACTCCAAAGCGACCACTCATTGCCAAAACGGTACGAACCCCCTCAATAATTGTCGTTAACGGGTTTAGGTAAATATAAGGCTGAAATTTTTCCGGCAATGCCGACACCGGATAGAATATCGGGCTTGCAAACATCAGTATTGGTACAAGTATGTTTACGATCTGTCGCAGGTCACGGAAGTAGATACCCAACGCCGACAGCAACCACACCAATCCTAAGGAGGTCAACACTAACGGAAGAAATATGATCGGTAATAGCAGACTTCCTACCGGCGGCACTCCGATCAATATTGCGTATGCTACTAGTAACACGGCCGTACTCACGAGCAAATTGAAACATGCTGTTCCAATGGCGACCCAGGCGAGACATTCGAGCGGGAAAACGACTTTCTTAATATAGGCCACGTTTTCCATTAACAAATTCGGTGCGCGCGACACGCACTCTGCAAAAAACTGGAAAACGATAAGGCCAGCAAACAAGATCAAGGCAAACTCACCAGGCCTATCAACACCCACGTTCCACCGTGCCTCAAACACTACGCTGAATATGAACGTATAGACCGACAACATTAGGATGGGTGTCAGTACCAGCCAGGAGAAACCAAGTAGTGAACCTCGGTATCGTCCACTTACTTCACGGGCGACCATTCGATAGACGACAAGTCTATTGGCCCACAAGGTGCGAAATATGGTGACCGGACTTCCGATATGGCTATGCATGATTGGCATCTTGGATCTATATCGAACCTTCTCGAGAGATTTTCGAGGTGGGCGACGTCTGCTTGAACAAATTCAGGCGTTGCCTGTAGACGAAGGCGACTACGGTCGGGATCAGCTTTTGGCGAGTACCGAGTAAGATCCGTAGCGAGTTGGGACTCCTTGCCGATACGTTCGTGGAAAGCCGTCGAGCTTCGTTCCGGTCATTTCGCCGTGCTTTCCTCCTTGTACACCAAGATTGTAACCAGGCTCTGGAATTACCAATTCGTGAAAAAATACCGCCGACATTTCTCGATCGAACTGTTGCCCGGCATGCGCCATCCGCTCTTCGATAGTCCCTGATTCTTCAATGGTACGAGGCACCACAGCCACTTTCGTGAACTGCGGTCGAGCCCCAACAACCGTGAGGATTCGGCCACTCATCGGGATCTATCTTATTTCGCTTTGCTTGAGCTGCCTAAAGCCTCACCCAGCGCTCCAGGCCAATCTACTTGCCCAATGCGGCGTGCTCCTTCTCCCGCGCGATAACCAATCGGATGCGGTCGCATACTCGCCTTATTCCCTCGTCCAATTGAACCGTTGGCTCTACATCTAAAATCGTTCGCATACGATCCAGAGATGGCTGCTTTCTCAAAGTCATCTGACCGGGAATCTCCCGCTCCCTAACCAGATCCTGCGATGCATGGATTTCTGTGCGAATCCCTTCAGCAAGCTCAGCAATCGGTATGACATTGGGATGACCAATGTTGAGTACAGTATATTCGGAAACGTACACCGCCCGCTCGATCGCGCGCACTGCATCCGACACATGCAACCAACCCCGCGCGCTCCCAATATGCACGTCGATTGGAATACCCCGTCCGAGATCGTAGGCAAAGCGTATCATAGCCGAGCGGTGATCTCCCAGATCTTCATTCTCATCGTAAATCATGAACGGTCGCAGACTGACGGCTCGCAAGCCGTTAGTACGAGTTTCGTATTCAACCAGCCGCTCTCCCAGCAGCTTGGTCAGTCCGTACCGGTTGTTCGGTTTCGGATCGCTGATTGCCTCGTCCATGATCTCGCACTCCGGACCATAGACTTCGGACGTCGAAAAAAATACTGTCATTGCATCGACGCGCTTGCAGAGCTGCAAAACATTATTGACACCTTCCAGATTCGTCGCAACAGCTAACCCGCCCGCCTGTTCGCAGGTAACGCGACTCACCATCGCCGACAACAGAAATACATGAGTCGGTTCCCAATCAAACGCCGGAAGCAAGTCGATCGGGTGATTGATGTCGGCAAGCATATAATTTTCCCGCCATCCAGATTTTATATCTACTTCTAGTACCTCGTAGTCGGCGCTTCTCAAATACTTTACCAGTGGCTTTCCGACGTTTCCCTCTGAGCCGATTATCAGTGCTTTCCTACTCACGGTATCCTCTCTCTAAATACGTTACGCGGTGACGACGTCTGGGATGCGGCTGAATGAATGATATGTTTGTCGATTTCATCGTTTGAATCAAACGAGGACGCTTGCGACTATCTTCGGCATTTTGTGCGCAACTCTGCTCAGAACGTCAAGGGGTACTTGATTCTGTGATGGATAGATCTTTCCCAGACCCAGCTCATGGCCCTGGCGCCATACGAACTGCACGTTCTCGCTCTCAGCCAGTAGTTGGCAAAGCTGCTCCCGGTCGAGCGGTGTGGCACGGATCTCTGATATTTGCACGTCGTCTGGATAGACGAAAACGGTTTGCGTCGCACGCTGATACGAAACTTGCGTGGTTTTGGTCTGAAGCCTATCGGACAATGAATCTCTCAATCTTACCAATACATTCAGAGCCCACAGATCGCTAACCACGCTTAGATCGCTCCAATGCGGCCTGACAATACAAGATCTAAAAAGAATAATTCGTAGTTCACTGCGAAAATACAGAGGAGATACCCCCACAATCCGAATAGTCGTCCATAGATCTATGATGCGACGTCGAAACACCCGCCACATGCGCTTTACATGTCTCCGTGAAGAATCCGGCAGTCGCATCAATATTTGCGCGTCGACCGCGGCAAGGGCGGCGTAATACAGACGCGACCACGACTCACTGATTCGAACCGTCAGGGGCTGTTGTGCGCGTGGGCGGCGTGCTTCCTCGCCACATGCCAACTTGTTTTTCAGCCTACATCGAAAGTCTCTGAGAATAGCCATCAATTGTCGCGTTGCTGTGCGGCACCATCTCAAGAACTCTCTGGCAGTATGTTCCAACGCCTTCGGCAGTCGGGGCAAGATGATGGCATCGAACCAAGCATAGACACGATGCATCCCTCTTACACCCCAAGAATAGACTCCAGACTTTTCTTCTGCCCACGTGGCGCCAGTTATACAATTCAGAACTCCTGTTCCTTTGCGTGCCGGCGCAGTCTTGCGAGCGCACATATGGGGCTCGAATCGATCACTTAGAACCTGATCAATTGCCCCCACGAAACCGCGGTATGAGTACCGCGGAGCACACGCAATCTCGTCATATGCACAGTTCACGATCGTTTGCGCCCGATTCAAATTGCGGAGTACCGCTACGACCTCCTGCATGTTGGCGTGGTCCTTCCTCAGTGGCACGAAATGCCGCCAGGGCTTGAGAATCCCCGAGTACTCTCCTTCGTACAGAATCAGGAGACTCTTCAGCACGATTGCTTCAAATATTCGCGGCGAAATCTGGTTAAGACGGATCTTGCCTTCTTCCTCCTGAAAGTACAGACGTCGTAGTTCCTCATATCGCGTATTTGGATGCTGACTCTCGTGGTCTTCGCAACGTCTTGAAATCTCACCGCTGAAATCGATAACACTCGCACCGCTCTCGACTCCAAGCTGGGCTTTTGTCCGACGGATAAAATCGGTCCAATTCTGTCCATAAAGGCGATCCTTTTCACTCCAAGAGATATCGCAACGTAACCCGTGTTTCTCCGCATCTTCAAGGAATCGCTTACCGATTTGCCATTTCTCAAGACCCAACTGTCCATGCCACGCAGGATACTTACGTCCCCGATATCCAACATCGATCGGACGATCCGCCAGTAGTGGTGCCTCTACCGCCAACATTTCCTCGTTTACATAGCCAGTTAGAACGTTAACTCGCCAGGTATGCTTTAAACACGTCGGCGGATATACTTTCTCGATTTCCGGAACAGGCACGACTGTAAAAAGCATGTCTATTCCAAGATACTCTAAGGATCGGATTGTGGCATAAACGAATTGGTACTCATCCTGAATGAACAAAGCCTTGAGACCGTTGAATTTTCTAATGCGATAGCGTGTCAATGGTGACAGATATGCATCGATCGAGGGAAAGATCGAGTAATGTACAATAATTGCGTCGAAGTACTCGAGGTCAATTGACATGGGCAACTCGCCCTTGCCAGAATAGGTATAGAATTCGTGATGCGAATAACGACTGAACGCCTCAATATGTTCACAAACGGTGATGGCGTTTCGTGGTTGATAATCACAGATTAGAAGTACTCGAAGCCTGTGTTCAGGTTCAGAAAGGGTCGACGCTTCTGCATAATCATGTAAAGCTTTTGTGATCGGATATCCAACCGACGCCATAGGTCGCATGTGGGTCGCCATCTCTACGTCACTACTCGCAGTGAATTGATCTTATTGCCCACGAATTGCGGTAACTGTGATTGTCATAGGAAGCTAATGCCGAGACCGGGCAGCCTGGCGTTGTATGTATTCGGTAGCATCTACCGCGATTCGTAGAATGCTACTTGCGGATGGTCGTAATCTGGCACCTGTCTCGTCGGAAGCAGGGTTCCCGCTTCTCCATAGTCCACGAGGTGCAGTACAGCCGATAACTGCTTTCTGTGGCGACGCGGGCTTACGAACTTTAGACAAATCCACGATTATCTCGCTACTCAGCGACTACACCTTCGCCAGCCGCGACTGACGTGGAAACCACATCGATAATGGTCTGTTGAGTTTTTCCGTCCAGATATGGATGCATCGGCAAGCTGAATATTTGCTGTGCGGCCCGCTCCGATACCGGAAACGAGCCCACGCCCGCGCCAATGTAGGAGTAAGCACTCTGCAAGTGTAACGGCTTCGGATAATAGATGGCAGTAGGAATGCCCGCTGCCGCCAACAAGGACTGCACTTCTGCCCGCCTGTCACTCAACACGGAGTATTGCGCCCACGCACTCGTATATCCCTCGGGCACATGGGGTGTCTTAACGAGATTACCCAATCCTGAGTTGTAACGTTCTGCCACGCGCTGACGTGCCTCCAATTCACTCGGGAATACCTTCAATTTGGGTAGCAATATTGCAGCTTGGAGCGTATCTAGACGACCATTGATACCGATCCGTACATTGTTGTATTTATCGCTCCCTTGCCCATGTACCCGTATTGACCGCAACTTAGCCGCCATCTCATCATCATCGGTCAGAACAGCGCCGCCGTCCCCATAACAACCGAGTGGCTTCGCCGGGAAGAAACTAGTAGAAGCGACATGTCCGAGGCCGCCCGCAGTGCGCCCTTTGTATCTTGCGCCAAAGCTCTGCGCAGCATCCTCCAGCACGAATAGGTCATAGGAATCAGCAACTGCCGCAATGCTGTCATGATCTGCCGGGAGGCCGAACAGATCCACTGAAATCACACCGCGTGGTTTGAGTTTTCCGGCTGAGTGTATCTTCTCCACGGATGCCGCCAGTTTTTCTGTATCAAGATTGTATGTTTGCGAATCAATATCAACGAATACCGGAGTCGCTCCGAGAAGCGAGATTACCTCAGCAGTAGCAATGAATGTAAACGGGCTGGTAAAAACGGCGTCCCCCGGACCTATACCGAACGCCAAGAGCGGCATCAGCAATGCATCTGTTCCGCTAGAGCAGGAAATTGCATGCCTGACACCGACGAATCGGGCAAGTTCAGTCTCCAATTCACCGACTTCCGGACCCATGATGAACCGACCATGCTCAAGGACCCGATCAATGCCTGCTCGTATTTCTGTCTCAAGCTGCCCAAACTGCGCTTTGAGGTCTATAAAAGGTATACTCATGTTGAAACGGTCTCCAGTCCAGTCGGATTTTCGCGATACGATTGCTTGCAGACAACACAGATTAAATCGTCTGTTAATTTCTCGCCACACGAGCACATCCAGCCGATATGGCGTGCGGGATTTCCCACCACTAGCGCGTGGTCAGGCACATCCTGTGTGACCACTGCACCAGCTCCGATAAAGCTGTATTTTCCCAGGTTATTACCGCAGACGACGGTCGCGTTGGCTCCAATGGTTGTGCCCTTCTTCACCAACGTCTCACGAAACTCGTGTTTACGCGATACGTGAGATCGAGGATTCATTACATTTGTGAACACCATGCTCGGGCCACAAAAGACGTTGTCTTCAAGGGTAACCCCTGTATAAACAGAAACATTATTCTGAATCTTGCAGGAGTTCCCGATCTGCACGTCGGGCCCGATGACCACGTTCTGCCCAATGGTGCAGCTGCCACCCACGGTGGAACCACTCAATATGTGGCTGAAATGCCAGATCTTCGTACCACTTCCGATTTCTACACCGGGATCAACCACAGCTGTCTCGTGCACGAAGCAATCGGACTCCTTCTTTGACAATTCAACCCGACTGTGGCCCTCTAGGGCCTGCTGACAGGAATTCAGTACTCGCAGAACCCGTAGCCCTTCTTCGCCATTGGTGCGTGGCTTCTCCCTGCTTTCGATACATTCTATGAAATGTCTGCATTCCTCTCTGAGCGGCTCGGCTTGGCGTAGGTCCACGTACACTCTTTCCGCCTTGCGAGCGACCGGCACGCGACCGTCCCACTCCACGGCATGCGGGTAGAGCTGCAACTTTTCCGACCACGGAGCCGTGTCATCGAAGACCGCCATTTTCCTGTCGCCAACGACTACCAGTTTCTGCTCCTTGAACGGGTGCAGCCAGGAAACGAAAATGTGTGCGCGCACCCCGCTCGCAAAGTTGAGCAGTGACACGGTGGTATCTGCGATTTGCTGGTGAAGAAAATTGCCGCCTTGGGCTTGCACCGATTCTGGCATGTCATCGAGTAATCCAAGAATCACCGAGACATCGTGGGGAGCGAATGACCACAATACACTCTCTTCACGCCTCAGCTTTCCCATGTTCAACCGATTGGAATAGAGGTACTCCACACGACCCAGCTCGCCGGTGGCGACCAGCTCTTTCAACTTGAGCACCGCCGGGTGGTACCAGAGAAGATGTCCGACCATGAGAATACGGCCCCGGTCTCGGGCCAGCTCTGTCAGCTCTGCCCCTTCGGCCTCGGACAGGCACAGTGGCTTCTCCACGTACACGTCTTTGTCTGCGTAGAGAGCTTCACGGACAAAGCTCCCGTGAGTGGGGGCAGGTGTTGCAATAGCGACACCTGCGATCTCGGAATTTTGCAGGATATCCGAATAAGCGTCGATCTGAGTGACACCAGGATACTGCTCAAGCATCGCACCCGCGACATCGACCTGCGAGTCGCAGACACTGTGCAGAACACCCAGGTTGTGGAAGTTTCGCACCAGGTTTTTTCCCCAATAACCCGTGCCCACGACGGCGATGGATGGTTGCGTTTTGCCGCTAGCCATTTAGAGATCTCCCGATTAGTGTCCGAACAATCTACTGAAAATCCAGTAGATTCAGGCACGCTACCGCCATGCAGACACAAAATCTGCATGGCAAAGGTTAATTTGTCCTCACGCGCCAAATTGGCGCGCATTTGGCTCCCGATCAGCTGTTCGTCGTTAGCCCGAGAATATTTGGAACCACTACACCCTCTATGGATACTTGGTCGACGATATCGGCATATGTCGCTTGAGGATCGTTGAGATCCGTAAGCAGGCATACATCGAACGGCTCGCACACATCCATGGTTGCGACAACCTCCCGGTTTAGAAAGCGCTCCCGCGCGTGCCTTGGGTCGTATATGCCCGCAATCTCAATGTCATGCTCCAGCGCGCGCAGGGACGCAATCTCCGCAAGGTCCGAGACCCCGCATAGAACAACCCTGTTCCATCCGTGTTTCCGGCACCGTTTAAACGCATCGCCGCAGGAATCTCCCGCCTTGCGGTAGAACGCGAAAGAAACCGAGAGATAGCGTGCGGTCAGTCGACTTTTCTCGGTGAAACCCTTGGGCGTGAGATAATAGAGATACCGATTCGCCGGTGCCTGGTGGATCTTGACGAGCCCTTTGCGTACGCAGCGCTTGAGATAGGAGTTGGCCAAGCCGAGGGCGATGCCCGTGCTCCGCGCCAGATGGCGCTGGGTCACATCGCTGCGGGCCTCGATGGCCTCGAGGATCTCCAGGGTCACACTCTCTTCTCTTTCCCGGTTGTTCACAATCTGAACATCTTAGGCAATTTCAAAAAAATACATCAACATCGATTCTTGTCTCCACGCGCCGATCGGAATTCAATGCGTGCCTGAATGCGCGGTTCTCACCACCTGCGCGACGCCGGCTCGATATCGTGCGCGCTCACCTGTATACGTGCCGTGCGATCCTGCGCGAGTTGCAGAAGCAGCACCACGCGCTCTTTACTGGTTCGCGCTTGAAAAATCGCTTCATAGCCGGCCATCACGCCTTCCACGATGCGCACCTGATCACCGGGCTTGAGCTCCGGGGGTGCCAACGTCTGCACGCCCTCCTCGTCGCGCCCCTGCAGCATCTCGATGAGGCTGTCCGGCACGCGCGCCGCCTGCATTCCGAATCGCACCATGTTCGCCACGCCGAAGGTGGATCGAATGGGTCCCCAATTGTCTGTCTCATCACTCAGATGCACGAACAGATAGCGGGGAAACATGGGCTCGATGATCGCCACGTATCGGCCCTTGCGGCGCCGGCGATTCCGGATCAACGGCAGGTAAGACGGATAGCCCTGCCGTTCGAGATTCTCGAGGGCGAGGCGCTCCCGCTGCGGCTTGCTGTAGATGAGATACCAAGCCCTCATGATACTTGCTACCCCGCCTTCCGTTGCGTGGCTATCGGCTGGCGACCGACACAAACATACTCGAAACCGGCCTGCTGCATGGCGGCCGGCTCGTAGACGTTGCGCAGATCCACGAATGCATTGCCGCGCATGCGCCGGCGCAACTGCTCGACATCGAGCCCGCGATAAACGTTCCATTCAGTGAGCAGGATGACCGCATCGGCCTGATCGATGCTCTCGTAGATGTCGGAAAAGTACACGACCTCCTCCGGAAGAACCTTGCGTGCCTCGTCCACTCCCTGAGGGTCGTGGGCATGAATTCGTGCGCCCCGCTCGACCAACGCGGGGATAATCGTGACCGCCGGCGCATCCCGCATATCATCGGTTTCGGGCTTGAAAGTGAGGCCGAGCACCGCGATTGTTTTCCCCGATTCATCGCCGCCAATAGCGGTACGGATTTTCTTCAGCATGCGGGCGCGTTGCGCGGCGTTGACCTCGACGACCGACTCGACGATGCGGCACGGGGTTCCGTGTTCCTGGGCGGTGCGCACCAACGCCAGGGTATCCTTGGGAAAGCAGGATCCGCCGTATCCGGGACCCGCGTGCAGAAACTTGCGCCCGATGCGGCCGTCGAGCCCCATTCCCTTGGCCACGGCGTGGACATCACCGCCAACGGCTTCACACA
>BTQE01000099.1:0-12814 GCA_036985715.1 Rhodothermia bacterium
AACTGCCCGCGGACACGACCCAACTCATCCATTTCCTGGTGTAAATAGGCTATCGCTTCGCTGCCGGCGACGGCCTCAATACGTCGAATACCGGCGGCCACCGACCCTTCAGAAACGAACTTAAACAATCCGATCTCACCAGTCGCCATCACGTGAATTCCCCCGCACAACTCCACCGAAAAATCAGGATCGAAGGTGATTACCCGAACCGTGTCCCCGTACTTTTCGCCGAAGAGCGCCATGGCTCCGCGCGCCATGGCATCTTCAATGGGAACATCAACGTCTTCGCCTTTCGTCACGTTTCTCTGGATCACGTCATTTACCCGATTCTCGATTTCACGAAGCTCGTCCGGTGTAACCCGCTCGAAGTGGCTGAAATCAAAACGCAAATGATCCGGCGCCACGAGCGATCCTTTTTGAGCGACATGAGGCCCGAGCACCTCGCGAAGTGCTGCGTGTACCAGGTGGGTAACCGAGTGATGCTTTACGATTCGGCTTCGCCGGTCGGCATCCACTGATGCCTCAAAATCCAGATCTAATTCTTCAGGGAGAGTATCGACAACGTGTACGATTCTGTCGCCCACCCACCTGGTATCAAGAATCTTTCCAGAGTAGTTCCGACTGGTTAGAACCCCAACGTCCCCGACCTGCCCGCCACTCTCGGCGAAAAAAGGTGTTCTGTCCAGAACGATTTCGTGGCGGGTCTCTCCTTTCTCACTCTCCGTGGATCGAACGGCAGTAATGTGGATGCCTTTTTCTAGAACCGATCCATAACCGGTAAACTCAGAACCTGCTTTTTCAGAAACTGACCGCCAGTCACTGGAATTCTCGGTGTTCATAGAGAACGAAGCGGAAGCGCGGGCGCGGGATTTTTGTTCATCCATGAGAACATCATACCGATTCATATCAACCGAAAGAGATTCCTCTCGCGCCATCAACTGAGTCAAGTCCACCGGAAATCCGTAGGTGTCGTGAAGTAGAAATCCGATCTCTCCAGATACCCGACCTCTCTCGGCGGCACCGACAAACGTCTCGATTATCAAATCGCGATCGGTCAGGTCAACGTATGCCTTCTTTAGGAGATCAAGAGTCGCTCTATCCTTTCTGAGTTCGTCGAGCGCCGAATCCTTTTTCTTACTACTCGAGATTCGCCCGACATACGGAGCAATCCTGTCGAAGTATTGCAACCCCGTTCCCAGTGTTTCAAGAAAGCTTTCCTCCTCGGCGCGAACAATTCGATCTACATAGTCCGGATTGTTATTCAGTTCAGGAAATTGTCCAGACATGGATGCCCGCACCACGTCGATCACTCTAGACAGGAACGGCTCTTTCTGGTCAAGTGTCTGATAGCCGAAGCGAACGGCTCGCCGTAAGATCCTTCTAATGACGTATCCCCGGCCTACATTTCCCGGCAACGCTCCATCCGCAATTGCGAACGCAACCGTCCGGGCATGGTCCGCAATAACTCGCATTGCGATTCGCCGCTTTTCACCATCTTCCTCCGAACCCCCCGGGAAGTCATACGACTCCAGATCAGGCAGCGGGGAGAGCTCGGCTACACGGTCCAGGATCGGCAGAAAAAGATCCGTATCGTAATTACTCGTCTTCGCCTGTAGCACCGCCACGACGCGCTCGAACCCCATTCCCGTATCCACGTGTTTGGCTGCGAGTGGCTCCAGATTCCCGTTTGCGAGAGCGTTGTACTGGATAAACACCAAATTCCAGATTTCCATCACGCGCGGATCATCGGCATTTACCAGCGTTTCGCCCGGCACCTCTGATCGCTCCTCGTCCGGCCTCAGGTCAATATGAATCTCAGAGCACGGACCACAGGGCCCGGTGTCTCCCATCATCCAGAAATTATCCTTCGAATCGAAAAACAGAACGTGCTCGGGCTTGATGGCGGTTTCCGATTTCCAATATTTCGCAGCCTCGTCATCAGCGTCGAGTCCGAGTTTCTTATCGCCTTCGTGAACCGTTGCATACAAACGATCGGGGTCGAAACCCCAAACCTCTGTCAAAAGCTCCCACGCCCATCTCACGGCTTCCTTTTTAAAATAATCGCCGAAGCTCCAGTTGCCGAGCATCTCGAAAAAGGTATGGTGGTAGGTGTCATACCCGACTTCGTCGAGGTCGTTGTGCTTGCCGGAGACTCGAAGGCATTTCTGCGTGTCAACGGCCCGATTATAATCCCGCGCGCCGGTGTCCAGGAAAACGTCTTTAAACTGATTCATTCCGGCGTTCGTGAAGAGCAGCGTTGGATCATTTCCAGGCACGAGAGAATCGCTGGGCACGACGGTATGGCCCTTCTCCTTGAAAAAGGAGAAAAACTCGTCTCGTATTTGATTCGCTGATTTCACTTGGACGAAGAGAACACGTCTATAAAAAAATGGCCCCTTTCGCATGGGCGAAAGCAGACTGGAGAATATACAAAGGAGGGGGAATAGCTTTCCCGACTGGCTCAGAAATTGGGATCGAAAATCGGCTCAGGAAACACGGCGGGGAAATAGATCGTGATCGTTTATGTATTGGAGCATGCTGAAGAATCATGCAAACCTTTCGGATTCCACTCCGGTCGAACCCTTTGTAATGGAGTGGATTTAGTGGCGGGCCACTGTAACCTGTCAATAAATCGGTCCGTACGCAAATCGGTAAACGCACACGATCGCAATCGCTGTTAGAGGCATTCTTGAAGACGTCATTCAGAGCCAACCCCTATAGGATCCTAAACTGACATTCTCATGCGTACCAAAATTATTGCAGCTCTCCTGGCCGTGCTTACGGCTCTCGGAGGGCTCAACTTGTTCAAGAGTATCAAGGATAGACTGACACAACCGGCAACGGCCCAAACATCTGAGGTCGTCGAATTTGCCGATGTTTCAGGAGAAAGGACGTCTAAAATTCGCGTTCGTGTTAAGGCCAAAAATTCGGTGCAACGGGCAAAAAGGGATCGCGTCCGGGCAAGTGGTGCGTTTGAAGTAATGATTGAAGAACGATTCAAGGTTCGAGCCGGTCAAACGCTGGCCATTTACGTCAATCGTGCTGACGTGGAAATCGAAACTGGAAGCGTGGACGAGGCGAACATTCGCGTGACACTCGAGAGCAACCACATGGAAAAGGCCATTGAGCGTTTTGAACGAATGAATTTCCAGGTTGCCCAGGTCGGTGATGAAGTTCGTATCGAATCAGAATCACCCAGGAATAATTGGAACTGGAATGGAAAGTTCGCGATCAACATTTTTGTTACAATCCCCCAGGAGTTCAACGCAGAGCTAAGAACAACACACGGTGATGTAGAACTGGATGACATCAACGGATTTGTTCTCCTGAATACGACCCACGGCGACATTTCTGCGCAGTCGATAAGTGGGCCACAGATTTCGCTCGTCAGTACCCACGGAGATATCGAAGCATCTTCACTCCAGAGCAATGAGATCGTCTTGAAGACGACCCATGCAGATATTGAAATAGGAGAGGTTGACAGCAAACACTTTACTGCGGAAACGAGTCACGGTGATGTGACCATCGAGAGACTCACGGGGGACTCCGATATCACGACGTCTCACGGCAATATTGATATCGCACTTCTGAACAATTTCAGTTCGGAGGTGAAGACGAGCCATGGAGACGTTACCGTTTACACCCCCTCGAACATCGCCGCCGAGCTCGACCTTGAAGGAAGTCAGGTCCGAGTGAGCTCAGGCTATGATCTGAGTGGAAGCGTGAAGAAGGATCGAGTGAAGGGCCTGATCAATGGTGGCGGATCAAAAATTCGAGCACGCACCACGCACGGCTCAATCGAGTTGAAGAATAGATAGACCCGGGTGAAACGCCAGATACACGGCTCATTTCGAGTAGACTGGCCTGGCGATTCCAACCCACCCGAGAGAGAGCCTGGCGAAACGTCGCCAAGGGGTTCACAGTGACCAGGGGCGGATTCCTTCTGGAATCCGCCCCTAATCTTTTAGGGCCAATTTCAAGGCGTCAGCCTCTGTGATTGGCGCCTCACAAGAACGATTCGTACAGATATAGACCGTCTCCTTCCCGTCGATGGTTACATATTCTGCGAGATTCGGTAAACGAAAATCGATTTCATCCGTCTTCTCCTGAGATTTGTGAAGAATCACAGCGTTCGGTAGGAAAGTCCTGTTCACAATCCGGGACAACTCGCCGGCTTTCCCGACAATTACTATTTCGCGACGAGCTCCATGAGCCAGATCCGCCGTCATCATCGCCGAAAAATATCCGAGGGCATAACTCGTTGATGCGGCCGAGCTGACTTCGGCCTGTGCTCGTCCTACATCTTCAAAATGCGCGTCTGCAAAAACGTCCGCCAGTTTAAGAATCGTCTGGGCAGCAATAGACCCCCCTGCGGGAGTGGCTCCATCATGATACTGCTTCTGTCGAAGGGGAAGTTTGTGGACATCCGGGTTGCTGATAAAAAAGCCATTCGCATCTTCGTCCCAGAAATCGGATATCACCACACGAACGATTTCTTCGGCTTTGGACAACCACTCTACCTTGCCCGTCGCCTCAAACAACTCCAGCAGACCCCAACTCAGGTAGGCGTAGTCATCGAGGAACCCTGCCTCGGATACGATTCCCTCAAACGAGGAATGTGCCAGTTTTCCCTGGTGCTCGTGGACTTCCAGCAATGCATGTGCGGCACCCTCAGCCGACTGAATCCAGTCAGTATTGGAAAACACCCTTCCCGACTTAGTCAGAGCGGCAATCATTAAACCATTCCAATCGGTCAAGAGCTTCTCATCCCGCTGAGGCCTAATTCGGTTAGACCTGGCTTCGAGAAGTTTTTGAACGATTGAAGACCACAACGCACCATACTCGCCGTCGCCGTGAGCATTTCCTCCGAAAAAAAGATTCATTCCAGTGGGCTCACCCGTCGCTTCATCGTCTATATTCCCCGCTCTCTCAACATTCCATTCTCGGTTAGCATATTCGAGCTCCTCGGTAGTAAGCAGCTCTTGGAGTTCATCCCATGCCCACAAGTAAAATTTGCCCTCTGACCCCTCACTATCCGCATCCTCCGAGGCATAAAATGCGCCGTCCGGAGCAGACATATCCCTCAGTACGTACGCGATGATGTCTTCTGCCGTCGATTGATGGTGCCGGTCATGTTTCACCTGAAAGGCTTCCGTACAGGCGATAACCAACAGGGCCTGGTCGACCAACATCTTTTCGAAATGTGGAAGTTTCCACTCTCTGTCCGTCGAATACCGATGTATCCCCAATCCAATTTGGTCGAAGACACCCCCTTTGCGCATTGCGCGGATTGTTGCATCCACCATTCGGTATGCAGCATCATCTCCCATGCGCTTGCCATATCGGAGCAGAAAGCTCAGCTGGTGTGCTGTCGGAAATTTTGGCGCTGCTCCAAATCCTCCCCATTCCTTGTCATATCGAGAAACCAGGGCGGAGAATGCCTCCGCCAGCCGTTCGTCCGGAGCTGACGTCGGCCCAGAATCGTCAGACTGCTGCCTCAGCGCCTCAACCAGATCGTTTGCATACTGTGTTACCCTTTCGGAATCGCTCTTCCACACCTCACTGACTCGTTCAACCAACTCGAGTAACCCCACTCTCCCGTGACGGCTCGTCTTCGGCAGGTAGGTCGAGCAGTAGAAAGGGCGCCGATCGGGAGTAGCAACAATCGTCAGGGGCCAGCCGCCAGGATGACCCATCGCCGTGCAGGCGCTCATATAGAAATGATCGACTGTGGGGTGCTCTTCCCGGTCCACTTTGATACTGACGAACGTCCGGTTGAGGACCTCTCCAACTTCCGGATCCTCAAAAGATTCGTGGGCCATCACGTGGCACCAATGACATGCGGCATACCCTATAGAGATCAGCACAGGTACTCCCCTGGAAGCTGCGTCATTGAATGCATCGTCCCCCCAGGAGTACCAGTCGACGGGATTGTCAACGTGCTGCCTGAGATACGGGCTCGTCGCTCCCTTAAGTCGATTGGCCATCTCATTTGCTGGGTCTACCCAGAACCATCAATAGGCCTGGCAAAAGAATACTGCATTCAGGAATAACCGTTGATTCCCGGAAGCGGGATATCGAGCGGAAGCGGAAGAGTCCGGCCAATAGCAGGTATGATAATGAGAATTGCGAGCGCCACTACCCGCCACATAAACGAAAGACTTTTCCCGAAATTTACTGTCATTGAATTGCCCGAATTAGTTCGGATAGAAGCGCGGCCTGCTAGGCTCTTTTGTATAAGTAAGCCATGGGCTCAAGTCGGCTACCGTTGGCATCCGCCACGTAGAATGTGCTCTCTCCTCCCCAAATCTCGGCGCCACCCACCACGCCATCGGCGTTCAGGGAATAGAACTTCACGTTGAAATTCGGTCGACCCTGATCGTCCTGAAGCCTCGCAAGTCTTGTATGATCAACGATTCGTTGACAAGCGAACAGACTGGCATCCTGTGGGGAGTCTCCCATGCGCATCCGTTCGACGATCAGGAAACAGGATAGGTTTTCGAGATTGGCCTCGCCACGCCCGGTCGAACCCGCGGAACCGACTTCGTTGTCCACGTAGCACCCGGCGCCGATGATGGGAGAATCGCCCACTCGTCCCGGGATTTTATACGAAAGTCCGGACGTCGTAGTCACGCCCGAGATATTTCCCGATAAGTCAATTGCTGAGCAGTGAATCGTCCCCATATGTCGTTCCTGCGGAATAAAATTCTGTCCGATATTTTTGTCGCTCGGATCATGAGGCGGTAAGTAATCATCCCTGTTGGAGAGGTTCTCCTTCCACTTCACCCAGCGTTCTCGAGCACTGTCGGTGAGCAGATCCTCAACTTCAAATCCATGCATCGTCGCAAATTTTTGTGCCCCCTTTCCCACAAGGAGTACATGATCGGTCCGCTGAAGAACGAGGTGAGCCACTTTCGACGGATACATGATCCCTTCAATCGCGCCAACTCCACCTGCTCGACCCGTCGGTCCGTGCATAACGCTCGAATCCAATTGCACGACCCCTTCTTCATTGGGAAGTCCCCCGTAGCCTACACTCGAATCATTGGGATCCTCCTCTACCAGATTCACGCCTGCTATAACGGCATCAATGGCATCCGAACCGGTCTGAATCACCTCAATGGCCTTTAGAACGGCTCGCTGTCCGTTCCTGCTCGAAACGGCCAAGGGACCGGTAGCCCGATTTCCAGCCAGTGAGTGAATCTCTCCGAGGGTTTTAGTCGATGGGATTACCGAGGCTCCGATGCCTGCTAGTGCCCCTGCCTTTAAGAATTCACGCCGGGAAGTAGATTTTGAAGTCGCCATGGGATTTTTCTCCGTCTTGGACTCGTAGTACATTTGCGAAACGGGCGCACCACGTGGGATTCTGCTCGCCTCCCTGAAAGAAACGGCAACGTAAGAAAGTGGACTCTGCGGATCAAAGACTGAAACCGAATATCGGTCGTTTTCATGTGATCACTGACTATCACTTCCAGCAGCGTTATACCCACGCTGAACTGGCAAGATATGCCATGGACGGAGGGGCGGATACGATCCAGTTCCGACAAAAAAGAGGAACCATCAGACATCGTTTGGTAGCGGCCCGAGAGACAGCCTCTGTTTGCATATCCTCGCACGTCCCCTTAATCATAGATGACGACATCGCCCTTCTCCTGGCGACGGATGCAGCCGGAGTCCACCTTGGTTTGACAGATCTTCCTCTGTCTGTTGCCCGAGCTGTTTTGGGTACGCAGTATGTGATCGGCGGCACCGCGACGACCGTCGAACAAGCACTGAAAGCCGAGTCTGATGGAGCCGACTATATCGGTTTTGGCCCGGTATATCGGACGCGTTCGAAGCCAAATCCAGCATCTGTCAAAGGGATCGCAGGACTGAAGGCCGTGTGTAAGGTCGTCTCCATTCCGGTGATTGCCATCGCGGGGATAACGGCTGATCGAATCGAAGAGGTTCTCGCTTCAGGCGCACATGGGGTGGCCGTGATGGCCGCCGTTACAGCAGCTTATAATCCACAAGCAGCAGCGGCAGAATTGAGAGAGATGATCGAGTTGTACGCGGTATAGGTCCCGCCATCTCTTAATAGTTTAAAGGGTGCTGTTATATCTTTGCCTACACGAATTGATAGATATCACGACACCCATGTCCACCTCCGACTCCAGTATTATTTCGAATCGTCAGAATCAGTTGCGAGAGACACTCAAGGAATCGCAGCTGGATGCCATCGCCATCAATCCGGGTCCCAGTCTGGTCTATTTGACGGGCCTTCACTTTCATCTGAGTGAGCGACCGGTTGTCTTTCTGTTCCCCGTGGAGGGCACACCTTCTCTGGTGCTCCCGGAACTCGAGATGCAAAAGGTGGAATCGGCTTCTTTCGAAATACAATCCTTTTCGTATGGCGAATCGTTAGATACATGGGGACCCGCATTTGAATCTGGCACTGCAGCCGCCGGACTCGATGGCGGCTCTGTGGGCGTTGAGCCAGGAAACTTGCGCGTGCTCGAGCTTCGTCTGTTGGAAGGGGCTGCTCCAAACGCGTCATTCGTGTCCGGAGCCGAGGTGCTTGCATCGCTACGCATGCATAAGGATGAGAACGAACTGAATTTGATGCGCGAGGCCACCCGAATCGCAGAAAAAGCGTTACTTGACACGCTCCCCAATGTGAAGGAAAACGTTACCGAGAGAGAAATCTCCGCTTCACTGATCAGACATATGCTCGAACGCGGATCGGATGGAGAGCTACCCTTTCAACCGATCGTCGCATTCGGGGCGAATTCTGCCAACCCACACGCTGTACCCTCAGACTATGCTCTCCAGCAAGGAGACCTTGTTCTCTTTGACTGGGGAGCCAACTATCGCGGCTACTTTTCAGATCTCACGCGAATGTTTGCCTTCGGTGAACCAGAACCTGAGTTGCGAAAAATCGTCGAGATTGTCCAGCAGAGCAATGCAGCCGGCCGAAGGAAGACGGCCCCCGGACGGGCGGCGGGTGACATTGATTTTGCGGCGCGGAGCGTTATTGAAGAGGCCGGATATGGAGAATTCTTTACACATCGAACCGGACACGGCCTTGGACTCGAAGTACACGAGGCTCCGTTCATTCGCGGTGACAACAACCAGGTCCTGGAGCCAGGTATGACGTTCACGGTCGAACCCGGCATTTATCTGAATGGACGTGGAGGAGCCCGCATTGAAGATGATATGGTTGTAACACAGACGGGCGGCGAAAGCATCAGTACGATTACCAGAGATCTCGGAATCCTCGGCATATGACCGCTCCAAATCGAATTGTGATATTCGCGGCGGGCGATTCTGATGCCGACTGGCTCTCCAATCAAGTATCAGAGCTGGGACAGCGCGGTTTTGCCGTTGACTCCATCGTCGCGTACGATGGCCAGCTTGACGACGCACAAATTGATCGAGCTGACGCCATCGTAGTGGATTCGTCTCTGGGCTCTGAGACATCGCAGCATCTGTTGTACGAGCTGATGATGAAGCGGTCGTCTCTTCCGGTCATATTCTGTATTGATGCAGAAGAGGAGGATGAATTCCCCGATGCGGTTCGACAGGGAGCACAGGACTTTATCATTAAGGGTTCTGATTCGACCGAAATCATCCTGCGGGTATTTCTGCACGCTCTCGACCGTGCACAAATTCTTCGCGCGACGCAGGAGGCCGAGGAGCGGGTCCGAGCCATCATCGAGAATATCTCGGACGGTATTCTCATCGTGGATGAAGCGGATACCATACTATTCGCAAATCCGGCCTGCGAACTTATTCTGAATAAGCAGCTGATTGAATTAATCGGTGCCCCGTTGGAACTCGAGATACCGAAAGCCGCAGATGCCACCGTCGAGATTCAGCACACACATGACTACTCCATTGTAGCGTCGCTCCGTTGGGTTCCGATTCGATGGGAAGGTCGCGACGTTAGACTGTATACGATTCGCGATATTTCCGTTGAATACGAAACCAGAGAACAACTGAGAAAGACGAAGGAAGAAGCTGAACGATTGGTCGCTCTAAAGACGTCTTTCCTTGCCAACATGAGTCACGAGCTGCGCATGCCGCTCGCGAGTATGATCGGATTCGCGCAGCTTATCGAAGAGGGTATCGACCATGAGGAATTCAAGGAATTCTCTGGGATGATTGTTGAAGGCGGTAACAAGCTCCTTGAAACGATCAACTCTATTCTTGAATTGACGCGGCTGGACGCACAAGCGGTCGAAATGCGCAAGCAACTGCTTTCATTGGAAGACAGCGCGAATGAAGTCCTGAACAGTCTTCGTCCCTTGCTTGACGAGAAAACCATCTCGGTACAGGTATCGGTTGACGGTATCGATACGATCACCGCCGACCCGTTGATCATCCAGAGAATTTTCAATAATCTCATAGGGAATGCCATCAAATTCACAAAAGAAGGCAGCATCACCCTTTCGTTTGCTGGCTCAGATGATTCTGTGCGATGTGAGATATCGGATACCGGAATCGGAATCGATGCGGAATTTCTTCCACACGTATTCGACGAATTCGCACAGGAAAGCACGGGCAGGGGCCGGACATACGGAGGTACCGGGCTAGGGCTGGCCATCACAAAAAGACTTGTCATCGCACTCGGAGGAACTATCGAAGTCTCGAGTGAGAAGGACGAAGGCTCCACATTCACATTGATTTTTCCCAGGCTTACGAGCCAGGATGAGGCCGTAACAGATTGGTAACAGAGGTAATCACGGATTCAGCGCTCATCACGGAGCCCACGACCCTCTTCGCGTTTCTGGCAGCGATTCTAGGTGGCGTCTTCTGGTTGAGTACGTTGGAACGGTTTAAGCGCTTTTTCGAACTTATGCCACCCGTGATCTGGGCCTATTTCCTTCCGATGTTCATGACCACGTTCGGGGTAACGCCGGACAGTTCGGTGGTCTACGAATGGATGTCCAGGTACTTGCTGCCTTTCTCTCTTTTTCTCCTGATGATTACGGTCGACGTCCCTGCGATTCTCAAACTGGGTCCGATCGCTCTCGTTATGATGGCTACCGGGACCGTGGGCATCGTCATTGGTGGTCCCATCGCACTCATGGTGTTTGGAGGGATGTTACCGGAAGATGCCTGGAAAGGGTTTGCCGCTCTTTCCGGGAGCTGGATCGGGGGCACCGCGAATATGGTGGCGATGAAAGAGAGTGTCGGCACACCTGACGCAATGCTGGGCCCCATCATTGTCGTGGATACGGTCGTAGGATACGGTTGGATGGGAATACTGATTTTCTTGAGCGCTGTTCAGAAGAAATTTGACAACTGGGTCAACGCCGATACGACCGTGATCGAAGAAACCAACAGGCGACTCACCGAACTGGACACGACGAGAAGACCGTCTTCGATTGCGGACCTGGCGGGAATCATCGGGGTGGCTTTTGCCGGAACGGTAATCTCTATCAATATCGCTGGGTCGTTGCCAAAAATGGGCGATCCGACAATTATCAGCGCCACGACATGGGCCGTCCTCATCGTAGTAACCATAGGACTGGTCCTTTCCTTTACACCAATGCGTCAAATGGAAAGAGCAGGGGCTTCGAGAATTGGTTTTCTCGCCCTATATCTTCTGTTGACATCTATTGGTGCGAAAGCAAACCTGCTTGCAGTGCTGGAGGCGCCCGTCTTTCTCGCAGCTGGAGCACTCTGGATCGCGATACACATCGGATTGCTCTTGCTCGTTGCCAAACTGATTCGGGCTCCACTCTTTTTTGTAGCCACCGGCAGTATGGCGAATATTGGCGGAGCGGCGAGCGCGCCGATTGTAGCAAGTGTCTATCTCCCGGCCATGGCCCCGGTGGGTTTGCTCATGGCCATAGCTGGATACATTCTCGGAATTTATGCCGCGATCGGGACCGCCTGGCTCTTGGGACTGGTGGCCGGCACGTGATGAATCGCGCAGTGTCAGTTGACTTCCAAACTCAGCTGCTCTGCCTCATCAACCAACGCAGCGATCATTTGGACACCAGCTTCCCAGAAGCTCTTATCGCGAAGATCAATATCCATCCTGGAGAGAAGTACATGAGGCCAATCGGATCCTCCGGCGCTTAGAAGCTCCAAATACTTATCGGCGAAGCTCTCTCCGATCCCTTGATAACGCTGATACAGTGCCAATACGAGAAGTTCGCCGAATGCATAAGCGTAGACGTAACCGGGTGTATGAAGAAAATGCGGGATGTAGCTCCACCAGATTTTGTAATCATCGGTGAGCTGTACGCTATCTCCGAACATGGCCCGTTGTGTCTCCAGCCACAACTCAGAGAATCTATCGACAGACAATTCTCCGGCATCTCTTCGCTCTGCATGAATTCGATCTTCAAACCGATTCATCGAAATCTGGCGAAAAACCGTAGCCAACGTATCGTCGATTTTCCCCATCAACATGGCCAGGCGATGCCGTGGATTTTCCTCTTTTTCGAGTAGATTCTGAAACGTCAACATCTCGCCAAATACCGATGCCGTTTCAGCCGTCGTAAGCGGCGTATCGGCATGAAAGATTCCCTGATCGCGGGACAGATATTGATGAACCCCGTGCCCCAACTCATGGGCCAGGGTCTGTACGTCTCGCACCTGTCCCGTGTAATTCATAAAGATGTATGGATGAGCACTCGGAACAGCTCCGTGACTGAATGCTCCGCCGCGTTTGTTTGGACCCAATGCGGCATCGATCCAGTTCTCTGATATAAACAGAGAAACGATTTCACCTAAGCGGTGGTGAAACCCGGCGTATGCTTCCGTAACAATCTCCGTCGCCTCCGACCAGGGTACTTTCTTATCTGATTCGCCAATAGGA
>BTQE01000100.1:0-12658 GCA_036985715.1 Rhodothermia bacterium
GATGCATAGAGCTTCAAATCGAAGCTTTCGACGTCCGCAACTCGCTCCGGGGCTGCCTTCGGTCCAAATTCACTGTTCATGGAAGACCAACCCGCCGTCAACCTGACAACAAGAGGAATTCGGTTGGACTGGTATTCATACGTACCCCCATAGACTCGATTCGTCCATGAGACTTCGGTGCTGTCCGTTTTGACACTCGAAAGGGCTTCTCCATCAAACGTCTTTTTCGTACCTGCGATGTCCCCTCGATCGTCTGTATCCAGAAACGTGAATGAAAGAGAATGTGCGTCGCCGATCAGGGTATGGAATTTGGCAAATCGATCGCCGAATCGATAAGGCATTCGCTGTCCAAGCAGATTCGGGAAGAGTTCTTCGATAAAGGATTGCCGGAGATTGACGATCAAAGATGCCCTGTTGCGAATGATGGGTCCCTCGAAGCGGGCTTCACTCAAAAACGGAGCAAATCCTACCGCACCGGCGATATTCTGCTTGTTTCCGTTCCTGGCCTTCACGTCAATGATGGAAGAAACCCGCGACCCGTATTCCGCGCCGTAGCCTCCTGTATAAAAGTCCGCTCGGTTTACGATGTCCTCGGGAAAAGCAGAATAGAAGCTCAGGATGTGAAACGGCATGTAGACGGGAAGACCGTCCATAAAAGCCAAATTCTGATCTACTGCACCGCCTCGGACAAAGAGTTGCCCCCCTCGATCTCCTTGAATGACGACTCCGGGCAGAGTCTGCAGGTAGCCTGCCAGATCTCCCGATACTCCGGGAACAGGTACCCGGGCGATGTCAGCGGGAACGACCGATTCGAGGCCCGCGATGACCGCCGTGGCGCCCCCCTCGGCTTCCGCCTCGACGACGATCTCTCCAATTTCGACCTGACTTGGAGAAAGAATGACCGTTCGTTCAATCACGGCACCGGCCGAGATTTCAAGATCCTCTTCAAACGATTCATATCCGATGAACGAAACTCGAAAGGTATACGAACCGGGTGCGACGCGATTGATAAAAAAGTAACCGTCGGCGTCGCTCACAACCCCCTTCACAACCCGGTCGTTCGATAGCAGGGCAACGGAAGCGCCCTGCATGGGCTGCTCCGTTGAACCGTCCGACACGAACCCGCGAACGAGCGCCTGCTGGGCAAGGGTGGGGGATGAAAAGGCAACCCCAAGGAGCCCGAAAAGGAAAGTGAAACGCGAAAGTCTCTGAGACATCGACACTATGCTGAAATTCCGACGAACAATACCACTCCCAATGAGAAATCGAAAGTATTCGAAAGAATGATCGTCGATAGTGCCTTCCCCGGTGAACCGTTGGAACGATCCACTCAGCCGCAAAAGACGTGTCGTGAGTGGGGAGAAGTCAAAATCGCCCCTGTTTCCTTGCTAGAAAAAGTTGAATATCTTGGCATGGATACCCATAGCCAAACGCTGATGAAACATTGAATACAGTTCTGCTGAATGCTGCCTTGGTCGGATCAGGGGGGTTTCTAGGGGCGATTCTGAGATACGGGTTAAGCGGCATCGTGCAACGACTGGTTCCGCTATCGACATTTCCGTACGGCACGCTCTCGGTAAATCTATTGGGATGCCTGATGATCGGACTCATCGCGGGCCTCATGGACGCCCGACAACTTTTTGCTCCAGAGTTCCGCTCGTTCGCGATGGTTGGAATCCTTGGGGGATTTACGACCTTTTCGACACTCACTTATGAGTCGTTTGCAATGATCCGGGATCACGAGTATTTGCGGGCCACCGCGAATCTGGGTATTCACGTGGTTCTCGGATTGGCACTGGTTTGGATTGGATATACGCTCATTTCTTCAAGGTGAACCACCGATGACTCTCCCCAAGGACGGAAAACTATTGCGCGTATTTATTGGTGAATCCGATCGTCATGGAGGGATGCCCCTGTATGAGTGGATCGTTGTCGAAGCTCGACGGGCTGGCCTGGCCGGGGCTACGGTAATCAGGGGAATTGAAGGATTTGGCGCTCACAGTCGACTTCACACCGCAAAAATCCTGCGTCTTTCGGCCGACCTTCCTCTTATCGTCGAAATTGTCGATACGGAGGAAAAAATCGAGGCCTTCATGCCGGTTCTTGACACGGCCGTGAGTGAGGGGCTTGCAACACTCGAGAAAGTAGAAATTCGCTTTTACCGGTCTGGAAAATCCAGAGAAGACGAATAGGTCGCAGGCGCTTTGTTGCTGCACCTATCCATCGACTATAAACAAAGGAGGCTCAATCATGGAGACTGTTATACGAGGGTTTCAACGCCTCTCATTTGTCTTTATTCTGGTTATCCTTGCTCCGGCTCCGTCCGTCTATGGTCAACGGACTACGGATTTTGAGCCATATAAAAACGATGAGGTATTTTTCACGGGTTTAAAGGAAGGAGGTCGGTGCGTCAAACAAATTGATCTCTTCAACGCCCAATCTGAAGAAATAAGAAAGACTTCAAAAAAGCTCGCGGGGGCGACCGGAGATGAACATACCAGAATCAAGGCGGAATTGGATCGTAAGGCGGGTGAACGTGGGAAAACCTATGATGCCATTCTAGACTGCGCGTCTACGGCAATTACAGCCGAACCCCCGGAAGGCACTCGCTTGACGGGCCTCGAACCCAAAGAGATCATGTTGTTACAGCTCGCAGAGTCACTCGACAAATTGATCGAATCGAGCGACAGCATAATCAAAATATATGACGAATTGATCGCCCAGTCGCAGGAATCCCAGGCTGATTTGGCGCGAATGACTCAGTCTCGATTTAAGAACTCGATGAAGTTTGTATCGGAGGTCGCGAGCGGGGACTTTTTCTCAAGAATGCTCAGCGGTACATCTGACTCTCCGCGCTAGAGATCTACCTCCCTTTTCTTCAGGAGGAATAAGCCCTCGTTTCTGCTGCTGACAGCGATTACGCCGCTCCTGAAATACGGGTAATTGCTCCAGGAGCCTCCAAATCCTGGTGCGTCTTCAGCGTACGGTGCCGTATCGAAGCGGCCAACCTCGACAGGATTCAGTGGATCAGAAATATCCAGAATGCGGAGTCCGGCCTGGTAATTCGACTGATACATGAAATTCCCCTTGATGTACAGGTTGTGGTCACTCGCTTTCGAGTCCTGGAAGAACTCACGAACCAGTGACGGATCCTCCAGGTCCTGGACGTCCCAAATGAGCGTACGAGTCTGCAAAACTGCTTTGTTCATCTCATCCAGTTCATCATTCATGAAGAAGTAATTGTGGTCTTCGGTGAGCCAGCCCTGGTGCGTGTAATTTCGGTTCGGATATTCGGTAGTTGCAAGCGTTACGGGATTGTCTTTATCCGTCACGTCGGCGATGATGAACATTGAGCCGTTCGAGTTAAAGCAAATCTCCCTTCCCTGGTAGCTCGTATCCGCTCCTTCATAGATCACACATTGAGAGTCGTGTGTACCTCCTGCTGGTTCGAACGAGTAGCAACCCGCGAACGTCGGATTAGCGGGATCCTGGATATTGATCATATGAAGCTGGCCGCCGCACGTATTGCCACCCGCTCGATTTCCGACTGCATAGGCGAATCCGGTCTCTTCGTTGATCACGATGTTGTGCGTGCTGTTGACACCCGAGTAGTGGTATGTTTCCTCCAGTGTGACCGGCATGTCAGCCGGATTGACGTCGCGAAGCTGTCGCAAGTCGAAGATCTGAATGCCGTGTGCTTCTGATCCGTCCGCGACAATGAATGCATGATCCTTGTAAACCTTTACGTCACGCCAGGCGGCACCGGGTGAGCCCTCGGTCTTGAGAAGCTGCCCGACATAGATTGGATAACTCGGGTTGCTGATGTCCACGAAGGCGACTCCTTCCGTTCGCGCCTGAAGAACCCATTCCTTCCCCGTTTCCGGATCTTCCCATCCCCAGAGATCTGTCATTTTCACCCCTCGCTCGGTGGCCAGTTCGCTCACAGAGAGAAAAGAGACGAGGTCCACATTGTTACAGTCAAACAGTCCAGCGGTACCGTCCTGACAGTCAATTTGATCGCCCGAGATCGAATCGAGATAGACGAGATCACTCGCGAGCGTAGAAGCCGGACGCCATTCACCTGTGGCTTCGTCCTTCTCGAAAAGCGTCGCGATTCCGGCGTCATAATCGGCACTTGGCGATCCGACGACGGCCACTTTCCCATAAATACCGAGCCCGACACCGAATCCTCGCTTGCTCCGCTCGTCCGGCGCGCTGATTTGAGTGGCCGTAGACATCAGATCAGCAGTCTGAAAAACGAATACAGTTCCCCGAGCCCCAACAAGTAGATTCTCCGACGACACGGCCAGACCACCACCAAATCCTCCACTAGCACGAGATCCGTCTTCCGGTTCGCTCTGGCTGACGCGATCGGATTGGGACCAGCTCCCGGAGTCGTCGGCTTGTTCAAAAACAAACACGGTGCCGTTCGTTTCGAATGCTGGAGCCGAGACGTAGAGCTTTCCGTCCTGAACAGCCATCGTCGTCCCAAACCCTGCGGGGCCACTCACGTCAGAACTTGTGAAACGATCCAACTGAGACCAGTTCTCGACGCCCTTTCCGAAGACGTAAACAGCGCCTTTTTTTTCATCGGCTTCATTGGCACCCACAAAGATCTGATTTCCGTCTGAAGCCACCGTCCACGCGAAACCCTCTTGCTCAGCCGGCTCGTCCGGCGAAAGGATGGCCTCTTCGTCCCAAGACTCTCCCGTCTTGAAGAATACATGGACTGCGCCCTGTTTCGTATCTGCACTGTAGGATGTAACCACAATCCGATCTCCAACAATGGCGATATTTCCGGTTCGAAGCCCTCCTCTCGCGTACGCTCCACCAAACTCGGCACCCTCGCCGACGGATGAAGGAACCAGCCTGCCGGTCTGAATCCATTTGCCCTCATCGTCTTCTTCAAATACGTACGCGGCTGTCACCCCCGGGGCACCCACAACGAGTGTGGACCCCTGCAAAAAAACAGATCGACCGAAATCATCGCCTACGACACCGTCGTTCGCCTTTATCCCAGCGGTCTCGACCCAATAGCCGTCCGAGTTTTTCGTATATAGAAAAACAGTTCCAGGGGGTTCATCTCCGGTCTGCCATCCTACAGGTGCAGAGCCAACGAAGGCTCCCTGTTCTCCTACGGCAATCGCTCCACCGAAGCCTGCAGCAGCCGTCAGACGCTCGGAAAATCTGGTTTGCCCGAACGAACTTCCGGCAAGAAAGAGGAAAATAAGGGTAACGGTGAGGCCAGCTCTGATTCGCGTCTTCATGTCGTTTGGAAATAGAGATTTGCGGATGTAAAGTGGGACCGATTGATACCTGGAATCCAGAAGGTGGGTACACCACCTGCCAAATAAGAAGTCAGGCCGCTAAATCGGAATATGGGGACCCTTATTTCGCCGAAGCGCGACGTTTGTTTCCGTTCATTCGCAGATCGACAGACCTCGCTGATGTCTCGATCCATTACCCTACTTAGCGCTCCCAGCAATCTTGGCCTCATGCCACCTGCTGCGGATGAGGAACCTGGAGTCAACCGAATGCCGGTTGCTCTAAAGATTCTGGGGCTCGCAGCCAAACTCGGTGCCGTCGACCGAGGTACCGTACCCCCTCTCGTCTATTCTGCTTCCATTGATGCAGAGACAGGCGTTCGAAACGCTGCAAGCATCCGTTCCTATTCGGAGCGGCTTGCCGGATCCGTCAAAGACCTGGTAGCTGAGGATACGTTTCTACTTGTTTTAGGGGGTGATTGCAGCATTCTGCTCGGCACAATGCTCGGTCTGAGGCGCAAAGGCAAGTATGGTCTGGTCTTCATCGACGGTCATCGAGACTTTCAGAATCCCGAAATATCAGACACTGGAGGAGCTGCGGGGATGGATCTTGCGCTCGCGACCGGACGCGGTCCCAGGAGTCTGACTCATTTTGACGAATTTGAATCGCTCGTTGAGGATGATACGGTCGTCGCCCTGGGATTTCGAGACGAAGACGATTGCGGAGGAAACGAGGGTCGCGCCCTCGATGAAACCGAGATTCACCAGATTGATCTGGATTCCTGCAGAAAGCTGGGTGCCGATCAGGTTGTTGAGCAGATACTCGAAGTGATGAAAGAAACTCAAACAGGCGGATTCTGGATTCATCTGGACGTCGATGTTCTTGACACGGACATCATGCCATCCGTGGATTCCCCCGCACCTGGAGGAATGACCTATGAAGAACTCGCCGCACTTCTTCTTCCACTCGTCCAGGATTCACGAGCAGCCGGAATGCAGATCACCATTTACGATCCAGCCAGAGACCCGAGCGGCGCAGTAGGCCAGGCGCTGGTCGCATGGTTGGCGATGTTGTTTGAGTCAGCAGGCTATCAATAGGCCGCGCGTGCCGAACCAACGGTCCGGGCAGTGGATGACGTCCGATAGCGTTTCATTTCGAACACAGGTTTCGATCGTCTTTTACTCGATTCGGACCACCTGGTACTCACGTGGCTCGAGGATCAGTTGGCCAGGGTACGAGCTTTTTCGAACGCACTGAGCTTGTACAACACTCTACGAAGCTTGGGTACAATTAGTCCTGCGAGGCGACGCTCTTCCGGGGCTTCGATCAGAATCGTTATGTACTCGTCTTGCTCAGCAATCTCTCCGATCCGTACGAGTAAAACGGTTTTCCCGACGCCTCGCAAACCCAACATCATCATACCTTTAGCATGGCGCCCGGCCTTGACTCTCCCCAGAGCTATTCGTGCACTATTAATTGTTTCATCGCGCCCAGCAAGTGAAGGTGGGCGCGAACCCGCACCCGGGGCAAACGGATTTGTGACAGGATCCAAGAGTTTTAAAAAGATAGCTGTAGTTAGTGATACTTAACGCTAATAGAGTCTTAACTGACCTTAACTATTTCAAATTCGATTTTGGAGGCCCATCTCAGACCAAGCAATCGTACGCAAGCACGATTAGAGCTTTGCGACACTCATCTGGCGCAATGGGTGCCCTTCTTTCAGTTTCTAGAAATCAGATTCAGAGAAAACAGTTGTACAAATGGAAATGTCACGGGGTCTTGGGGCTTGCACTAATCCAGGTCGTAAATCCTTCGCCTTATTGCCCTTCGCAAGCTCGATTACTTTCCACGGATAGAGCATCGATCATCTTAATTCGTAACGATGGTCATAACGTCCGCCGATTGTGAGAATTGGTATGAAGACCGTATCAATTGGAGGAATTAGTCAGGGTCCCGTACTAATCGGCGCAGATAGTACGGGTACCGTACTAAATGTCTGATTTAGCTCTTTCGCGGGAATGAAGACCTGGCAGTGACGAATCGGTAACTTTCCTTGGTGTTAATGTCAACCGAAAAGGGGACCACGTGGAGGATTGTCGTGTGGGAGATAAAATACCCAACGGCGATGTCGCTCAACGAATGCAAATTCCGATCGAAACTGGACAGGGAATCCAGTGCAAACAACAGCTCAGATCCACGTTTCGTCCAGCTTGGATGTATCTAAATCTGACGGGACTATTAGCGCCGTCGGGCGCTGGTGAAAATGTAACGGAAGGACTCCGTCAGGAGGTGTTTGTTCTGTTCGGCTTACCCAACCAGATCCGCGCTGCCGCCGCTATTATTTCGAGGTTGTAGGGGAACTGCACCTCCAAAGATGATCGGCGGCTTTCTGGTACTTTTCGGGAATACGGAATAGTCGGTTGCCACTATTTCGCTCTGGTGCGTTACAACAATAGCTAATTTCCGAGTGCCGTCAACTTCCTCGTTGAGACCGACGCTTTCATCAGCTCGTACGGATTATTGATCACCATCTTGATGAGCGATACAGAAGGACCTCTCGGCTGGACGCGCCCCTGTTCCCAATTGACGTAGGTCGCTTTCGGAATTCCGAGGAGTTCCGCCATTCCCCTCTGCGACTGCCAGAGGATTGAGCGCACGGCTTTTAGGAGATCTGCTGCGGTCTTATAGACGGACAGATCAGTTTTTCTCAGTTCAACCGCTGCTTCCTTCAACGTCCAAACGGTCTCCCCATTTTCTTTTTCCAAAACCCGAATGTACCCGCGGTAGTAGGTTTCGCTCGCAGCCTCCCGCTCTCCCCTCTCAACTGCGAGTACTTCCTCGAGGCTCTCAATAAGTTCACTGTATAGTTTATTCCCCATTGGTATTCATCTGGAAATTAGTCAGACTGGATTAGGATGATACATCGATCCTATTTGCATAATGCCTTGCTGACTTTTTCACTCAGCTCTCGCATGAGTGCAAGTTGTCTTTTAGAGATCCCTTTTTGTTTTCGACGATCATAGATCTGCAATCAATAAAGTCGGCCTGGGCTTACGCACGCGAAGTGTGCATAAAATACCCTGGCCCCGGCGCGTGAACCGCGCCCTGGTAATGGCACGCGGATAGTTCGAACATCGCCAACCAGCTTAGCACCGTGTTCAGAGAAGCCTTGAATTTGTTCGCAATTTCGGTCTTTTCGTCATCACTCAACCCCAGGCCCTCTGCTTGAGCATTGTAGAGTTTTGTTCTTCGAACAATCATGGATTCGCTTGCTCTCCGGTAGGCTAAAAGCGTCTAGCAACACGATTGATATGCTATACGCTAGTAGCGTACATCTGTTTCGTTCTGCAATAATCTTCTCATTCCGATAGAGTCTTTAGCGGATAAGGTGAAACGAGCGTACAAGCCGATGATGGCGTCCATAAGAAAACCCCAGCGAGCTCTGCTTGCCGGGGCTTGAACTGGATGCGGAGAGGGAGGTAATGCACGGCTCACTTGGTCTGGGATAGGCTTAGCCGGATATCGCTCCAAATATGGTTATATAAGTAGGTTTTCCTTTCAGACCCATCAAGTCGTATTGCTAATCCCGTGAAAAAGCGTCACCTTGGGCGTCACCAGATTTGGCACACTATTAACTCTCCGCACGCGTGGCAACGGTAAGAATCGCTCCGTGGATTTCCAAAAAGAACGCCAAAGGGCACGTACCCCTCTACCTCGTTATCCGTCATAAAAAGGAACGGGCGACGATCGCGATCGAGGGCGTTCGACTTCACCCGCGCCACTGGAACGATGCGCGTCAGGAAATTCGCAAAACGCATCCGCAGTACTACAATTTAAACCTGTACCTCAAGAACGTCGTGGACGAAGCTGAGGAGGCCGTGGCAGAGGTCCTGGCTCGTGACGGCAAGCTTTCGGTGCGGGCCGTTAAGGCGATTCTGGTTACAGGATCTGATCCTCAAGAGGCAGACTTCCTTGAATACTTCCAGAGCCGCATCAACGAGTTCCATGACCGCAGCCAGCACGGCTCCGTCGACGCTTACAAACCGGTCCTTTCAAAGCTTCGTGACTACACATACCAAGCGACTCGCCAGCGCGTTCTCGGGTTTGAGCAGCTCACGGTGGCCTTTTTACGAGGCTTCCACACGTACCTCGTAAAAGTTCACGGCAATAGAGAGAACACGGTCACCAAAAATTTGG
The DNA here is from genome assembly GCA_036985715.1 of Rhodothermia bacterium. Lineage (GTDB taxonomy): Bacteria > Bacteroidota > Rhodothermia > Rhodothermales > UBA10348 > SMXL01. Next base: position 9,463 of record BTQE01000100.1, read on the forward strand.
GTTACGTTCGGACGGTTTTGTACATCGCTATTCGGGAAGGCCTGTTTCCGCAGGAGAAAAACCCATTCTTTCAGCTGACGCTGAAGACAAGGCGCGCAAAAAGCAACCGGTTAACGATTGAAGAAATCAGGCGGATTGAAGACATTGAACTCGACGACACGCTGCTCAATGATGTCCGTAATTACTTCATCTTTGCTTTTTATGCGGCCGGCATGCGCATTTCGGATGTTATCCAGCTAGTCGGCGACCATATTCGCCAAGAGAGCGGTGTTTGGCGTATTGAGTACACGATGGCTAAAACCGATGATCCGTCGTTCTCAATGCCATTACTTAGTAAGCCTGAGGAAATCTTGCGCTTCTACGGATGGCCGGACATCGGGCGAAGCGAATACATTTTTCCAATTCTCCCAAAACACGTACGCCCAGGAACGGAGGAGGCATTTCGCGAACGCAAGAAAAAGACAGCTCTTATAAACAAGTATTTGAAGACGCTGGCTCGTGAGTGTGGAATTGAGATGCGGCTTACCACTCACATGGCACGCCATTCCTGGGCAGCTTTCATGGACGAGAACAACCTGCCTATCCAGCGGATCCAACAAACGCTTGCTCACAAAGATGCGAAGACAACCCAGGCCTATTTGCAAAACCTCAGATCCGGAATGGTCGACGACGAATTAATTCGAGTCCTTAAACGGCACTGAATGGTACGAGAAACGTCTTCAGAAGAAAGAACGGGTGAAACCAATATTTAGGTCACTCAACCGCACCGACGGTCGTCGTAGTTCTGTAGACACTGTGGAATCCGCTTGCAGAGACAAAATAGTGCACATAAAGTATTCCGTCGGTACCCATCATTAAGCCGCCTAGATGGATGGAGTCATTTCCTGCAATCGATGCAGGTAGTCCCGAATTAACTTTCTCCCAACTCACACCTTCGTCTATCGATCGATACATCAATTCGTTTTGAGATTCATCAACTATAGCGAATAGATGACCGTTGGTCCCGACAACGACCTCCGAAACTGACTGAAAAGTTGTAAAAAAATCTAAATGAGACCACGAAGACCCCTCGTCTTCAGAGATAAAGAGGCTGCGTCCGCCCGAGGCCGGATTGCTTCCGATGCGGTAAATCTGTCGGTGGTCCAGAAGTATAATCGAGCCGGTCGGTGTAAAAGGCCCATCTGGAAGTAGCTGCCAATTTCTTCCCCGGTCGAGAGAGCGATAGGTTGAACCGGTTAGAGAAAGCATGTACAAATGTCCCTCCGGATCAAGGCTCACACTAACTCTCGGGTCGTAATCCTCAAATGGAAAAGACGTGCTCCAAGTCGTCTCTCCCGGCCCAAGGCGAAATAGTCTCGGTCCCCCTCCTTGCTTATAGAACGGACTTGCGAAGAGAGTATTAATATCGTCGATCCAAACGTTTACCGGTGCAACGGAAAAGTTCTGGGGACCAAGCCACTCTGTAGGGATCTCTTCAAATGTAACCCCTCCGTCGGTCGATCGAGCAAGTCCTCTATAGTCTTCAGCACCCTCACCTTGTGTTCGACCATCAAGTTCTACGATGATTTCACCACTCGATCCCACTGCCTTGAGTTCTTGGAACTCGAGCCACCCATCTGGAACCGATGGCTCAGTCGATGTCCAAGAGCCGCCATGATCCGAACTACGAAACAACCGACCCGATTCCAACCGGACGAGCTCTCCCTGCGGCGCGACTTTGGCCACCCAGTCCGAATCCAGAATCTGAACCCATTCTACCACTGATATATCGGTCGTTGGATCGGTACTATCACATGCATTAAGCACCAACGATAATATCAGAAGAACTGTCTTAGAATTCATATTTGGTCACTCAAACGGTGAGGGCTTCCGATGGAGTGCAGTTATGGCCATCGATATAACCTGCTGGCACACAGCCACGGTAATGAGACTAGAGTCGCTGGCAACAACCCAGCTAATATCAGTACCTGATTCCACTCACGAACGGGGAACCTAAGCTCGCCCTTAAGATGGCCACTAACAGGAGGAGTCGACAAATGTTACGTTACTTGTATATACGTTGTTCGAATCTTTTCGGGGCGGATCGGGGGATATCGGCGTTGTTCCAGAACTATAGGCAACCAAGTTTCCAAACAGGTAAATGTTATCGGTATTGAATTTCCCGGCTGTAGCAGGCGACTGCGTAGGATCGCCGTCGTAATTAAGTCGAATACCGTGGTCACCGTTGCAGCGACAGTAGTTGGAACTGACAAGTGCTCCGTTCATCCAGAATGCTTTAATCCCACTCCCGTCGTTCCTAGTGCATACGTTATCATTTACTAAAAACCCCCGTCCAGTGTCTGGTAAGTCCGCAACTTCTTTTCCTTGAAATAAAATACCGTCCTTGTCATTTTCAAAAGAGCGGTTTCCTAAGATCGACATGCGAAAAGATGGTGAGGACCACGTTGTGATTCCGCAGTCTTTATTGTGGCCCGTCGTGTTGCCTTCGATATCGATTTCGTCTCCTCTGAGTCGGATGCCTGCCGAATTCACTGAATTTGTTGCTGGCGTAATGCCAAGAGTAGTGTCGCCGTTTCGCATACAGACGTTATTGCTTATCACTGTATTGAAAACGCCGGAAACGACGATCCCGCCACGGATGGTATCGTTATCACTATCGTAATCAAAGAAGCCATTGTAATTACAATAGTTCTCCGTAATCGTCAGCCGCTCATTAGTAGTAACGAGCACGTTCTGCACCGAACCAACGGGAGTAATGGCGACATATATTCCAAGCCACCCGTTATTGTCACATATGTTGTTGGTCGTCGACGACCCAACGGGCGCAGCAAATCCGTACAGCGATACTATCCCGTGCCTGTAATGTGCCGTGCACCTGTTATTTTCGATTAAGACGTTTTCATAAGTACCATCCGCATTATTTCTAGAAATAACGAAGGCAATTCCGGAGTCATTCCCGATTTTGGGCCCAGTTCCTCCTGCCAGTTCTCCCTCGCCGTAAACAAAAACGCACTCATTGTCTCTTATAACAATGTCTTTGAAAATTGTGCCGTAAAAAGAGATGTCCTTGTAGCTGGCACGTTTTACTTTTTCGCTGTCTTGAGGCCGGCGATTGTTAAATAGAACGCAGTCACTGATTTGAATATTATTCACAGGTGGCGTCCCTGTGTTTTTAAATAGAATTCCGCATCCACTC
>BTQE01000101.1:0-12256 GCA_036985715.1 Rhodothermia bacterium
GGGACGTTGTCCAAGATGGCCACGGAAGAGAAGGGGGGTCGAATTCGGTGCGTTGCGGTAAAAGACTACATGCGTACCAAGTCCTTCAAATCCGAGGGCTACTTTTCTTCGGCCCCAATTCTCGATGGACAACTGAACTAGACGCTCTCTTTTTTCCGCGGAGAGAATCGGCGACTCATCGAGCAGCGGACGTTCCGTCTTTCGGTGTGTGAATCCAGCTTCGGCAACGACGCCTACCTCCTCGATTGGCTGGCGGGCCTCCTCGCAGATGCACGGCAGAAGGAAGAATTCGGAGAATGAGCCAGCGACGAATTCGGCAACCCGCCTCCTGGAACGCACGAACTGTTTTCCCGTCCCAGCGAAATCATCTACATAGATCAGGGCCCCACGTCCCAATTGGCGTGTGATCTTCTGGATCCCCGCGCCGTCCCGTGAGTGGAGAAACCTGGCCCCCCTCCGCTCTAGGTTCCCCCGGTCACGCAGCAGATTGAGCATGACGCCGCTGCTACTGCCGGCCGAGTCCGTTTCGATATAAACCACGTGTTCGATTGGGACGCCGTCAGGCTCGAGTGCCGAAAGCACGCCCTCGTTGAGCTCAAGCAAATAGCGTATCGTCTCGTCCTTGGAAACGAACCTGATGCCTGCAGCTAGAAAAAGCAGATCGGCACGGTACTGGGGCGGAAACTGACGTACCCACGCCCATAGCCCTCGCATCGTAACCGGTTGAGGCTCGTAGCCACGCAGCCGCCAAGCGGCGCGAGCGCAAGATGTGAGCTGCACAAGAAGATTCAATCCTCGTCCTCGGAAGGTGCATCTTCGCCCTCGAGACGTGTCAAGAGATCCTGAACGAAAATGAGCACACCGGTGAGCTTCCGAATCAGTGCTTCCTTTCCGTCGCTAATGTGCTCGACCTTGGCACTCCTTAGGTCGCGGATAAACTTTTCGGCCGCCTGCCCGGCCTTATCGAGATTTCGCAGGCCGACGATATACCCGTCGAAGGCTGCGCGAGTCTCCATGCCGGCGTCTAAGATGTACTCTCGTAGACTATCCGCGACCTGCTCGATACCCTCCTTTTCATCCTGCACATCGAATGACTCGAGAATTCGCCTGAAGTGGATAACGCTCCTTAGTCGCTTGTCTCGGTACTTCTGTAGCATTCGGTCGGTGATGCCATCACGACCTTCCTCTTCTACCAACCCAGGTAGGTGCTCTTCGATTTTGTCAAGAACCGGATACAACTCAACCCAGAAATTTGACGGAATTCGGAGCTTTGGATCGGGATCCATCGACAGATCTTGGTACTTACGGGGAAAGGAGAGAATGATCTTGCAACGTTCGATCTGCCTTAGACTAAGTCCAGTAAGTTCTGCGAGCTCCTTCGTGTCCGTCGTTTTTAAATCGTCGGTAACGGATCTCAGGGCCAGGGCAGTTGGCATCAACTCCCACTGTTCTCTGAACTGGTGGATGTTGAACATGTAGAGCAGAGATGCCACTGGGTTCGGAGGATCCACGATATTTGCCGGGATGTCAATATCGATGCCCTCTTTTACAAGCTCGGAGCAGCACTTATAACGCCGTTCTCCATCAATAATCGCGTACTTCTTCTGTCCGGCAAGCTTGAATACTGTGAGGGGGGAGAGGACACCGTGCTCACGTATGCTCCGCTTGAGCGCTAGGAGTGGTTCAGGATCGAATAATTTTCGCGGATTGTGGGGACTTGGCCGCAACTCGTCGACAGAGAGTTGTGCGAGTGTTCCGCCCGGAACTACCGGTGAAACCTGGCTGGATCCGGAAGAATTCATTGCTGCCTCTCCGTGGCTAAGATATTGGTGACAAGTATTTCTCTGGCTGCCCGGCGACTCGCGGCGAATCCAGCAATATTCCTCCTAGTGGAAACCCGGACAGTGTGGAATCCGTCCGACAATTCCTCACCCTCGGGACATTCGGCATAGCTCAGCAAGAAGGCAACGCCCGCTTCATCCATGTCAAGTAGAGCCCTTCTAAGTCGTATGAGGTCGGAATCGCTGAACGTCGACGGATCGTATTCCTTGAAGACCCTCTTGCCCGCTACTGAAAACGGTGGGTCTAGATAAACAAAGTCCCCGGCGCGCACCCGGCTCAATACGTCAGCGAAATCGCTTGAAACGAATTGGGCACGTGATAAAAGTTGGCTAGCAGCTTGTAATTCGTTCAAACTCGGAAGTGAGCCGGACTTGAGCCCGCCATAGGGCACGTTAAATTGGCCTCGCCTGTTCGTTCTGTACAGGCCATTAAAACAGTATCGATTCAGATAGATGAACCTGGCCGCTCGCTCAACTTCCGAAAGGTTCTCGGGCTGGAGAGCTCGAATCCCGTAGTACTCGTCACGGTCGTTACGCCATCGACGCAGTGCCTTTGATAGCTCACAAGGTTGTTTCTGGACAACCCGGTACGTCTGGATGAGGTCCGCGTTTATATCTCCCAGTAAGGCAGAGGCAGGTTCGAGATTGAAAAAGAGGCACGCGGAGCCGACGAACGGCTCGACGTAGCGATCGTATTGGGAACCCCAGTACGTCGACAACCGAGGAACTAACTGTCGTTTACTTCCAGCCCAGCGGATGAGTGGCTTTACCACGTTCTTCCTAAGTGATGTTGACGGGGTGGAGCCCACTTCAAATCGAAAATGACGCGCCGAAAAGGTCTTCTGCGGAGCGGCCCCCCGACCATTTCCCAGCAGACTTAATCTGTGATGACCATAAGTGTACCCACAACAATTACGTGAAGCAATAGTGTCTGCCATGAACACTGCCAAATATCTGCGCATCACCCGTCCAAAAATCACGTGATCGTAAAATACACTGGCGTAGCGACAACCGTCCGCCTTTCGCCGATCTGAATATCATGACACTTGACCGGCTTATATGGTGTGATACGGTGGGGGATAGAACGAACTATCAACCACAACAGGGAGGTTATCCCGATGAAGAAAGAGAAGAAATATCTTGATTATGATTCGATAAAGAATGCGGTTTCTGTCTATGATGTGCTCACGAAGCATTACAACTGGGAGCGCTTCCTTGAAGTGATTGCAGAAGGGCGAGCCTATACGGGCGAGTGTCCAATCTGCAGAACCAAAATCGGTAGCCCGTTCCGTGTCAGCATAGATGAAGACGGCAAGGGCTTGTGGTCCTGCCTAGCCAAATGTAATACCGGCGGTAACGTCCTCGACCTCGTAGCGATGAAGGAAAAGACGGACGTCCACGAGTCCGCATTTCTTATAGCAACTTGGTTCAATCTGCTTCCGGAGTCACCGGAAAACGGAATGGAAAAACCAGCTCTTGAGGGAAAAGGATATCTCCGTGAACTGGACAAGGAGCTGAAGGCCCTTTTGTCTGCAGGAGATAACGCCGAAACAATTCGATTCGTCAAGGCGAAAGTTCTCGAGTCGTATCGGAATGGCCAGAAGGTAGAAAAGATATCTGCCTAACTGCACCATTCACTTCAACAGACCGGTTTCCCTTTGGGGAGGCCGGTTTTCTTTTTATAGAACCGTCTCTCGTACAAAAGATTTACTGTTACCTACCTACACAACGATCAGGACCACGAGAGAGGAATTAAAAACTCCGAGCGTGTAATACGCCCGGAGTTTGATGGTTGAGGAACTGATTTCAATATTCTTCCGGTAGCAACAACGTCCAGTAGTCGTACTCCTTGACCTTCTCTGGAGTATAGTCGCCACTTCTTTTCATCGACTTACTCAACTGGTCAATCGCCCAGACAACTCTCCCATCTTCACATTCGAATACCTGCAGGTAGTCGAGCCCGTCGTTCTGCATTACAGCTCGCGACAATATGAGATCGACGCAAAAGACGTCTTCCTGCGAGAGCAACAGGTCAACTCCGGTGGTCATGACAGACCGGCCAGAGAAATGATAATCGCCGGATTGTTCTTCAGGTTGCCGTGTCCATTTCTTCATGACTCCCCCTGGTCTGATTTCAGGTGCAGTGAACTGCGACCATCATGAAGGAAGTCAGAGATTTGTCAAGCCTCTCGCTCGATAGACGGGCTGGTTACCCAGCTCTGCAGAGATTTGGAGCTCGACAGGGGAGTTGAAAGTCCACGGGCACAGAACGTGACGGAGTTTTATGCCCTATAAAGTTAATTCCCCTAAGACTCGTTATCCTGTCCCACATCACATCTGGACGAGTTCCAACTGATGGCTCAGCAGAACCAACTCTACTTCGGAGATAACCTAGACATTCTACGGCGATATCTGGAAGACGAGTCCGTTGATCTAATCTACTTAGACCCCCCGTTCAAGAGCGACCAGGACTACAACGTTCTTTTCAAAACATAGTCTGGAGAACGCTCCCCAGCGCAGATTCAGGCCTTTGAGGATACCTGGCACTGGGATCAGGCCGCAGCGACGGCATTCGAAGACATTGTGGTCGGTCCTCATCAGGACGTTTCCAAAGCCATAGAGGCTTTCCGGCAGCTGCTCGGGTTCAGCGACATGTTGGCTTATCTAGTGATGATGGCACAGAGGCTCGTGGAATTGCACCGAGTTTTAAAATCATCCGGAAGCCTGTACCTGCATTGTGATCCAGCTGCTAGTCATTACCTGAAGGTTCTACTTGACGCTGTATTTGACGCTCGAAATATGGTCAATGAGATAGTTTGGAAGCGCACTTATGCTCACGGAGATGCTGGAGGACAAGGAGCTCAGCACTTTGGTCGCGTTCATGACACGATCCTTTTCTACGCCAAGCAACGGGGGGAGGCCATATTCAATCCGTTCTATCAACCTTACGACCCCGATTACATTGAGAAGACATTTAAATACAAAGATCCAGACGGTAGAAAATGGCAGTCTCTTCCAATGGACGGACCCGGCGGCGCAGCAAAAGGAAATCCCTCATTTGAAGTTCTGGGGGTTACTCGATACTGGAGATATTCACGAGAGACTATGAACAGACTCCTTGAAGAGGGTCGGATTCATCAGAGCAAACCGGGAGTCGTACCCAGAGAGAAAGGATATCTCGATGAATCAAAAGGTGTATTGGCGCAAGACCTATGGACGGACATCAGAAAAATCTCATCGCGCGCCAAAGAACGCCTCGGATATCCGACTCAAAAACCAGAGTTACTACTAGATCGGGTAATAAAGGTGAGTAGTAACGAAGATTGCGTTGTTCTTGACCCCTTTTGTGGATGTGGTACTGCCATTGCGTCGGCTCAACGCCTCGGCCGGACCTGGATAGGTATAGACATTACACATTTGGCGATATCTCTAATCAAGCATCGATTGGCTGATACTTATGGGGATTCCATCGAGTATACGGTCGTTGGTGAGCCCACATCTCTCGAAGGCGCCCTGGCACTTGCATTAGACGACCGTTTCCAGTTCCAATATTGGGCCCTGGGGCTTGTCGAAGCTCGACCTCATCAGGAAAAGAAAGGAGCCGATCATGGTATTGACGGACGAATTTATTTCATTGACGAGAAAAACCAAAAAGCTAAGCAGGTAATCATCTCTGTGAAATCGGGTAAGCCGAAGGTGAACGAGATTCGCGACTTGAAAGGAGTGCTTGATCGCGAGAAAGCACAGATTGGCGTTTACATTACCCTCAATAATCCCACCAACCCCATGAGAAAAGAAGCCGCTTCGAGTGGCTTCTACGAATCACCTGGTTGGAACAGTAGGCACCCGAGAATTCAGATTCTGACAATTCAGGAAATACTCGACGGAAAGAGGATCGACATGCCACCAATCAAACATGTCAGCCAGACTTTTCGGAAAGCGAAGCGAGCCACGGAGCCAGCGCCCCCACAGGGTGAAATGTTCGGTACCGGGCATGATTAAAATCTTCAACTGGTACCTGAAGATTTATCCACATCCAGCCCTTCATTGGAGTTGATTTAGATGGTATATTAGCCACCGATAAAGGACATTATCGGTGGCTAATTAGCGTCTGTCATTTTCCTTCTATGAAAGGCGAAATGGAACCAAAAAAGAACACATCTCTGGTCGTCCGTGAAGGATTCGCACTCCCGAGAATCATTTCCAATGAGGGGCGAGATGCGCAACGTGCATTTATAAACTTCTTCACGGCGTCGATTGAAAACACGAACACCCGCAGGGCTTATGCGCGAGCGGTTCGGGATTTCTTCGAGTGGCTAGACGCGCGACGAGCCGAAACGACGCTCAAGGAAATCGAGCCGTTCATGGTTGCTGCTTTTGTAAAGCAACTCCCCTCCTCTCCTCGTAGCAAACAACAATACGTCAGCGCACTCCGCATGCTGTTCGGATTTCTGGCCGAGAAAGGAATTCTCTCTGTCAATCCAGCACTTGATGTGAAGCCGCCAAAGTTCAGCGCACGGGAAGGAACAACGAGAGCCCTCTCCCCTGTTCAGGTGCGCACCCTTATTGATTCGATCGACACCGGTACGGTTGTCGGTCTGCGCGACCGCGCACTCATCGGACTCATGCTCTATACAGTTGCACGTATTGGAGCGGCCTCTCGAATGCTCGTCAGAGATTATTACGAAGAAGATGAAACTTGGATATGTCGTCTTCACGAGAAAGCCGGAAAACTTCATCAGGTGCCGGCGAACCATGTCCTGCAGGGTTACATACACGAGTATCTGGACGCGGCCGACATTTGGGAAATGAAGTCCTCTCCCCTATTCCGCTCTATGCGTCACAAGCAAATGTCAGCTTTACGGCTACTGGAACGGGACGCACTCGACATGATTAAGCGTCACGCGAAAAGGGCCGGACTGCCCGACTGGATTGGAAATCATGTCTGCAGAGCAACCGGCATTACGAGATTCCTCGAGGCCGGCGGTTCTCTGGAAGAAGCAGCCAATCTAGCGAACCATGCGGATATGAGAACAACCCGTATCTACGACAAGCGCGATCGGGTTATACGAAGGACATCAGTTGAGCGAATTGTGTACTAATCAATAAACATTGATTCGATTGCAACGAGGAACAGGAGCATGAACATTCCGGCATTTATGCTTTCCTGCCAAAATCCGAATCCCGCAGATGCAAGGATTATTGCGACGATTTGAATTTTCTCTTTCTTCCAATGCATTTACGGCCAGTCTACTCCCCCACTTCTGGCTGTCAATCATCCTCTCATACAGCTCTATCTATACTTCTCATAGGCTTCTCGAAACTTTGGACGCACTACACTCGACCATTCTTCCACATCGTCAGATGCATTGTCATAATAAAATGCTTCTAAATCCTCTCCGGTGAAGTAGTCCTTTAACTTGAAACTACCTAATTCGTCAGGCGACTCACCGCCTATTACAACGCCGTGCGTGTAGACACACGTATCCGTTTTTGGGCTGTAAAATATCTCGTAAAAATAAGGAGTCATTGTCTGGTAACTCCCCACCAGCTTCTCAATAGCACCCACTCTGTTGTTTGCGCACCGCTCTTGTTTTTCGAACAAGGACTCTTCACTACCACTTGCGGAATAATTGAGATAAAGCCCTCCGACTATTAGAAGTAGAATTACGATAGTTGCTGATTTATACAGATGTCCTACTGCCATAATTCAAGATTTAAAATTCTGCTCTCGAGCCAGCTTATATCGTCTTCGTTATTTGACGCTGTCCTCTCAAGCGATGACACCCGTTCCTCTATATCATCTACAGCGCCCCCAACGGCGAATTCGAGACGAGACACATCGCTCTCAAGCGAAGAGACGACATTTGCATATTCTAATTCGTCAACACCCACATTCGGGTCTACACTCTTGATTGATTGTGTAACCGCGATAATTGAAAGACCCAGTGCAAGGGTGGATATGATTATTGGGAGGCTGTTTTTCATACAAATCCAGTCTACTCCCCCACCCCTGACTGTCAAACTTAATTATCTACAGCGAAAATCGAACTCTGCACAATGTTTAAGAGGAATCAGAAAGAGCGATAGTTGTACACTCTTCGTATAGCCCTTTGATTGCGTCCTGACGAACACGAAACTTTGTCCCGTGATTGTGTCCGGTGCTAGCGTCATAATCGATAAGTATTTTACCCGTCTCGATTGCAGTCATGAATTGATCTAAGGCGAAGCGCTGCAGAATGTGTAGCGTCCGGTAATGGAACTGTTCTCGCCCGTCGATTCTTCGCCGATTGGCCTCTACCATGAAAGTGTTGAGCAGTTTGACGCCCGCTTTGTGGTGGAGATCGTCGAATCCCCAATACGGCATTGGATTAAGTGGACCGAGGCCGACGGACTCTTTCACACCGGCTAGCCAATCCTCGCGGCCCTTGTGAACGCGACTAGCATCAAAGTGGGTCTCGACGCGGCGGTCATGTCGATTGACCTTGATAGTGAAGCCGGTTGGGGTGAATTTGCCTGCAGTGATTGTTTGCCGAAAGCTCTTTTCAGATTGGGGATATTTCCTGCCTGCTTCTTTATGAGGCCAGCCGTAATTAGGCAGAAGAAGCGAAGGGACAATTCTCGCTGCTCGCGGGGAGGGCTCCATGTGCATAAGGGTGATAAGCGAGCTGGTGTCTGTCCGCTGAGCCTTTAGTTCCCATTCGGCAGCGTTGGGTATCGGCAGGTTGTTTTCGGGTATTCCGAGTAGGTCCTCAAGAGTATTACCAACTGAGCCGTCGTTGCCGGGCCGCCGGGAATCAACCCAACCAAGTTGGGCAACCTGTCTAATTTTCTCCGTGAGCTCCTCTTTTGAGATCAGTCCGGGGGGGATCATAATTGAGAACTCTCCTCCATAAACAAGTCTCCTGTTTCAAATTGGTGCTCTTTCTTTGCCTTAGTTTTCCGATGGTTTCGCTTGAGGGCATCTTGTGCACGAGCCCACTTCTCAGGATCAGCGAGCCGCTCTCGGGCAACCGAGCAGTAATGCGGTGAAATATCGATCCCGATGTAATCACGTCCAAGGTTTATAGCGGCGAGTGCCGTGGTTCCGGAACCAACGAATGGATCGAGGACGAGGTCGGCTGTTGTTGACGAGATGCACCGCTCTGCGAATTCAACTGGGTACGGAGCTGGGTGCGCGTTATTAGATTCTTGCCCGATTTCCCAGACATCCGCGTGTGAGTTCGCGCCTTTCGCAAGCCTAAACTTTGGATTGGCAATCAGATAAATAACTTCATATGTGGGCAAGAAGTAGCCGGGATTGAAATTGATGCCCCCATTCCGCCGCCAGATAATAATTTGACGAACGGGAAACCCCTCTAGAATATCGCTACGATCTTGAATCAGACCGCGCTGAACACGCCACTTGTGGTTATAAAAGATGGCGCCGTCGGGCGTTAAAAGGCGCATCATTTCTGTTAAGCATGCCCGTTGCCACGCGACGTATTCATCATGGGGCATGCTGTCGTTATGATGGCTGTACCCGTCGAGAAGAGCAGCGTTTGACCACTTTCCTCCCCGCCCATCTTTCATCCCATTACCCGATGAGTTTTTGAGGTTGTACGGCGGCGAAGTCACAAAGAGGGGTATAGAAGCGTCAGGAAGCTTCTTCAATACTTCGACGGTGTCCCCCTGAATTATTTTGTTTCTGTAGGCTCGCAGAGAATCCATACTAGTCCATCGTACAATGTTGGGCGGTTCGTTGCAATCTGTAAGTGCCTGTGAGATACTGCATTGCAGTTCTTTTGAGATTAATTTTGAACAAAAAAAGGCAGGCCCCTTTGGGAGCCCGCCGAAGAAAGCAAACGTAAAAAGCCCTCGGGCCGAATGTGTTCGCTGTCTAGTACGTCCGATTATCCGCCGTTGCAAGTGGATCGGTTGTACGAGCTCTTGTTCAAATAATAAGCCCCCGAGTTAATTCTCGGTGGGCTTATTTAGTTTCCAAATGTAAGCATTCTATTTCAATGTCGTATTTCGTTCTTTTACTGTATTTAATGTATTTATACTAATTGGCCGTGGTCTTTTCGTACTAGAGAGCATAGTCCTTTCGTACTAACTACTCTCCCCTACTTCGACCATCTGCAGATATCACGTCGTCGTAAATCCCTTGCAGGTCTGATTCTTTCAGACCCTTTTTGAACGCTAACGTTCGTCGCTTCTCTCCGACCGCCTTTTTCCCACCCCATCATATACGTAAAAACGTAAATACGTCTATACGCTTTTGGCGTCTAGAAATTGCTCTAGAGCCTCACTGACGACGTCCGTGATCTTCATATCCTCCTCGACAGTATAAAGGCGAAGCCGTTTGAAGAGAGAGGCTGACAGGAAAAGATTGATTCGCCTTCTCCCTTCCCTGCCTGCGGCTTCGCTCACCCTTTTCGAGTTTGGATGTTTCGTCGTTTTGGCGTCGTCTTTTGAAAACTCAAACTTCGGCATCGATCAGTTCCTTTATCTCGTTTGCAATGGCTTTGATTTCTGCGGCCGCCTTCCCTTTCGGTTGGTAGTCAATTACTGAATATCCAGCCGAGAGTGCTTCGGCATAGGCGATCCTTATTGAGGTTCTGTTTTCCAGAACCGGTATATCGTACTGGCCGAGCGGAGTCTCCACTCCGGCCGCGAGGCGCGTTCCTATCCCCTGCTGGGATATGACGAATACCGGAGACGGCCTCCCTTTTCTAGCCGATCGCGCTCTTTCGATTACGTCCACCATGTCACTTATGGCCCAAATGTCTGCTAGTGACGGGCGGACAGGAATCAGGACTACGTCCGATCCCGCGAGCGCGTCCGCAATTACTTCGTCCAATGAAGCCGCTCCGTCTATGAAGACGAAATCAAACAGTGATTTCAGGCGCTCCACGTCCATCTTCAGGTTCTTGGTCTCCCCCACCCATACAGGCGGATAATCTTCCGCCGCGTGGTCGGCCCAATTCCCTGCCGTTTGCTGTGGGTCGGTATCAATAATGATAACTGTGCCGTAGGTCTGGAAAGCCCTCGCCACATTCGTTACGATTGTGGTCTTCCCGCCCCCACCCTTTGGACTTAGGCACGCAATCACTGTAGCCATGACTATTTACGTATATGAGTAAATACGATTTTTGCAAAATACGTATTTGCCCACCCCTTATCAACAGTTGTGCTTTGACAAGTTGATTATGACTCTGATACACTTTATGGGTGTTATAAGAGGAATATCCTATACCACTTCCCGCAACTTCCGAAATGCAGTTCCAAGCAACGGGGTTGCAGTACGGCCACTTCCCAAACTTTCCAGTTTTCTTTCCATGCGATAATGTGGAAGTCTCTACGGAAGTAGGGCGGGGGATTAGTAAATACATTTATGTCCCAATTCATTCTAACGATTCAAGATATAGAGCAACAGACGGGTCTAACCCGAAAATACATTGACCGCTGTTATGCTCGTTTTGGCTCGTTGCTCATGCATTTTAGAAAGCCGTCACCAGACGGCAACAAGTATTTATACAGCGACAACGCTCTTGTAGTATTCCAGCAGGTTCGGAATTTCAGAGATCAGGGGATGAAACTTCCAGAAATTAGAGACAATCTGACAAGAGAGCTGGGAAGTCGAGTTGAGGACATGGGAAGTAGTGGGGAAGTGGTAGAAAAAAAAGTGGGAAATCCACCTGCCGACAGTTCGTCTGTAGACATGACGGCTTTTATTTCAGCTCTTGAACGATCGTATGAGAAAGCTCTTGAGTCTGAACACGGCAAGGTTCTATTACTAGAGGAAAGTGTTGAAATACGCAAAAAGAGGGAAGAGGAGCACATCAAAAAAATCGCTTACTTTAAAGTGGCGACGAACAGCCGAGCAGACCTCCTCAGTCAATTAGAGAAGGTGACTGGCTTCGGAAGAAAGAAGAAACGGGAGGGAATACTGGAGCAACTCCGCAGGATTGATTTAGACGCTCTCAATGCGCCTGTAAGCGACGCAACCATTGACGTAGGGAAATCGACAGACGAGTAATTGTACGACGTTCTGGAGCCGGATTTCAGCCTTATATGAGCAGAAAAGAGGGGAGAGGCTACGCTGAAACCAGCTTATCTACCAGTTTTTGCCGAGCAGTTTTGGCTATTACACGCACACCCGGAGGGAGCTCTGTATATATCTCCGTTCCGTATCCATTTTCTTCGGCAATTCGTGTGATTTCGACTTTATAATCAATCAAATCAGCGTTTTCCAACAAATCAGCAATGACGTCCACATTGATCAGCTTCTGTTCAGCAGGGGAGAGGGCAACGTATTTGCTGTCGAGCTGAACAGCTCGTGTTCTGACAGCGTGTTCTTTGTCCTCCTTTGCCTCGCTCTCATCCAAAATCTCGTTGATTTGCTGGATTCTACCAGACCTCTCTACAGAGGG
>BTQE01000102.1:0-12141 GCA_036985715.1 Rhodothermia bacterium
AGTTACCGGTTGATAGACCCAGACGATTAGTTCGTGGATTATAGCACCCGCAGGATTCCCAGCGCGAACTTGTATCGTAGCACTATTTGGATTTCCGCCGCTGATTCCTCTCAGTCTTATATCGTAATGAAGACCGTTTGGTACCACGACTTTGTTTGGTGGATCTATTACTTTTACTGTCGTGTCATCGCTGCTGGTGATATAAAGAGGGAATTCTGGGTCGATGTTTTGTCGAACAAGTTTTATATATGCGTCCCGCCGAGTATCAGTCGTATTCCTGCGCTCCATGATTCCGACGGTGGGCGCATGATCAGAGCCTGAGTAGCAACGATCGTCTAGATCCGGACGACTGAAACGCGGATTCCCCCGAGCAGCTCGGGCAAAGCGGACGGGAACTAATCGATAAACCCGAGCGCCGAATATTTCTTTTTCGATTGACATTATTCTCCAAAGCGTCGTCTCAATCCCTGCCTCGTTCTGGCACCCACGACGCCATCTGGATTTAGACCATTGTCAGCTTGAAATTGAAGAATAGCTCTATCGGTATGGCGACCGATGACGCCATCAACCGTACCTAATTCATAGCCAAGAGCAGAAAGTCTACGTTGCACACCTTCTCTCGTATTGATCGGCTCGATACTAGCTCGAACACTCAACTGATATTCCGTTCCTAACATATCAATGGTCGCGCGTTGCGTTGGATCGAATCGCACGCGAATCATCCCGTTATTCCCCGTGATTCCTGTGTGTACGACTCGGCCATTGACCTTAAACCTATACTCGACAAACGATATTCCGCTATTACCGTTGTCGGTACCGGGGTAGCGTTGAAGACAAAGGGTAACTGTGGCCGTAGAAAATCTAGACAGTCGTCCGGGTCGAATAACTCTTCTAAGCATCAATCAATGTTCTCGGTGACGGTACCCATATTGGGAAAGCCGATTTCATGTGTTACCGGTGGTACGTTCTCTTCGCGTGCGGTCCCAGAACTATCGAGGGTCCCCCTTCTCACCTCACCATTTGAGAAGTACACGGCGTACTCCTGATCAGCTACAGGGTCCTCATTCTCATCTATCAACTCAATCTCAATCCAGTCTTTTAACAGTAGAAGGCCTGACCTGGTCATGTCGTTAGTAACAACTACGTCGAAATAGAATACCGGATGAGAATATCTATTGTGCGACACGATCTCTTCGTCGTCCGAATCCGACCATTCTGGTCCATATTCAAATGTCCACTCCTTTTCCACCTTCTCTCCACTGACTTCGGTCTCAACCTCTGCCACAACTACATCAGGGCCTGAGATATCTCTCTTAAAAACCTGAATCACCGCTTTCGTGCCGTCCTCAAATCCTTCCGCTTTCGCACTCATTTTGATGGTTTCCCCTACATCAGCCTCCTCTTTGGACCACTTAGCCTCAGACACACTCATCAGTATCACTTTCCCCTGACCCTCAGAATTCAACGCGTCACGGCGAATTTTCCCATCCATGCGAAGGACGCCCTCGGATTCATTGCTGTCCGGATCGGTGAGCTTATAGTGAATCCCGCTGACCGGAAGGCCCGCCTTGTCCACAAATTCGAATTCTATCCAGTGCTCCTCCTTAGTAACTGATTCGTTGTTGTCGAAGAGAGCTGCGGCCGCACTGGCGTGGGCGGCAGCGCCTCCGCCACCACCGCCACCGCCTCCACTTGCAGAACCAGCACCTCCAGCACCGAGCATGACCGTTGGACAACCCATCATTACCGAGTCGGGTGGTCCGACACATGGCGCTATCGATCCGACGGTGGCTGCAGGCATGCCCCCAATCAACACGGTTGGCGCGCCCGGTGACGCTATCGGCATGCCTACGTGAGGTATGGGCGGTGTACCGGGCGTAACCATCGGGCAGACGTGCATGTCACCGACGCGGGCGGCGGGCATTCCTCCTATGAGTACCATTGGGAAACCCAAAACGATCACGCCGCCATGGGCTGTAGGATCACCCAATCTCGCTGCCATTCCCGGCATGTCCCTTCCTCCGTCAGATCAGTTTATTTTTACCAGACTGCCCTGAATCGTGTTTATTGCGCTGGCTTTCACGTTCACCATGGCACCGGCAACATCGTTCTGAACGCTCCCTTCCGACTTGACTTGCAGTCCGCTGATGCTATGGTTCACACCGGCCTCTGATTTCAGGTCCACTCCCGCCTGCTGTTCGAAATTCATGGAGGCGTCCATCTTGATATTACTGGCCTTCATTTCATGATCCATCGAGGCCTCCGACTTGATGTTGTTGGCCGTAATGTTCGTGTCTTCCGATGTCTCGATATTTAACGTCTTCGCCTTGATGTCAATCGTGCCCTGCTCAGCCAACATTTCGATGTCCCCTTCTTCGGTCTTGATCGTGAGCTTCTTGTTCCCGATATCAATCTGGAAAATATTGTCGCCGCTCTCATCCACGAGTGTGATCAACTTGTCCATGTCGTTGATCGAAATACGGTGGCCGGCCTCGCTCTGAACAGTAATTTTCCCTCCGTTCGCATTCTCCCCGTCCTGCATCAAAACGAAGTGCCCGTTCGTCGTCTTCACTTCGATGCGTTTGTTTTTATCGTCGAGCGTGATCTTATGCTTGTTAGTCGTCTCGATCGTGATGTTGTCTTCGTCGTCGTCGAAAATCATCCGGTTCGCATCGGGCGTGTTGATCAGAATCTGGGCCTTCTCGAGGGTGTCATCCATGATCAGCTGATTGCCCGACTTGGTGCGGACGACATTCTGCATCTTGTTCTCCGCGACGCTGGGCGATTTCTGCGAGGGATTCGGAATCCCTCCGATGATGATGGGTCGGTCCACATCTCCGTTCACGCACGCCCACACGACTTCAGCGTTCGCGTGGAGCGGAAAATGCATGCCGTAATCCGGTCCAGCATGTGGTTGTGACATGCGGATCGGTCGAGTGGCCTCGGCTGTGCCGGCGGTTTCGACATCAAAATGCATTTTTGCACGATACCGACCTTCTTCGTCGATATAGGCATAGTCGCCTCCAGCGCTTTCCACTTTTCCGGTCATAATACCGGAAACCTTGGGCTTCGCAGTAATCCGCGCCGGCCGAAACTGCACACTTGCCGGGATACAGTAGAATTGATTCCCGTACAGGATATCTTCTTCCTCCGGTTCTTCTTCGTCCGAAAGACGGAATCCGAGCTCCATCGCAAGCGCACGCTTCTGGGAGCCATGATGCTCCAGTTCGACCAGCAGGTATTCCTCCTCATTTAAGTCATCTCGAAAATGATCCTCTAGCGTGAATAGAAACCCCGAACGGAATCCCATACAAACACTCTCGCCGGAGATAACCACACGTTGGCATTCGATTTCCTCATTGCGAATCTTCGCAAGCTCGTTACCGCTACTCGAATCCTCAAAGTGATTGCCATATTCATAATGCTCGCCAGGCATATCACCGTTGATTTTTGACTCGACTTTCAAAGAAACCTGCGGCGTACGGTAATTGTAGTCGTTGAGCACCACCGTGCCGGTT
Source organism: Rhodothermia bacterium (assembly GCA_036985715.1). GTDB lineage: Bacteria > Bacteroidota > Rhodothermia > Rhodothermales > UBA10348 > SMXL01. The sequence goes on from BTQE01000102.1 coordinate 3,519, forward strand.
ACGATCTGGTGGCACGGTGCGAAAGAAAAAACGGCCTCGACGTTAGTCGGCCTCAATCCGGCGCCTTCATGAAAGGTGATAGTGTCTTCACCGTCGATCTCCGTATGCTTTTGCCGGTCATCCACGATGACCACCCGATCTCGGTCCTCATCGAATTCGAAGAAGAAGCATATTCCTTCGTGTTCCAGGAGTCGAGAGATGAAATTGAAATCACTTTCCTGATGCTGAACGCAGTATTCTCGCGGCTTTAGCGATCGCTTGAGGTCAAACCGAAAGTCGTTCGGCGCAATACCACTGTCGTCGAAAATCTGCTTTACGATTTCGTCTACTTTCATTTTCTGAAATATCCGACTCCCGTAATTAAGCGTAAGGCGCCACAGGCTGGGCACGAGAACGGCTGTGTAGTGATAATACTCCTTGACACGGGGGCCTTGCTTCAGTTCGGAGACGATACCCGAAATCGGAACTTTTTCTCCTAGCCTCATCATTATGAATTTGGCCCGCTTGTTTACGACGTCATCGTAGGAGATCTGCGGGTCGTCCGAAACGAGTTGAATTTCGAACCGGAAGAGACCGGAAATCTTTTCTTGTCCAGTAAACGAAACGACAGAAAAGGTGTCGTCAGGAAGCTCGGAAGCCTCGAAGTGATATCGGGCAACATTTGCGTCTAACTCTGGCATAGGAATATCTCCGGGAAAACCTGCCAGCGGGTCGACACCCTCTGGTATGGCTGTCCGTGGTTATGAAAATTTGTATGTAAAATCTCCTTTCTTGTTGAGGCCCAGCACAAGTTTGTTGGTCTCCTTGTCTTCAGCCATGCGACTGATGAGCGCTTTCGAGGCCTCCGGCATAACCGTACGATCGATAATAAAGTCTATGTTTCGAGCCCCGGTATCGGCCTGCGTGCAGCGCTCCGCAATGCGCTCAACCACCTTCGCGGCGTACTGAAAATCCATTTTATGCGCTTCGTGAAGCCGCTTGCCGATACGGTTCAGTTTGAGCTTCACGATGCCCTTCATGGGCTCCTTGCGCAGCGGGTAAAACGGCACAACTTTCATCCGCCCGAGTAGCGCGGGCCGAAAATGCTCCGCGAGCGTCGGATGAACAGCCTCCCGAATTTGATCCGGGGTCGGCCTCTCATCGTCCGTACAGACGTAGGAGATAACGTCGGTCGCGAGGTTTGAGGTCATGATGATGATCGTATTCTTGAAATCGATTTCTCGACCCTCCCCGTCGCGCATGAATCCCTTGTCGAAGACCTGATAGAATAAATTCATGACGTCGAGATGTGCTTTCTCAACTTCGTCCAACAGAAGCACCGAATACGGTTGCCTCCGGACAGCTTCGGTTAGGATTCCACCTTCACCATATCCGACATACCCGGGTGGCGATCCCTTGAGCTGGGAAACCGTATGCTTTTCCTGGTACTCGGACATGTTGATCGTCGTGAGAAAACGCTCACCGCCATAGACAATATCAGCGATACGAAGCCCTAACTCGGTTTTCCCAACGCCGCTTGGCCCAACGAAGAGAAACACGGCATGTGGGGCACTGGGGTCGCGCATACCGGATTTGGAGGTACGAATCGTGTCTGCTACTTCAGCGATGACCTCATCCTGACCAAGAATTCCCGCCTGGAGTCGGTCATCCAGTTCGAGCAGCATCGCCGCTTCGTCTTTCTCCATGGCACCGGCAGGGATACCGGTCCAGTCCGATATAACCTGGGCTGCGATGCTGGCATTTACTTCGGCATGAACAAGCGGCTCCTCTCCTTGTACCGCTGTGAGTTTGCCCTGTATGTCGGAAATTCGATCACGGACATCCTTCTCCTTTTTCGTCATTTTAGACTCGTCGCCAGCGGTTGTCTTCGACTTCGCGGTCGTAATTTTCCGCAAGCTCGCGCGCGCTTTATCCAGCTGTCGGACCAGATCAAGTTCTTTTTCCCAGCGTTCGTTAAGAGCCTCTAGCGTTTCTGCCATCTCCGCTCGCTCTGGCACCACTTCATCGAGAGCCTTGGGGTCCTGTTGCACACCTGAGGCAAGATCCTGCTTGATGGCAGTGATTTTCAGATCCAGGTAGTGGAGTCTACGCTCAGCGTCGTCCACCGCAGACGGCTTGGCCGTTTGTGCCATTTTTACGCGTGCTGCGGCCGTATCCAGCAAGTCTACGGCCTTATCGGGAAGCTGGCGTCCTCCGACAAATCGAGCGGATAGCTGCGCAGCCGCCTGGACAGCTTCGTCTGAAATCGGAACATGGTGATGATCCTCGTACTTGGACTTGATGCCACGCAGCATTACGATTGCATTGTTCACCGTCGGTTCATCGATCTTGACAAGCTGGAATCGCCGCTCGAGTGCGGGGTCCTTTTCGATATACTTTTTGTACTCAGACCAGGTAGTGGCAGCTATCGTGCGAAGTTCTCCGCGGGCAAGGGCTGGTTTAATCAGGTTGGCCGCGTCGCCGGTACCCGCTGACCCTCCCGCACCAATGAGGGTGTGCGCTTCGTCGATAAACATGATCGTTGGCTTCGGCGCCTCACTTACGGCCTCAATCACCGACTTTAATCGCTGTTCGAATTCCCCCTTGACGCCCGCGCCTGCTTGAAGCAACCCGAGATCAAGACACCGAATTTCTGTTTCCTTGAGACTGTCTGGCACATCCCCGGCTGCCAGCCTCAGCGCCAAACCTTCAACAACGGCGGTTTTCCCCACACCCGCCTCCCCTACAAGAATCGGATTATTCTTCCGGCGACGACTCAGTATGTCAATGATTTGGCGGATCTCCTGGTCCCTTCCGTTTACAGGATCGATTTCTCCATTGCTGGCGGCTCCGGTCAAGTCCGTCATATACATATCCAGCGCCGTTTCGCCTTCCCGAGGCACACCGTCTGCGCTTGGTTTCATTCGACGGGCAAGGGGCGTATTCTCGCTCGAGCTGCCAACGATGTCGACAAAATTCTGGCGGAGCTCGTCTCGATTGATCGATGCAAAAAAATCGAAATACGGCGTGGATTGAAGCGACTCACTCTCAATCAGCGCCTCAAGAAGTGCTCCGGAACGGATCTCGGAATATCCGTGGTGTACCGACGCAGTGATCCAGGCGGATTCGACGAGCTGCAGCAGGACGGGCGAAAAAGACGGTCTGCCAGTGTTTCCATCCTTGAAAAGGTCCAATTGTTTCAACAAGGCCTCCCACAACTTGCCTGTCTTCACGTCGAAATGATTGAATATCTGGGGGATATCCCCGGCGCCGTCTTCCATCAATTTCGCCAGCAGATGTTCAATTCCTACCTCATAATGGGTTCTGGAAATGCTGAATCCGGCAGCGGTCTCGAGTGCTCTTGTCGTATGCTCGTTCAGCTTTTCGAGCAGCCTTTTTACATCCTTCGTAATCATGTCAGTATGCTCGTTTATTGGCTCGCTGTAGTCGCAGAGGCCATTTCAATCAGGCGGTCGCTTGATCGTGATTATAGGCCACCAATCGCGACGAAAACTCACTTGTCGGTTGTCTGAGCCATGTATTTAGTCCGAGTTTACGCTCCGGATCACCCAAAACCATCATCGGCACCTCCTGGGAAATCAAGCGCAGTTTTACATCGTAGTCGAGAAGGTCCGTAACGAAGTGATCTACAACGGATTGGATCCGGATGGTACTTTCTCCACCGGGAAGAAAGGATTCAAATTGATCTAATCCGAGTGGACCCAGTACGATTCGAAACTTACCCGACAGGTCCTGAATTTTTTCGCCGATGGTTGCCGTTTCACCAAGCACTGCGCCCGTATTCGTAGCCGTCTGGCCAAGTCGTCTGCGCTCGGAAAGCCAAACCCAACGAGGAATGTTCTCTTCTATTTGAATTTGCATTCCGGGAAAGACTCCTCTCAAGAGATTTCTCAATCCATCTGCACTTCGAACCGTACTTCCCAGTTGCCCGGCAAATGCTGCCAGACGCAAGTCTTCTCCTGGACTACTGGATGTTTGCGTTTTCGTGGCTAGACCTGCGACAGCAAGAAAACGCCGAGTTGATTCGTCAGAACCATCATCCCGGATCATCCGGGCGGGGCGGTATTTCTCCCACGCTCGGTAGTAGAACAAATACAGTCGGTTGTTAAAAATATCCAGAAAAGATTTGAGAGGATTCGTCGCTTGTGCGTGTAATTCAATGTCACGAGAGAAGTACACAGGAAGCGGTGAATCAAATCCATATAGTCCCATGAAGGAGGCGACGATCGTAATCGGATCCGTATCCTTGCCGCTCCACTCGACTCTCTTTACGTCCGTCGCAGGAAAAACAACGCTGCTGGAGGGCCTGAATCGAATAACTTCTCTTTTTGGGTGCGCACCGACTGCCGTTGTCTGGGTTTTGCTGATGCGTCTCAAAAGATGCACGAGCTCAAAAAAGTTATACAGATGTCCGTTATCGACGATTTCGTCCACCATCCGCCGATAGGATGAAGCCCTATCGTCGACCTGACCTGTGGTCGGGTCCATATTGGGCACTACAATCCCGCTCTCGTTCCTCGATTCGGCTTCCATTCGTAGGTCCGTTCCGACGGTTTTGTGATGATTTTAAGGTGTACAAATGAGTTGATGGTGGCATACATGGAAAGAAACTCACTCATAACCATTCCGAAAAGACAGATGTCCCCTTCATCTGCAAAGTGATCTTGCTCCAGCTCGATCGTAACTTGACCACCTCTGACAACGCTACCGCGAACGGCGATGTCTTTCCCTTCCCAGCGCACATCTCGAATTCCCTGAATGCGTCGTCTGTTCGCATCAGACATGGACCAATCGTACAAACGCAATAGCTCTGCCAATTCTTTCGTGGAGGCAAGCGACGCACGATTGAGAGACAGATGCGAGAGCAGCTGCCAGAAATAATCCCCATAGTCACCCGTTGGCGCGTACCGAATCAACGTTGGCTGGATGAGGTTCGCGGGATCAACAATCGCTGGAACATCCGGTCCCAACTCGTTGATCGTATTCTCCTGAAGGGCTTCTCTCGGTAGACTGCCATTTGTCACTCTTACGTCGATAGAGAGTACTTCGGAATCAACACTTTGAGTCGCCTCCTGTCCATCAGACAGTGACAGATATGTCGTTCTCTGATCGTCAGGGCCTCTTCTGAAAGACTGAATAAAAAATCGATTCGAACCGTTCGCTCCTCGTTCAAAGGAATAGAAGGGTTCGTAATCATGCCGCCGACCCGTCTTTTCCTCGATTCCTACAACGCGAAGGACGTCATATACTTCGAGCGAGTTTCGGTAATTTGAATTCGCCGTTACGCGATATTCCGCCTCGGTCTGTGACATCCGAATCGGTTCAGCGTCCGACTCATACAAGTTGATGACCGGACAGCAGTGAAGGCGAAAATTGTCGTCTGTAAATCGCCGATCTTCCGGATAGTCTCGATCAAACTTGACGTTTACCGTAATCGTCTGATCACCATCGAGTCCACAGAGTTGATCCAATCCGAGCAGGTCTATGCACCAGAACCGCTGACGAAAATTCAGATACTCCTGCAGCAGTCGCGTTCCTGAGAAGGTGTACTCTGAATATGGTAATAGTCCCTCGTCCGGACCGAAACCGCCTGCCCTGATCCACCTCTGTCCACTCAGCGTCACGCTGGACGCCGGTTCTGACGCATCGTCGGAATGAATACTCACCCGCTCGACGTGACGCGTGAAGAACAGATGCATCGTGGATGCAACCCCTGCGTCTGCGCGAAAAAAAAGACGCACGGATTCCAGCGCTTCGGGTTCAATTCGAGCCCCGCTGTTTACCCGGAATCGAAGTGCTACACTGTGCGTCGTATCCGCCTCAAGGGAAAGAGATGCACTTTCCAGGCTCAGCGGACGAATAATTACGTCCTCGGTTGTTTCGAAGCGACATGCGACGTGCTCGGACCCGACGGGAGCCGAACTGATCTCTGTGCCTCGTTGTAAGACAGTGGGTTCCGAAACCTGCCCCGCTTTCGGACTAAACTCTACGATCGAGAGCGCTGGAATCGGACGGAGAAAATGGGGGTACAGAAGCGAGAAAAAGCCTTCGGTGTACTCGGGCAGTTCGTCATCGAGCCGTTCATGAATGCGACCGGCAAGAAATGCAAATCCTTCAAACAAACGCTCTACGTAAGGATCGCGATCGCTAATGCTGTCGATATTGAGAAAACGTGCCTGCTCGGGATGTTTCGCGGCGAACACCTTCCCCTCTTCGTGGAGATACCGCATTTCCTCTTCAAAATAGCGACGCACAGCTTTTCCTTTTCTAGATGATGATCCGTCTTTTCATATGGGAAAACCAGCGAAAGTCACACTAATCACGGCGTGTATACTCGCCTACCTCAACCGGCTCGGCCGATGAAAAGGTCGTTTTGAATCGCACGCGCTCACCATCGAGCTCGGCCGTTAAAACGAGAGACAGATGCATTTCGGTAGACTCTGATGGCTGGGCTTTAACGCGTATGCGACTGAGCCGCGGTTCGTATTTCTCCACCGTTTCCTGCACATTCCGACGAAGATCGTCGATTGAATCCGGCATGCCTCTATATAACGACCCAAGGTCCGGGAGACCATAGTCCGGGAGATGCTCCAACGTTCCCCTCCGCGAGTTGAAAAGGTGTGTCAGATTCCCGATAACACTGAGCAGTCTCGCTTCTTGATCCGGAGTACCCTCAATCGATTTCCCGCCGACAAAGCTTCCTCTCAGCACGTCAATAAGACCTGTATTCATAAGGCCAGGCAAGGTTTTTGTCCGTTCTTTGGTCAACACAACCATGAGGACTAGGGAGGTGCAGAATACCAATCGTCTTGAAATGAAATCCCACCAGTCAAAAACGTCCAGGTTATGGTGTGATAAGTAAAACCGTACTCAACCTGTTCCTGTATGGCAGCCGTATCCGCCCTGAGAGAGTTAGGCCAGTGCATCTTTACACTCGCCACTCTCGCGCCGGTGAGTTCAATCTGAAAATATTCTGTTTCTATTCCGGAACCCGTTCGATCCGGCCTCCAGAATCGGAGCTGCACTTCGCACGGCGCATTGCTCGCCCACGCCTGATACATCATAGGGGTTGCCTTGTCTACGCGAGCCGTAACTCGAAGTGTGCGATGCTGTCTCGTCCCCGTTGATACGCCCGACATCGAATCGCTTGGAACGAGTACATCATGTTGTACTTCAACGATCTGAATTGAATTTTCCCTGCCCTCTGAAGTCACACTCGATTCTCCACTAATCGAACTGCCACTGGCGGTTACAAACATGAAGCCTGCTGATGCCATAGTAACGCCTTCTCTTGCGATGTCGTTAACTCAGATTCGTCCCGCGTCACCTCTGCCAATGTCGCAGTTAAAGACCCTAATTAGAGCGGATGGCAATACGTGCGTAACGAAACCCGCCGCGCCAACTTTGAAACAGAGATCGTTCAATTCTCAGCGCGCCGCGATCCAGTCGTCGGTGTGCTCAAGAGTTCCTTCCGTAAACGTCCAGGTAATTCTGCTGTACACGAAATTGTACTCCAGCATATGTGGCAATTTTTCGAATTGGGCACTCTTTACGTTTGGTACGTCTACATTGATATCCGCGACTTTTACTCGCTCAAGAAGGATCGTAAAATATTCTACTTCCGTACCCGTCGCGTCTATCTGATAAAAACTGAATTTGACGGTGTCATAAGTTTCACCCTCGCAAATGGCCTTGTACAGATAGGGGGTGGCGGCATCAAACGCCGCTCGAACTTTAAAAGCTCCGTGCTGGCGTACTCCAGTAAGAGCACCGGAGTGTATGTCTGTGGGAATATGAAGGTCGTGCTCAACTTCAAGTACCTCAACGGTACCCTCCCTACCACCAATTTCAACCGATCCTTTGACAGCATTATCGTCTATACTCATGTATACGGGAGTTGGCATATTTCCACCTCATTAAATGTGGGTTTAGTAGATAGAGTCTGTCGATGTTCGTCTCTGTTTCTTCTTGCAAACAGTTCTCTCGAATGTCTGAGAAAATGTTCCAGGTTGCACTTATTTCGCCTTGGGCATCTTTCCAACCAGCGAGAGACTGATATCCATTCCCTCAATCTGAAAGTGCGGTTTGATCATCGTTTCGACGCGGAAGAATCCTGGATTATCCGCAATGTCCGATACGACAACCTGGGCAGCTTTCAGGGGGTATTTCGCAACCTGGTCGGCAGAGGGTTTTTCCATTTCCGTGACCAGACTTCCGAGCCATTTATTCAACTCGGCCTCGATGAGCGAGCTATCCTTTGTAGCGCCAATATTCTCCCGCTGCATCACCTTCAGGTAATGAGCGATGCGTGATGCCAGAAAGATGTAGGGAAGTCTGGCATTGATCCGGCTGTTCGCAGTTGCATCCGAATCATCATAGATTTCGGGTTTTTGCGATGAATTGGCCGAGAAGAAACATGCATAGTCTTTACCCTGATAATGGCTCAAAGGCATGAAGCCCAGATTCGCGCATTCGAATTCCAGTGTTTCATCGATCGGGACTTCAGTCGGGATTTTCATCTGTTTCCCCTTGCCGACGTCGAATAGATGAACCGGGAGGTCGTCCACCATTCCGCCTGCCTGTGGCCCTCGAATCTGTACGCTCCAACCATCACTCTGAAATG
>BTQE01000103.1:0-11985 GCA_036985715.1 Rhodothermia bacterium
CAGGTGGTCGAGATACTGAAATACGTCACCAGCAAGCAGTAATCCACTGGTGCGCCAAAACCACTTCTCCAGAATTGTTGAGATTCTCCGGGGACAAATCGGAAGGCCTATGGGGGGGGGATGACCTTACCCCAATAAATCGGAGAGATAGTTAAACTTACTTTGCTCAATATCGAGGTAAGTAATGACGAGACATAGGAGTTTTTCAAAAGAGTTCAAGCTAGAAGCCGTCCATCTAGCTGATACGTCAGGAAACACAGCGCAGACAGCTCGTGGGCTGGGAATAGGAGCGGAGTCGATTCGCACCTGGCGCAAGCAGTCGAGGAAGACGGTAAGCGGGCCTTCCCCGGGCACGGCAACCCACGCGACGAAGAGTTGGCAAAGCTTCGAAGGAAGGTTCGACGGCTCAAAGACGAGAATATCGTCCTAAAAATGGCCGCCGGTATCTTGAGTCAAGGCCTTCGCTGAGGCACCGGATCGTGGAAACAGTCAGAGAGCAGGTCTCGATCCGCAGGGCATGTGAAGTACTAGGCGTCTCCGAGAGTGGGTATTACGCCTTGCGCGATTGCCCCACGAGCCGTCGAGCACAGGAATATGGTCGATTCAAGATTGTGATCCGAACGGTCCATCGCGCAAGCCGGGGCACCTATGGCGCGCCGAGAGTTCGCGCTGAGCTGTGTGCTAGAGGCCATCGAGTTTGACTCAATCGCGTGGCTCGTGTCATGCAGGAAGAGCACATCAAAGCGGTTAGAGAGCGAAGGAGACGAGTCCGGGGGGCCGCGCCCATCGAGGCGGTTCAGGCCAATGTCCTCGACCGTGCGTTCACGCCTGAGAAGCCCGATACCGTACGGACAGCAAAGATAACCGGGGCAGGTTCATTGACGAAAAAAGGGACGAAACCGAGTGTCCACTTTATCGACGTAAGATCAGATCTATGGACTCCGAAATACCCTTAACCGTGGGCCCTTCAAACAATGTCCGCAAAGGCATGTCGAGTCGAAACGCGTCGTGCACGCGTGCCATCAATCGCATGCCCTGCAGTGAATCCCCACCCAGATCGAAGAAGTTATCTGAAATCCCGATCCGCTTCACACCGAGCAGGTTCTGCCAAATCTTTACCATTTTCGTTTCTGTTGCAGTTGCTGTCTGCGGCGATCCAGGTTCCAGATCGGATTCTGTTCCTGACGGATCTGGCGGCGGCAGGGCCTCCCGATCGACCTTGCCATTGGGCCTAATCGGGAATTTATTCAGAAAAACCACGGTCGAAGGCGTCATATACTCTGGCAATTGCTTTCGCACGTATGCACGTAAGTCCTGGGCGTTCGTCTCTTTTCCCGTTTCCAATATCACATAAGCCACCAGCTGCGTGACCCCGGGTGCATAAGTGCGTCCCAGTACAATGCATTCTTTTACATGGCTGTGCCGCTCCATGACCGACCGAATCTCTCCCGGTTCGATTCGGTAGCCGCGAATTTTGAGTTGGTCGTCAAACCTCCCCATAAACTCCAGGGTACCGTTTTCGAGCCAGCGACACCGGTCGCCGGTTCGATACATGCGTGCGCCTTTTCGTCCGCTGAACGGATCGGGAAGGAAGCGCTCAGCGGTCAGTTCCGGCTTGTTCTGATATCCGCGACCTACTCCGTCTCCCCCGAGCACAAGCTCTCCAGCAACGCCAATCGGAACCGGATTCATACTGAAATCGAGTACGTATGCCCGTGAGTTGGAAATCGGTCGACCAATCGAAACGAAAGATCCAACACGGTATCCCGTCCTCATGTGGTGACAAGTGGCGGAGATGGAACATTCCGTCGGGCCGTATACATTTGTCATCACCGTGTCGGGTAGTGCGTCCAGTACGGTCTGGATGTGAGTCGGCGAGAGGACATCGCCTCCGATGAGCAAGTGATGAACACCCCGCAGATCATGCAACTGCTCATCAACCATTAGATTGAAGAGCCCGGGCGACATGTTGAGCTTTGTAACTCCGAAATTTCTGATACAGGCCCCCAGTTCAGCAATTGTCGGCTGCTGGGGAGGAGCTACGACAACCCTCCCCCCTCCCAGCAGTGGACCCCAGATCTGGAGTCCCGACGAATCGAATGACAGCGGTGAAATCTGCAGCATCGCGTCTTCCGGACCGAACGACGAATGAATATTCTCTTTGACCAACTGCACAACACCCTGATGTTCGATGCAGACGCCCTTTGGTTCTCCTGTGGAGCCGGAGGTATAGATGATGTAAGCCAGGCTTCTGCTCGTCGCTCTTGGAACAGCATTCTGAGAATCGTTCTCCGCGTATGCCTCCGGGCCGGATTCCAGGATGATATTTTTCCAGGGCCCGTCGGGAAAGTCGTGAACGGCGCCTCTCTGCTTGAGAATAATGTGCGCGCCACTGTCCTCCATCATATAGGCCATTCGGTGCAGGGGGTAGTCAGGATCAATAGGCATATAGGCTCCATCAGCCTTCAGTATGGCCAGCAATCCGACAACCATCTCTACCGATCGCAGGGTACAGATCCCCACGGCTCGTTCAGGCCCAATCCCGACATCCCTTAGTTCACAGGCTAGTCGGTTGGCTCGCCGATTCAGCTCTCTGTACGACACTTTCTCGTCCTGAAAGACGACCGCGATAGCATCCGGTGTCTCTTCAGCCACCTTTTCAAACAACTCGTGAACACAAATATCTTTGGGATAAAGTGTATCCGTGTCATTCCACTGAACGAGTATCATTTCTCGTTCCGACTCGGTAAGCATTGGAAACGACTGTAAGGATGCACCTGGGTTGGTGACAATCCCTTCCAGGAAAGTCTGGAAGTGACCCGCCATGCGACCGATGGCCTCTTCTTCGAACAAATCCGTGTTGTACTGAAGTTTGCATTCCAAACCGTCCTTGTTTTCAGAAACCACCATGGTGAGATCGAATTTTGCAACCTCACTGGAAAGACGATTAGGCTCAACCGAAAGCCCGGGAATATCGATGGTAGTTCGTGGCGCATTTTGCAAAACGAACATGACCTGTATTATAGGGCTTCGGCTGGGATCTCGATCCGGTTGCAGCTCGGCTACGAGACGTTCGAACGGCATTGCTTGATGATCCAGTGCCTGAAGTACGTCGTCGCGTAATCTGCCAAGCAATTCTACAAAGCTCAACGCCCCATCGAGACGCGTTCGAATTACCAGCGTGTTCACGAAGTATCCAATCAGAGACTCAAGCTCCAGCCGCGAACGATTCGCCACCGGAGTTCCCACCAGGATATCCTCCTGACCCGAATACCGATAGAGAAGGATTACAAAGGCGGCCAATAGCGAGGTGTAAAGCGATGCGGAATTCTCCCGACTTAATTTTTTCAGCTGCTGAGTCAACGATTCGTCGATCGAAAAATGGACCGAAGCGCCTTTAAACGTTTGAACAGGTGGCCGTTGTTTTTGGAATGGGAGCTCTAGTTGTGGCAGTGGAGCGGCCAGCCGCTCTCTCCAGTAGACGAGATCACGCTCGAAAACCCCTCCCAGTATCCAATCCCGTTGCCACCGTGCATAATCGGCGTACTGCAGCGGGAGCTGGGCCAAGGGAGAAGCCGATTTAGTCGAAAACGCCCTGTAAAGAGCTGAGAGTTCTTTGTTGAGAACGGTTCTCGACCAACCATCTGTAATGATGTGGTGCCACACGACCAGCAGGAAATGTTCGTCCGAATGTAGTTGAACCAGGTAGGCGCGTACCAGCGGACTAACTGATAAATCGAAGGGTCGGCGCGATTCCCTCTTCACCAGCCGATCAAGCTCAGCGGCTTTCTCACTTTCCGCGATTGACTGCAAATCGACATGTTCGAGAGGAAACGGTACGACTTCGGAAACGATCTGTAAAGGCTCACCATCGACCAGTGTGAAATACGTCCTGAGAATCTCATGGCGTTGAATGATTTCATTCAGGCTCCGCCTCAGTACCCGCTTATCAAGTGAGCCCGTAAGCCGGTGGGCGAACGCCTCAACATATGTCGCCGAAGCCCCTCCTTCGAGCTGATCCAGAATCAAGAGTTGCTGCTGGGAAAATGACAGGGGAAACGCCGTCTCAACGTCTCCTCTGGGAACGCGGGTAATGCTCTGGCTAACGCTCATCTTCTTTCGAGAATGCTATCCCTGGATCAATAAGAAACGCTGAAATCGATGGTATTCGTTTGATATTGAGGGAGTGCGGCCCGTTGTTCCGACTGAAAGTAGCAACCAACATACTGCTCCAAGTTTGTGAGCGGCCATATACCGGCAATTTGTTTGCTGCTCAGGCGTGTCATTAAGGAGCACATGTCTATTGGGTTCGAGTCCCACGTCGGGGTCAGTAACATGCATTCATGTCATCAACTAATAATAATGTAATGACAATAATATTTGCGCCGTTTGGAAACGCTTATCCGATTTAGGGACCTGACGTTTGATCGATTTCTCCAGCCGAAATACGCGCCGCCAGCTGCGAGACGGTTTGCGCTTCAAAAATTACTCGCAGTGGGAGTTCAATATCGAATTCGCGTCTTAGTCGATTGATAACCTGAACCGCCGCGAGACTATGACCACCCAAGTCGAAAAAATTGTGGTGTACACCAAAATGTTCTTGGCCCAATATCTCTCTCCAAATTGCTGTGATTTTCTCTTCCTCTTTTGAACGAGGTTCAACGTAGTCAGCCTCGGGAGCCAGATGTTCATCATCAGGCGCCGGAAGCGCCTTTCTGTCTACCTTTCCGTTTGGAGTGAAGGGCAACTCCGTCAAGAATACGATGGATGATGGAATCATCGCCGACGGCAATCGGTCGCTCAAGTACGTCCTTAAGGCTGCCCGATCGAGAGTTACTGCAGTTTCAGGCACGACGTAGGCCGCCAAAAAAGAGTCTCCATTTTCATCAGTGCAGGCTATCACAATACACGTTTTCACGTCAGGATGATTCGTTAGAGACGCCGTGATTTCGTCCGGTTCGATTCGAACGCCATGGATTTTAATCTGATCGTCGAGGCGTCCTAAAATCTCCAGCGTTCCGTCAGCATGGTACCTACCGCTGTCGCCGGTATAGTAAATCAAATCGTTATCGTCAGACCCGAAGGGATTTGGCTCAAAACATCTTCCGATATCAGATATCTCGTTGACATATCCAAATGTCCGGAACGGTGTCCGAATGGCTATTTCTCCTGGCTCTCCGATTCCGCACAACTGATGGTTTTCGGTCATGATCAGTACCTGCGTCTGAGGAAGTGGTGATCCGAGTCGTTGAACTCCTTCGCTCAGCTTAGTCGGCACGCGATAGCAACACTTTACGAGCGTCGTCTCGGTGGGACCGTAGTAGTTGGCGACCTCACAGCCCGGGAATACTCTGCGCCATTTCTTTACAAGACTATCCGTCAACGCCTCACCGGCAAAAAATACGTGGCGAAGCATGTGGTTTCGGCTTTCACCCTTCGCATTTGATAACCATAATTCAGCAATCGTCGGAACCGCATGGACGATGGTAATCTGCTCAAACTCCAGCCAATCCAGAACAGCGTCGGCATCATATTTAACTCCCATATCTGGAACACAAAGTGTCGCACCGCTGGTGAGCGGCAAAAAGATATCTCGTAAAACAGGATCAAAGGACAAGCCCGTCAACTGGGCGACGCGATCGTCAGGGCCAACATCGAACGATTCTCGCTGCCAGTCCAGAAAATGGCTCAACCCCTTGTGACTTCCCAAAACCCCCTTCGGGATTCCAGTCGTTCCAGATGTAAAGAAGATATACGCAGCGTCGTTGGGTTCGATTGTCGGAAGTTCAAGGGCTGTTTCTGCATCGCTGAGAAGCTGCTGCTCCGTCGACTCCAGTGATATTTCAGTCTGAATGACAATAGTATTACTAGTCGAGTTTTGTAGAGTACGAAGCCGTATCACTTCAAAATTATTATCCGGCGTCAGAGCCCATTTCGCTGCGGCCTGCTCCAGTATGATCTTCTTTCTCAAGTCGGGCAGCTCAGAATCAAGTATGAGAAGGACGCCCGCACTTCGAATCACTCCCAAAATGCAGGAGATCAACGCGAAGTTTGACGATCCTTCAACGGTAACGACATCGCCTTTCTCAAGACCATTTGCGAGAAGTTCTACGGCAACTTTCCCTGATGATTCTGCCAGGTCGAGATAGCTCCACGTCTGGTTTCCGTATGAAATCGCTGTCGCAGCAGGCGTCTTCATCGCCTGGGACCGAAACTGCTCCGGGACGGGCTGGTGTCGTGGTTCATCCAGCTTTTGAGCAGGATTCGGGAGAATGGTCGAGGCACTCTCCGTTACGAGTGAGTATTCTGATAAACACTTTTCTGGGTTGGCAACGACCTGTTCCAGCACATATTCGTATTGCTCGAGAAAGCATTTCATACCTTCTGAACTGAATAAGGCCGGCTGATAGACCAAACGTATGAAGAGACGACCCGACTCCTCACCGACATAGAGTGACAACGGAAGATGCGATGTACGATTTTCGAGACGGAGTCTCTTGACCGCCATACCGTCAAGATCAAGTTGCCTCCACGAAGGCGGTAAGAAATTGACTATCGAACTGATAATCGGATCGCGCTCCAGATTGCGCTCAGGGCTTAGTTCCTCGATCATCCTTTCGAAGGGCAGATTCTGGTGCACATACGCGTTCAGATTGACTTCTCGGACGCGTTCCAATAGCTCCAAAAATGTCAGATCAGACGTGAGCTGAGTACGAAGCGGTATCATGTTCAGAAAAAGACCAATCGTTTTCTCAGCTTCGAGTCGGTTCCTCCCGGATATGGGAGCTCCGACCACAAGATCTTCCTGACCTGAATAGCGATACAGTAAGACTTTGTAGGTCGCGAGCATTGTCATGAACAGCGTGACTCCTTCTTTGGCACTAAGCTCCTTCAAGAAACGGGACAATTCCCTTGACAATTCTATGGATTCGGATGCCCCGACGTGCCGATGGATCTCGGTCCGACGGATATCAGTGGGTAATTCCAACTCGGATACGCCATGGAGCTGGTCCTTCCAGTAACCCAAATCGTCTAATAGCGCATCGCCCTGGAGCCAGATGTGTTGCCACTCGGAAAAGTCGCCATATTGGATCTTCGGTTCGGGAAGAAGGGTCGGATGTCCGGTAGAAATCGTCCCGTATAGAGACGAAAGCTCGTCAAACAGAACCTTCATGGACCACCCATCTGAAATGGCGTGGTGCATCAAGAGAAACAGTATACTTCTGTTTGCGCTGAGCGGAAACGCTTTGACTCGAAAAAGTGGGACCGTCGACAGATCAAATGGTATCGTACTTTCTTCGCCGATGAGTCTAAGAACCTCTGATTCTCGTTCCTCTTCCGAGAACGCAGAGAGATCCACGACATCGATTCGTGGTGAAAAAGGACCTACTATGATTTGAACG
Organism: Rhodothermia bacterium; assembly: GCA_036985715.1. GTDB lineage: Bacteria > Bacteroidota > Rhodothermia > Rhodothermales > UBA10348 > SMXL01. The sequence continues at coordinate 7,404 of BTQE01000103.1, forward strand.
GGCTCACCATCAGCGACGTCAATGTGCGTGCGAAGCGACTCATGGCGTTCCACCAGAGCGGAGAAGCACTCTTCGAGAATAGAAAAGTCTACGGGGCCGTCTATCTGATAGGCGGCCGGTATGTTGTAGGTGGGCCTACCGGGATCGAGCTGATCCAGAAACCATAGCCGCTGTTGTCCGAACGAGAGCCGCGTTACGTCTTCTGGATTTCGTCTAGAAATGGGAGGGATGGACATATTTCAACTACTTAAGCCACAAAATATCTGGATGAGGTCGGATTGTTGACCAAAAGGAGTGGCACATTTTTCTGCCTGAGATATTGCGCACCATCGCCTAATTACAGTGTATTGATAAACCGGGCTAATCGAGCAATGCTAGGATATTCAAACATGGCCTTGAGTGGCACTTCCTTCTTGAAATACTCTCGCACACGCGACTGGACCTGAATGGCGTTCAACGAATGTCCTCCTAAGTCGAAGAAACTGTCTTCGACTCCGACCCGATCGAGCCTGAGAACTTCACTCCAGATCTCAGCGAGGGCGCTTTCAGTTGCCGTTTTCGGAGCCGTGTAACTCTGAGATAGCTCTGGCCTTATTTCATCTGGCTCGGGAAGGGCTTTTCTATCAATCTTTCCATTTGGAGTTACAGGCAACTCGTCCAGATAGACGAAGGCCGAAGGAATCATATACTCGGGAAGTTGATCTCGAAGATAGAGGAGCAGCTCGCTTGTGTCCGATTTACTTTTCGTTACGATGTAGGCAACAAGCCTTTGGTCTCCGGGTGTATCCTCACGAATAACCACAGCCGAGGACCGAACCTGCTTGTATTGATCTATGACATGCTCGATTTCACCGGATTCTATCCGGATTCCCCGTAGTTTTACCTGAGTGTCGTCGCGGCCCAGACAAACGAGTCGTCCGTCGAGAAGCCGCTTAGCAAGATCCCCTGTCTTGTAAATCCGACCTGTCCCGAACGGATTCGTTATGAATACTGCATCTGTTAGTTCATCACGCCCCAAGTACCCGGCTGCTAGTCCATCGCCGCCGATATAGAGCATGCCCTCAACACCGATCGGAACCGGTTCGAGTTTATCATCAAGGATGTACATCTGCGTATTGGCGATGGGTCGCCCGATAGATATCGGTTCAGTATCGTTATGGATTTTCTCTATCGAAGAGTAAACGGTTGTTTCTGTTGGACCGTACATATTCCATAGCTCGGAGCCTTTACCGATGAGTGACTCGACGAGGGTTTTTGGTAGCGCCTCCCCTCCGGAAAACATTTTAAGATTCGGCCGTCCCTCCCATCCCGAGTCGACCAATAAGCGCCAAGTCGTTGGCGTCGCCTGTAGCACAGTCGCCTGGTGATGTTCGATAGCTTTTGCGAGACGTTCTCCATCACCAGCAATTTTTTCGGACAGCATTACTGTTTTTGCACCACACATCAGAGGTAGAAATATCTCAAGACCCACGATATCAAACGATGGCGTCGTGATACACAAAATCACGTCATTCTCTGCGAAGCCGGGCTCGCTTTTCATTGAGATGAGTAAATTCAGAAAAGCACGATGAGAAATCTGTGCACCTTTCGGTCTTCCGGTCGATCCTGATGTAAATATGACATGGGACAGGGACTCGCTCGAGATTTCGACTGGGATGGACTCCGAACTCATCAACGCAATCGATTCTTTGTCGGCATCCAGGCATACAAATTGAATATCGTGGTCGGACAATCTAGAGCACAGCGCGACCTCCGTTACCAGGTAGTCCATCTCAGCGTCTTCAATCATAAAACCAATACGCCGAGTCGGAAAGTCTGGATCGATCGGAACATAGGCCGCTCCTGTCTTCAAGATTCCAAGTAGAGCCACAACAAGCTCCGTAGAACGCTTAAGACAGACTCCAATTAGATCACTGGGTGTAACTCCGCTTTGTCGCAAACAATGCGCAAGCTGATTCGACCGTTGTTCCAATTCTCGATACGAAAGATGTTCGGTTTCAAATTCTACGGCCGTTCGATCTGGAGTACGGGCAACCTGTTCACTAAATAGACCGTGGACGCTTTTGTCTGCGGGATAACCAACGGTCGTACGGTTAAATTCATTTACAAGCGCGTCGCGCTCGTCTCTGGTTGTAAGGGGAAGTCGAGATACGTGCTCGTCGGGATTCTCGACAATTGCCAGCAGAAGCGTCTCGAAGTGCCCGATCATTCTGTCGATCGTCGATGCGTCAAACAGATCTGTACTAAATTCGATGCTGCCTCTGAAACCGGCAGGTTCGTCAAATACATTTAGCGTAAGATCAAACTTGGAGCTACTACCACTCACGAATAATCGTTTGACCTCAAGTCCAGGTAGGTCGAAACCCCTTTGGGGAACGTTTTGCAGAGCGAACATTACCTGAAAGAGTGGATTTCGGCTCAAGTCACGGTCCGGTGAGAGCTCGGCCACAAGTAACTCGAATGGCAGATCCTGATGGTCGAGCGATTCCAGTGACGTGTCTCGTATTCGAACAACGAGTTCTAAAAATGTGGGGTCATCGCTAAAATCCGTCCGAAGAGTCAGCGTATTTGCAAAAAAACCGATCAGTGATTCATATTCGCTACGTAATCGATTTGCCGCGGGCGTGCCGATAATCACATCCGGCTCTCCCGTATAACGAAAAAGAAGCGTTTTGAACGCTGCCACCAATGTCATGAAGATGGTTACACCCTGTTTTCTTCCAAATAGGCGAATACGCTCACTTAATTCACGATCGAGACTGAACGACTTCGTTGTTCCACGAAACGTTTGAACAGCGGGTCGTGGGAGGTCCGTTGGTAGATCCAGTGTGGATCGAGGACTCGAGAGGTACTCTTTCCAATAGGAGATTTTTCTCTCTAAAATGTCATCTTTCAGTTGCGCTCGCTGCCACGCCGCATATTCAGAATACTGAACCGGCAATGGTTCGAGCGCTGACGACTGCCCCTCGATGTACGCCGAATACAAGGCAGATAATTCGGATCGAAAGATCTGATTCGACCAACCGTCGGTTATAATGTGGTGGATGACCAATAAAAAAACGTGCGAATCATTTCGTAGTCGAATCAAATATCCGCGAACGAGTGGACCCGTTGCAAGACGAAAGGGTACTTCGAGTCCCCTTTTTAGTATTTCTTCGAGTTTTTCCGAACGAGTCGGTTCAGAGACCTTGCGAAGATCGACGTGTTTCAGTGGAAACGAGTTTGACGCAGGCACAGCCATCACTGGACGTCCATCCTCTTCGATGAAAAATGCCCGCAATACGTCGTGGCGGTTGTAGATTTCATTCAGTGCCCGCTCAAATTCGTGAACGTCCAAAGACCCATCAATGCTTACCGCGTTCGCACTGTTATACGCGACGCTCTCTTCGTTTTCGTACTTGTCCAGGAACCACAGGCGCTCCTGCGCAAAGGACGGTTCGCTTCTCTGGATCTCGCTTTTGAGATCATTATTGTCGAAACCGCTTGCAGAGGTTGTAGGGATATTAAAATCTCGTGTCACGCTGTACTTGGGCTATTTTATCGTTCACTGTTTGGCACGGAAATATTCGACTCTGAATCTGGCTTGATCGAACGTCGCACCGCGAGCATGTTGTCAATCACACCCGATAAGTCTCTTACGGTTCGTGAACGAAAGAAATCGATAAAGGACAACTCGACTCCGAATTCATCTTCGACCTTAGCGCAAATTTGCCCGATCTGAATAGAATCACCCCCTACATTCAGGAATTCTTGCATAACGCCTAATTCCGTTAGACCCAGTATGTTTTTCCAGATCTTTGCGAGTTGTTCCTCTGTCGACGTATTCGGATTCTCTAGATCACGATCCCAGGATACTCCTGAGTTTCTGTGCGATACTGAGTCATTTGCTGAATCCATTCCAAGATGCTCGGCCAGTCCGATTCGCATTAGCTTTCCCGATGGACCTTTCGGTATCTCAGCTAGAAAAATAAATCGTCTTGGCACTTTCGAGTCAACGAGGTGCACGGAACAAAACTCCTGTAGCTCGCGCTCCAGGACCGTTTCGGTTTCTTCCAGAATGATCGCAGCGGCCACCTCTTCACCGGCTAATTCGTCCGGTACTGCAAACGTCACCGCCTGTCGAACTGCAGGATGACGCAACAGGACATCATCAATTTCTTTTGGCGCAATGATTTCTCCACCGCGATTAATTACCTCTTTTAGGCGTCCTGTAATAAACAAATAACCGTCTTCATCGAGGTATCCGAGATCGCCTGTTCGAAACCATCCGTTTATGAATGCCTTCTCGTTCGCTTCATCATCATCCATATATCCACATTCGAGTTCGTCACCGCGAACTACAATTTCGCCGATCTCCCGCACTTCTAGGAATATCCCGTTCGTATCTATGATGGCGAGCTCTGGACCAGCAGCGGGACCTACAGAACCCGCTTTTCTTATGGCTGGAGGAAGGGAATTGGCCGCAAGCAAATGAGAAGTCTCAGTCATCCCATAGGTCTCTATTACAGGTACTTTGAACAGATCTTCGATCTTCTCCAAAATATTTGGAGCTGGAGCAGCTGAGGTTGACCGAATAAATCTG
>BTQE01000104.1:0-11903 GCA_036985715.1 Rhodothermia bacterium
TGGAAAAGATGAGCGATGTAACGGAGCTGATAGACCGACTCGAAGGGGTAGTGACATAGGCGACGATGCCTAGAACGGATGTAACGCCTGTTAAGGCGCTCGCAGCACGCGGGTTAGCTAGAACTCCGCAAACATCTCCCCCAGCCTGGCGGTGACGTGATCGATCTCGGCCTTGCTGTTGAAGATGTGGGTAGAAAATCGAATCGCGTTATAGTTTTCGCGATCGAGTCCATCCTCCGTACTGTAGGCGTACGTACCCTGAGCGGCTTTAAGAATGATTCCGTGCTCATCCCGCATGCGCGCTACGATTTCCGAATTCTTTCCCTTGTTCAGAGTACACGTCACGATGCCGCATGAAAGTTCGGGATTCTCAGGCGTCATGATGGTCAGCTCGGGCATCTCTACGAGCTGAGTTCGTAAATATCCGCTCAGTTCACGACAGCGGTCTTCGATTTTGTCGCGGCCGATGCTGTCGTGAAACTCGATCGTTACGCGCTGCCCCATAATGTGGGCGGCATTTCGAGTGCCACTCGAAGCCGAATAACTGGAGTAGCCGCTGTAGAGAAGGGTTGGGCGTATGCGATCCTGAGTTTCCTTTCGTATGTAGAGCACACCACTTCCTTTCGGTCCCAGAAACCATTTATGTGCGCTGTATGCATAGGCGTCCACGCCGAGGACCGAAACATCGACCTGAATCTGTCCCGGTGCCTGCGCTCCATCGCCGACCAGGATGATGTCTTTTTCACGCATGATCACAGATATCTCGGGTAGCGGCATGCGAACGCCCGTGATCGTATCAATGTGACTCAGGCTGCACACTCTTGTCTTGGGTGTGATCCTTTCAGCTATCAGATCGACGAGTTGCTGTTTGCTCCGAGCGAAGCGAGGCATCTTCGCGTAGACAATCTCGACTCCCAGCTTTTTGCGCAGATTCTGCCAGCCCACCATGCCGCCGCCGTGTTCGTGATTTGTGGTCAGAATCTGATCGCCAGCTTTCAGATCAAGGCCGTCGGCGATTGCGTTCATGCCTTCCGTCGTATTGCGGGTGAACGCAACCTCTTCCAGCTTCGCCCCGATAAAATCCGCGGCTTTCGCCCGCACCTCCTCCATCTGGGAGCCACCCCATCCGAACATATTGACGGCGGGATTGCCCTCTAGCTTGTACACATAGCTTGACATAGCATCAAGGACCAATCGAGGAGTAGCTCCGAGTGTCGCGGAATTAAAGTGGACCACTCCAGGATTGAATTGAAACTCTTTGCGCACACGTTTCCATAAATCGTCTGGGGTGCTCATCGCGGCGAGTTCTTCGGTGAGTCTTGTCAACCGATCTGGAATTTCCGGGGCGAGACCGGGTAGCAGGGCAAGCGATCCGATACCGGTCGACAGGTTTTTAATAAACGAGCGTCGTTTCATGATCAGATTGTCTTTTTAAGTGTGCACAGCCTCCGGGCGCATGTGTTCTGGCGCTGAACACACGCTCCGTCGAAGAGTATCGAGTCCTCATGATAGTCGGGAGGCGGCTCTCTCACAACAAGCTGCACTTGACCGACATTCGGAAAAGTAGAATCCTTGCTTGATCGGTGTGCAATTTAATTGGCCGTTGGGAATGTGCGGCTGATCCCCAAATAAGCCGAGCATAAGCACGCTGGTCTTGTTTGGTTCGATGAATTGTACTTCCTTGCTTCGTATAAATGCCATTCCGCTTTTTGAAGTGAAGTTTGAACCTACGGCTACACAAAATTACGGAGACGGGCAGACGCGTCAAGTCATACTATATCGGGCCAATTAGCGCCCCGGAGGACCGGAATGCTGGAGAAGTTTGAACGCTATCCACTCAGGTTCAGGCCGACGCCGATCGAGAAACTGGATCGCCTGTAGGAGTGTCTCGGCGGCCGTGTCGAAGTTTACGCGAAACGAGAGGACTGCAACTCCGGGCTGGCGTTTGGCGGCAACAAAATTCGAAAACTCGAATACATCGGTCCCGACGTCGTCGCTTCGAGGGCAGACACGCTGGTAACGATCGACGGTGTTCAGTTCAGTGAAATCATACGCGCCAGGTCCGCAGCCAAACTCGGCACATAGGTCCGGAGTTTACGCTGTTCGTATTTCCTCGGAAGCAGGTGTGATTTCCAAATCACTCGTGGTGGCCAGGTAAATACGAGTAATGAAGTTATAATCCCTGCATGGTAATCGGCGGGTAACAATGCCACCGATTGGTGGTTTTACGATCGTTCGGGTAAGTAGTGCTTTCAGTGCAACCGAATTCCCGTGGCGGCCCGTTCATATGTTAAACCCGGTGCGACGTCGTGCTCTAAGGGCCGCCTTCAGCCTGATGGAGTTGTATTTTGAGAAGAGAAGATTGTGTTCTCTATTCAGGCGCGCATACGTATTTCGATAGTTTTCGCCGACAACAGCGGTCGCAATTGAGGCAGATCAGGAGCCGGATTTGCCTGCCGAGTTTGTCGCAGATCCTGTCTGGAAGAAGATCTTACTGCCGGAACGCTTACCATACACATAGGTAGCGCCAATTTATCCGCCGGGATGTACTACGTGCGTGTTCAGATGGGCCGGAAAGTACAAACGCAGTCCTTTGTTGTGGTTCGCTGATTTACGGCGCAGGGGCGTTGTTTCGCGCCGGCAATAAACTGAGCGAAAGAGCCTCAGCGCTCCGGCCCGATCAATAACAGGGGAATACTGATCCTGTGTTTCAGAGTCCGCGAAACAGACCCGAAAAGTATGTCGCCGATGAAGGAGTGACCGTGCATGGCCATGGCCACGAGATCATAGTCACCTTCCTCGATCTCCTGAAGAATCTCTTCATCGGGTTCGCCGCTTTTGATCAAAATGCGCGTCCGTACACCCCGGGATTGCAAACCGTCGGCCCGGTCTTTCAGAAACGTTTCCGCTGATGCACGAAGCACGCGGTCCTGGCCGAGTGTGTGGGAGTGAACCACGTGGAGAAGGGTTATTTCAGCCTTGTTCTGAATCGCCAGAGCCGAAGCGTGTTCGACGATCAAATCGTCTACCGATGAGCAGTCCATGGTGACCAGAATCTTTTTATACACTTGCATGTCAGCCTCCTGTGATAGTTGCATAGAGCAGATAGAGATTCAAAATAATTACGATCGCGGAAATGAGAACTGCCGCAGAGAATTCTATCCGGCTGCTTTTAAAGCGGCCCATCAGATTGTGGTTGCTGCAAAGGATCAGGAGCGGAATGAGCGTAAAGGGAAGTTGAATACTCAAAACGACCTGACTGAAAATCAGGATGCGAAATGTATCCATCGACAGGAGAATGATCAGGAATGAAGGAATGGCTGTTACGAAGACGGATATCTTGTAGAATACGGTCCGGGGGTCCTCCGGTTTACCAAGGAATCCGGTAATGACGTTGGCCTCCGCCATGGAAGACGTAATGGACGAACCAATCCCCGCAAAAACGAGGGCGATGGCGAACAGGAGACCGGCGAGAGGTCCGGCCAGAGGAGTCAGGGTCGCCGATGCCTGCTCAATGCTGTCCACTACAATATTATTGCGGGAAAATACTGCCGCTGCAACGATGATCATCGCCGAGTTCACGACCCACCCCATAATCATCGCCAAAGAGGTATCGATTTTCTCGTAGCGCAAAAGCGACATCTTTTTCTCCTCTGACAGACCCCATTTCCGACTGTGAATCACGTTGGAGTGCAGGTATATATTGTGGGGCATGACTACCGCGCCCAGTATGGCCATGGCTACATATATGCTGCTCCGATCAAGTTTCGGAATGACCACGGAGGTCGCCACGGCGCCCCAGTCGGGCTTCACGATCAGGATTTCCACAAGGTATGCGAGGCCGATAATCAGCAGAAAGCCCATGATAATCGTCTCGATCCGATGATATCTCTGGCTTACGATCAGAAATACCTCAAGAAGAACGGTCAGCAGAGCCCCTGACCAGAGCGGCATGCCGAAAAGGAGTTTGAATCCGATAGCCCCTCCGATCAGTTCGGCTACATCGGTCGCGACGGCTGCTACGACAATGGTCACCCCCAGAAACGCCGATACCGACTGTGAAAATCGTTCCCGAATGTTAACGGCAAGGGATTTACCCGTAGCAATTCCGAGTTTGGCCGCCATGTTCTGGATCACAATCAGCATGATCGTGCTCAGCGTAATGACCCACAAAAGTTCGTAGCCGAATCTCGATCCGCCTTCGATATTCGTCGCCCAGTTTCCCGGATCTATGAAGCCGACTGTGACAATAAATCCGGGTCCCAGAAAGCTGAGAAGTGTCTTGAGAGGGAACTTTTTTTTCGTGGTTTTCAACGTGATGGGTACTCTGTCGTAGAGAGTTGACCTTTCCCCTTTACAGAGGACAGTTTGTTAAGCCGCTTTTCGAAGGACTGATCTGCACTCAATATAATTGGAGATTTATGTGCATTCTTCAGGCCATGCCCGGAATATTTTGTGGTTCACTCTCTCCCTTCATTGGTGCAGGGAAACGGATTCGCCCGTCTCACTGCCGGCGGACTGTCCTTGGCAGCTACGAATGTAAATCCGGAGATCAGTGAGCTTTTCAATGTTGATGTCGAAGAGATGTACGCGAGCGGGACAGAATTCGAATATCTGGTCCGTCGAGCGATTCGGGCAAACGTACGGGCCTCGGTAAGAGGACTTCGAAACTCATAAGCCCTGACTCAATTGATCAACCAGGGAGACATTATGGTAATCAGAGCCGAATATTCCCTCGAAACGGGTGTGGTGAAGTTCTCTGAGTCTATCAAACGCAAGTAACATCTCCGAGTGGTAGACCCCGATTCGCGTCTCTGCCTCTGTCGAATTCGTTGGGATTTACTGTATACTTAATGATTAACACGCTGCACGATCACGGATCGTTTTCGTCATTGCGTACCGAAGTAAACCATCTCACTTTCTCATATCCGTACACCCGGAATCTTGAACTGACATGATCGGCAAGATCATTTCCCACTACAGAATCCTGGAAAAGCTGGGCGCCGGAGGGATTGGTTCTGTCTATAAGGCGGAAGACGCCATTCTCGATCGCTTCGTCGCGCTCAAATTTCTACTTCCGTATCTGAGCCAGGATGAGCATGGGAAAAAACGATTTATCCACGAAGCCAAAACAGCCTCGGCGTTAAATCACCCGAACATCGCGACCATATACGAAATCGATGAAGTGGACGGTCAAACCTTCATTGCCATGGAGTACGTTGAGGGCAGCGCGTTGAACGAACTGATGGAGGAGACCAGGCTGGTCTCACCGACAACTGCCGTCGTGGTCACCAAGGGGCGACGAGATCACTTTTCATTCGTTTAGTAATGGCAAGCGGCACGTATATGTCGTTCCGGCCGACCCGAAGACGCTATGTCAAGTGACGAGCGATCCGGTAATCGTACTGGTTCGAAGCACGGGAACGAATCAACTACCAATGCCTGTGTTTCCGGAATGGTCGTCAGATAGCCAAACCGTCTACTATCGGGCTTTTGATGACAGTAATCGTTCAAGTTTCTGGTCCATCGATGTAAATGGCGGGACGCCAGAGCTTCTTGTCGTTCTCGACGATCCTGATATTCCGTCAACGCGGGCAGAATTCGCTACAGACGGCAATCGATTCTACTTTACCGTGGGAAAACAAGAAAGTGACATTTTGGTATTGGACTTGGTAGCTTTGTAGCCGATAGTCGCATAGTGTTCAATGCTGCATGACCAGTCGATAAAAAATCGATCAAAGCACCTTATCTCAACTGACGATCGAGAATTCTTGAGTCAGTTTGAGGCGCGCCTTTTTCCAGAAAACGAGTTTCACCATCGTGAACACGTTAGACTCGCCTACATTCTTCTAACGCAGCATGTCGCCCGTGAGGCGCATGCCAGGTTCCGCTCTGGCCTCAAGGCGTTTATCAATTACCATGGCATCGAGAAGTCGAAATACCACGAAACGATTTCGCGAGCGTGGATGCTCGCCGTCGACCTTTTTATGAATCAGTCTGATCCCAGCTCGTCATCCGAAGAATTCATCAGCCAAAATCCGAGGCTACTGAAAACCGAAATCATGTTGACGCACTATTCCAGGGAACGGCTGTTTTCAGAGAGCGCCAGGACGGCCTTTGTCGAACCTGACCTTGAGCCGATCCCGTAAGGTGTTTGACGAATGGTCTTTCCCATCTCCGTTTTCGCGGATAGTACGGCGATCGTACTATCCACGAGAACTAACCCAAATCAGAATGAAAAAGGAAGGATATCTCATCGGGCGTGATACGGTCAGTTTGATCGTGTTTGCAACAATCTATCTCGGAACGCTAATACCCGCCGGAGTTTTGGCGCAAAAAGCTCCGCGAGTCATTCGCCTGGAGAACAACCCCATCATTCGACCCGCGATGCTTGCTGGCAATGACGGCGAAAACATCAACGGCCCCTCCTTGATTCGCGTCCCCGACTGGGTAGAGAACCCGCTTGGACGATACTATCTATATTTTGCCCACCATGTCGGGCAGTACATCCGTCTGGCCTATTCCGACACGCTCACGGGTCCGTGGACGATTTTTGAACCTGGTGTGCTTCGGCTCGAGGAAACCGTCTGCGACGATCCCGAAAACCTGGAAAGCGACAAGCACGTGGCTTCGCCAGACGTCATCGTCGATCGGGCCACTCGGCAGATCCGGCTATACTATCACTGTCTGGTCTACCCGGCCAGTTTACCGGAAGAGCAGGGCAGTTGGGGTCAGCGGTCGCTGGTTGCCACCTCATCGGATGGTATTCAGTTCGAGACTCGTGACGACTATCTCGGGTATTCTTATTTCAGAGTATTCAGGTGGCAAGAGTCTTTCTACGCACTGGGCATGCCGGGCATTTTCTACCGATCAGCAAATGGAATGGATGGATTCGAAAAGGGTCCTACGCTTTTCAACAATGATATGCGGCACACCGCCGTTACCGTGCGGGATAGTACGTTGTACGTATTTTATACGATCGTTGGAGAAAACCCCGAGCGAATCATGCTCTCGACGATCAATTTATCTCCAGACTGGATGGCGTGGAAGGAAACCCCGCCCGTCGTTGTCCTCGAACCAGAGATGGAGTGGGAAGGTGCATATTTACCTGCAGTGCCATCAGAGAGAGGTTTTGCCAAAGGCAAGGTCCGCCAGCTTCGCGATCCAGCCCTCTTTGAAGAGAATGGAAGAACTTATCTACTCTACTCTGTGGCCGGCGAGTCAGGGATCGCGATCGCTGAGATTATTTGGTAGTAGTTAGAAGCGGCTCCCTTGCACTACCAAGGGGCCTGGCAGTCAGCGGTCGGCTCTACTCTTTTCGCACGGGCGCATGTCGGAAATTCGGTACGGGCTTCGTACTGATTGGTAGAGATAGTAAAATATCCGTACCAATCAGCGAGAATAGTACGACCCCCGTACCAGTTGCCCCAATTACCTGCAGAGATCGATCAGCAAGAACTCGCCTCCGAGCGTCAGGATAATCTCGGTAGCCTCCTGAGCCGTGCGTCTGAGATGTTCGGCTTCGAAGTGCTCGCCGAATTCAAGGCCCGTGATCTTGGGCCAATAAAAGAGAATCACCTTGACCTGCTTCTCAGTATGGATTTGGAGGGGATTCGCATATCCCACCTTGCGGAGCGATCAGGTTTAAGCAAACAGACTGTCGGGCCGCTCGTCCGTGAAATGACGAAGCGAGGAATCGTGGCGCTCAAGCCTGATCCAACAGACGGCCGGGCGAAGCTCGTCGTTCTGACCAAGAACGGAATTAAGATGCTCCTGGCTTACGTCGGTATCACGCGGGACATTACGCAGCGTTACGTTGAGACGGTCGGTCAGCGTCGCATGACTCAGTTGCACTCAACGCTCAAGAAGCTAGTCGAGGAGTTTGAGGAAATCGCTTCGTGAAAAAATATGATCTGTCTTGAAGGTCACGCGCGCAGAATTTCATCCAGTTTTACGCGCTGCATGGACTCACTGAGAATCGTACCGAAGGGCTTCGGCGACTCTTCTCGGAACGATTTGACAGGGTGGTTTAGCGGTTCTGCAAATCTGTAGGGGCAGATCAAGGTTAGCTGCCCGAAAAAGGAAGCGGCTGATACAGTTGATTCAGCATTCTCAACTATTTACAGTCGAGTGTAACGCGGTGCGAATGGTTGTCCGAAGCGTATGTCGAAGAGGTCACGGTCTCTGAATTGAAGTCGGAGACGGTCGCGAGTTGTTCACCTATGTAGATGACCACATGGTCGTGACTGGCATTTCCCTGGATTGAGTAGGTGCCATCGGTAGGGTCGGTAAAGTCCTTGCTTGGTATTCTGAGTTTATGGCCGTGGTTTTTAGTGATCTCGGTGTCAATGCCTCCATTGTCGAAGCACGAGGATTCGCTGAAGACGTTGCAGGTACCGACCAGACCTGCGAGTGCAAAAACCACGACGAAACGAGAAGTCGTACGAATAACAGAATTCTGCCACATAATCCGGGCCTCCCAAGACAATTCTGTCAGTCATAAATCAAGATAATGGCTCGACAGAAGCGTAAAAAGATCGACCACTCATTGAATTAAAGTTTTTCAGAGTTTGTTTCGATCCGTTCGGAAAGAAGTAATTTGTCACCCTTAGTATGCCGCCAGCTCGACAATGCTTTTCGGCTGATCGGAACCGGATTGCCGCCTCCCTATACTGGATCAAGTAATTGTTCACGATACACTTGTACCAGCTGGGGATTGTAGGCACCTCAACAATTACCCGGGAGTGGTCTGTCGAATTCCTGTTGGCTGCCCTTGTTTACACAGCGTGCAGAGCAACCGGAGAGGGGGCAGCCCCGTATTAGCATGGTTTATTGACACAAAACGATTGCGTATATGGATAGCAACAGACCTGCACAGCGCAGCTACAACGAAAAGGAGATTGGCTCGCTGATCCAGCGCGCGACCGAGTTGCATGAAAGGGCGACGGGGGCGTCCGAGCGTAGCCTCTCTTTACAGGAGATCGAGCACATCGCTTCTGAACTCGGCCTTCCTCCTGAGCACTTGCAGACGGCGGCGCTAGAGTTGGAGGACCGCCTGAACTCAGACAGAAAGTTTAGCCTCTGGGGCGCTCCTTTCGTCATCAATGAGACGCGGGTTGTTGGCGAGACGATGACCGAGGAGCAGTGGGAGAATATCGTGCTGGAACTTCGGAGGTTCACCAATCGCAAGGGGCAAGTCAGCGAAGTTGGGCGGGCTCGGGAATGGATGCACGCCATTGGAGAAGGCGCTGACGGCATCAATTTCACAAAAACGCAGGTTGTGATACGTCCTGCGGACGGCAAGACGTCGATCCAGATCCGAAAGAATTATGGGGGAGTTGCCGTCTTGTATGCTGTGCCCATTTTCTTGAGCGTCTTCTTCGCAGGCGTCCTGCTCACTGAGCAACCCGATTTAGTGGCATTCGCTTTGGCCGGTGGAATAGTAATTGGGGCGTTTGCAGTAGTCCGCGCATTCATATCGCAGCGGGCAATACGGCATACGGAGAGGCTCACACGATTGGCAGATCTGCTTCGTGGTAAACTGTCGGCCACCTCGACCCCGGTCTTGGCGAACGACCCGGCTGCAGAGCTGATCGAGCTACCGGAGATGGACGAACCGGAGCGAATCACCGAAGAGATTCGGCGAGGCGTGCGAACCTGACTGTGCGGTATGGCCTCATTCACTCAAGGCGGCGGAACGGTAAGGGTCAGCTGCCGCAAGCCGATTCGTGACACCCAGACTGGAGCCGAGTGGTCACCGGTTTCTATTGTATCAAGCCTTACGGGTTATTACACTTGTACCAACTCAGAATTGTATTCGCGTTGACAATTTGAGGGCGGGCGGTCCTCAGAATACGTGTTACGCGGCGCACGGTTGTTTGGTAGTCTCCATTTTCTGGAAAACTGGTGAGTCGATCCCAATGACAGATGCTACACCATTCGTCTGGAACGTTGACCGCGTTCTAATCGAATTAGGACCATTTTCGATCAAATGGTATGGTCTTCTCTTTGCGACGGGTTTTCTGATCGGCTATGAAATAATCAGGCGGATATATGTGCTGGAAGAGAAGCCGGAGGAAGATCTTGGTCGATTGCTCGTCTACATGCTGGTTGCTACGGTCGTGGGAGCGCGCCTGGGAGAAGTCGTCTTTTATAATCCCGACTACTATTTCAGCCATCCGTTCGAGATTCTGAAAGTTTGGAAGGGTGGTCTGGCAAGCCACGGTGGAGGCATCGGCATCGGAATCGGACTTTACCTCTATTCCCGTTCTCGTGATGCACAGCCCTATCTGTGGCTCCTGGATCGAATCGCCATTCCAACGGCTTTAGCTGGGGCACTAATTCGCCTGGGTAATTTCTTCAATTCGGAAATCATCGGAGATCCGACTGATGTACCATGGGCAGTAGTATTTTCTCGTGTCGACAGTCTGCCAAGGCACCCGGCTCAGCTTTACGAATCCGTCGCGTACGTACTCATATTCGCCGTCCTTTATTCCATATATCGCCGGCGTGGGAGATCTGTGCCAGACGGTCTTCTCTTGGGGCTCTTCTTTTTGATGGTTTTCTCCGCCCGCTTTTTTATCGAGTACGTGAAAGCACAACAGGCGGCCTACATTCTTCCTGTTCCCTTGAGCGTAGGTCAGCTACTCAGCATTCCAGCGATTCTTCTTGGAATCGGATTGCTAATTTATTCATCATCAATAAAACGCGGCGACGGCATTCGATGATCGGAATCCGCGTGCCTGTCGAATATCGACTCACTAACCGGGAGGATACCGACACGCTGTTAGCCAAAACAGGCTCCTGAACCACTAAGAAAATCGGGGCCCGGATTCGACCGGATTGCCGAAGGCAACGAAGTCACGACCAGAGTCAGGTGTATCGTCCTTCACCAAGGAGAATTAGAGGCCATTCCTCCGAGACTTTCACACCGAAGGCGGGTCGAATGCTCGCCGCAAATCCGCCAGCCGTTACACGGAACCCATCTCGTTTTAGATCGTGTTATGCATAACGATATACGTTATACATGATCATATCTTTCGCGAATCAGGCAACCGAAAACATTTTCGATGGCAAGCGGACGAAACAGGCTAGCAAAGCTTGCCCGGCTACGCTGTGGAAAATTGCGATTCGAAAACTTGATCAACTTAATCAAGCCGAAACACTTGGTGATCTTCGATCCCCTCCAGGAAACCGGCTGGAAAAACTGAAAGGTGATAGATCCGATCAACACAGCATCCGAATCAACGACCAATACCGGGTATGCTTTGTATGGACAAACAAAGGACCTACCCAGGTTGAAGTCACAGACTACCATCGATCATGACACGGCTTCCTTCAAATCGCCCCCCTACTCATCCCGGTGAAATGCTTCTTGAGGAGTTTCTTAATCCGCTCGGCATGACGCAGGTTCAGCTGGCCAAAAAGATTCACGTCTCCTATCCGCGTGTCAATGAAATCGTAAAGGGCAAGCGAGGTATTACACCGGATACTGCATTGCGCCTGTCTGCTTTACTTGGGACCTCGCCTGAATTTTGGCTCAATGGTCAACGTAATTGGGATTTATGGCACGCCATGCGCACCCCTGCAGCAAAGATCATCAAGAAAATTCAGCCAGTCTCTTCCGTATGATTTTGTGTTCCGTGTAACACGCTTATGGCCACCAAAGTCAAGCGGGCGTAGAATCCCATGGCGGGCGATTGCGCCCGCCTCTTTCTTGATTTATCTGCCGTTCATCGCTGCTACCCTTGCGGGAGTGTTCTTTTTCCGGTTACAACCAGCGGGTCGAGTAGCCCAGGGGAATTGCACCCCCAGGCCCTCACAGAACCGGACGTGAACCTCTCGATTCATCCGGCTCTTATTGTCCAGTCGCAGAGCGCACTCCAAACTGCCAGTGAACGAAC
>BTQE01000105.1:0-11493 GCA_036985715.1 Rhodothermia bacterium
AAGTCGAGCTGTGAAGCTTGAGCTTTCATGGTAAGCCTCGTGATATGGCGGGAGTTGGGACTATTCAAACCCAAGCTACCCACTCTGTCCGAGGCTTACTTCTTTAACATACCGTCTTGTTCTGCGTCCCGGCCTGGAAACACAAACCATAATCAGGAAGACTTGTTGTAGATCACGGGCATCTGGCCTTTCCAAAGCGTCCATAGCTGTTCATCTTCAATCAATTCGGCCATGAAATGCCCCACGTTTATACGACTTGTCTGTCCAGCGTCGAAAATTGCGCTTCTGGTCGGCGATGGATGTATTTCGTAGGCACTAACATCCTCTTCATCCGTCAAATTATCGGGTCGTACAATAGACCATTCTATCGCTTCGTCTTTTTGGCTTATTTCGGTCCGTAGAAAGTCTGCAGCCTTTTCGTTATCGACGTGAGGCGGCAACAGTAAGCGAAGAAGTCCTATGACACACTTTTGACCAAAAGAGATGGGCTCGTTTAGATCACGATTTTGATTTCCAGTCGTGTTCATGAGCACGTATTTAACTGGATGCTTCAAGTTATTTGCTTTGATTGCAGAACACAAACGTCGAGTGGCTTCTGTGACCAGCCTGCGTGGGGATCCATACAATCCCTTGAAACTCAACGTGTGTCCCAAACAAGAAGCAACCGCTTTGCAATCGCTTACGAGATGTTCCAACTCAACATCACTGAGGTCAAGGATGCTCGCATGAACAATGGTCAAGTTTTCTCGACGCCTCATGGACTCAGCAAATTTCGCGATGGATCGCACCACAACCTTGACCTGGTGCCCGCGATTCAATAGATGCTCTGTGACGTGCTTACCGGTGGCTCCGGTGGCCCCGACTACTAAAATCGTCATGGAATGACCCAATATTCGTTTTGTAGAAACATATTGTGCTTGTGTATACTCACCATTCTTGCCTAGTCGCTTTCATCCTTCTGTGTCACGGTCTTAATCAAATCGCAACGAGTATAGAGAAAAGCGGTCAGCTGAGACGCCACTCGTAAACTGGACGCAGAACGGCTGGGCAATCTGTGGCGAGGATTCACTACCCTTTCTGAAAATGTAGTGATATGAAACGTACTTCGGTTGTCCGAGCCCACAGAATTGCATTGTTATACGGCCTACTGGCCTGTCGGACCACCGAAAGACCGCGACGAGTGGACAATAGTTAATACCTCAACGACTTCGTCTTCCTTATCGAAAAGGTAGATGACTCGATATCCACGATATAGCAGTTCGCGAATTGCAGGATCCTGAATCTCTGGAACCAGTGGACCAACTTCAGGCATTTGCTCTAGGACTTGAACTCGCTCGAATACGCCGGCAACGAATACCGGTGCATAGCTAGGTGAAGTGTCTAGATAGTACGCTTCAATCGCATCAAGGTCTTTCAGCGCTTGAGGTCTCCACTTTAGAACTGCCACGATTTAATTCCACTTACGCTCGCTGCGCGGCTTCTTGAATTCCTGGACTACTTTCGGTTGAGAAATGCCTTGTCCTTCCTGTTCTAGACCGGAGCGAACCTTGCTTAGAAGGATGATGCGTTCGATAAAATCGTCAAGATTCATGTCATCGCTTGACATGTCTCGCACGACTTTCTGGATGTCGGCTCTAGATATTGTAGCGGGCATAGTTCTTCGTCATTGTCGATAATTGTTCGCAACGAGAGATAGTACGCAGTCTGTCCGGCTGAGTTCGTTATTTGACAAGTGAGGCCGCATAGCAGGTATTCTACGGTCCACCTGACCTGATCACCAAGGGGCTCGCGCGATCTTTAGTCTGTGCAAGTAAAAAAACCACAACGTTGTGAAGCGAATGCGTATCAACCGCATCTCAATTTCTCCCAGGTATTCCCACCCGTCATATCACCGATCCGTGTAGCACACTGGGCGACGGGCGAGAGTTCGGAATATCAGGAGAGATGTCCGTGAAATCCTTACCTATTTCCTTACCCAGATTTCAATAAAGTACGATTCTGAGCGAATCAAGTACGAATTAGGCGAATAGCTGTATCCGACGTTGGACCGAATGCAAGCTTGACCAACCTCTGTCTGGATCACAACTGTCTCGATCGCTACTGTCTAAATCACGACGTTCTAAACCACGACTCTTTCCAGATCCGGGTTCATGTGCATCAACACGTCGTAAACCGATATGCCGACCGTATCGGCGAAGTTGTTGGGGTGAATCGCAGGGTGCTCCGGTCCGATGAGTGAAGCCGTGTCGCCTACGTCAACCGTCTTTTCGTCGCCGAGTTCAACGATCGTGTGGCTGGCGCTCACCGCCCCGATCACCGGATAGAGTTGATCGCCGATCAAGACCTCAGCCCCATCGACCGCCCGGCGGGAGTATCCGTCCGCGTGACCAATCGAGAGCGTGGCTATCCATGTCGGTTTTTCAGCCACGTAATATCGTCCATAGCTCACGCCGTCACCTTTCTGTAGTCTGGCAACGCGGACGACGGAAGTTTTCAGACTGAATGCGGGTATCAGCGTTGCAATTCCCCGCTCTTCGTCCGGTCGACTCGGATAGGCGCCGTAGAGCGCGATACCGGGCCGGACCATGTCAAAATGGGCTTCAGGCAAATGAAAGACGCCATTCGAGGAGGCGGCATGGATGCGTCCGGTCGGAACGCGGTCAGCATTCGCCCTGCCCACCAAGTCCTTAAACCTCTCGAGTTGCACAAGATCAAACTCCTGGTCTTCCGTAAAGGCCATGAAGGTGCCCTCAACAGAGATCAGCGGACTGGATGCAACGGTTTTCATCCAGGGCAACGCCTTTCGAAACGGCATCCCCATCCTCCCCATACCGGTGTCCAGATAGAAATGCACCGAGGCGGGTTTTCCGGCTTTTCGAGCCAGCGGCGTCAGGCGTTCCACCGCACCCGGCGTATACGCACTGAGTTGAATGTCATGGCGGATGAGTTCGGCCCCGAGCTCGTCCGGCGTAAGGCCCATCAAAAGAACGGGTTTGGATACGCCATTCTCTCTCAACTTCAAACACGACGACGCTTTGACATCCGCAAAACCACCAATCTCAGCAAAATCGGCCAGGATGCCGGATGCCGTTCCAAGCCCCAATCCGTACGCATTGTTTTTGACGACTGCAAGAATGGGCCTTCCGCCCGCAAGACGGGAGACTTGTTGCGTGTTGTGCAGAAGGGCATCCCTGGAAACAACGATCCATGGATCGACACTTCTTTTTTCCGTAGACAAAATGCGCACTCGGCTCTTCGCAACGGCTGGAGAGGAGCGCAGCAATTTCCGCGATAGTCCTGACAGCAGAGCGAGTTCAAAAAAGGATCGCCTGGAGAGGTTCACTGTTCGGTCGATGTTGGCGAAGCGGTGAGTAGATTACTCAAGGTAGGATATAGTGAAATCTAAGTTCTAACTCTAAAAAAATCATCGTAGGGCCCAGGCGGTATTCGCGCCGCCACGGAATCGACATCTTCGAAGAAAGCGATTACATTGGGCGTTTCTGTACATCGACCCACATCACCCGCTTCGTCAAATGAAACCCTGTTCTCGTTCCATGCGGTCCATTTCTCCAGTCTTTTTATTCTGGACGATCATCTCACTGGCGGTACCTGCCGCGCACGCCCAGTCCGTATCAGGCCCTTCGTTTGAAGACGTTTTATCGCTCCGGAGCGCGGGCAATCCCATGATTTCTCCGGACGGCAATGACGTGGCATTCACGATTCGCACCGTTGATTGGAATGAAAACGAATACGACACCGAAATCTGGCTGGCACCGGGCGGTGAGAAGCCGTTTCAACTAACGAGAACCGCGGACGGAAGCAGTTCCTCTCCAAGATGGTCTCCAGACGCGAATTGGATTGCTTTCACCGCCACACGAGGAGAAAAACAGCAGATATTCGTAATTCGACCGAACGGTGGCGAGGCCCAGGCGATTACAGATACTGAAGAAGGCGTCGCCAGTTTTCGGTGGTCTCCGGACGGCACGCGCATTGCATTCTCCATGCCCGATCCCGAGAGCGCAGAAATGAAGGATCGGAAAGAACAGTTTGGAGAGTTCGAAGAGGAAGATGCGGAGTATCGACAGAATCACCTCTGGATCGTCGATGTTCAGACAGACATGTGGCCGGCGCCTCAAGAAGTCAGGTGTCCAGACGAGGATGACGACGAGAACTGCACTTCTCTCCCCGAACCCACACGGCTGACAGAAGGCGACTTCAGTGTGGGTGGATTTCAGTGGTCTCCTGACGGATCGATGATCGCGTTCGAGAGAAACGAGAATTCACTTCTACTGTCCTTTATGACTACGGAGCTGTCTCTCCTTACAGTGGAGTCTGGAGAAATTGCGTCGCTCGTAGCGGGACCGAATGCATATAGCCAGCCGACGTGGTCCCCTGATTCGAAATCCATTCTCTACTTCGCATCGAACGACGATTCGACGGCGATCTTTTATTCCAACGACCAGATATTTTCGATGCCCGTCGCGGGAGGACCTTCAAAACGGCTTGCTGCTGGTCTTGATGAAGACATTGCCAACGTACGCTGGACATCGAATGGAATCTTTCTCCTGGCCCGCGAGAAAACGAAGCGTCATCTCTACCGGGTCAATCCGTCGACGGGTGGGATTTCGAAATTAGCTGCAGGACCCGATCGAATCTGGTCCGTAAATTTCTCCGCCGATGGCTCGACGATGGCTCTCACCGGACGGACCGATACGACACTGACGGAGGTGTATAAGGGGCTTTTCAACACCGCGGAACCCACGCGGATCACCGATCTTTCGTCACAAATTACTGGATGGGAAACGGGTTCGAGCGAAGTTGTGTCGTGGAAGAGTTACGACGGGACCGCCATCGAAGGGGTGCTGCACAAGCCAAAAGATTTCGATCTTGACAAACAGTACCCGCTGTTGGTCGTCATTCATGGGGGTCCAACCGGTGTGGATACTCCCTCGGCGGTACTCGGATCTGTCTATCCCGTGACGCAGTGGCTGGCGAAGGGCGCCATCGTTCTCAGGCCGAACTACCGGGGATCAGCCGGATATGGGGAGGAGTTTCGTTCTCTGAATGTCCGCAATCTTGGTGTAGGAGATACCTGGGATGTCCTTTCGGGAGTCGATTACCTGGTTGATACAGGAATTGTCGACACGACACGAATGGGAGCAATGGGTTGGAGTCAGGGTGGGTATATATCAGCCTTTCTCACGACCAACACCGATCGCTTCAACGCCATATCCGTGGGGGCCGGGATTTCGAACTGGATGACCTATTACGTAAACACGGATATTCATCCCTTCACGCGCCAGTATCTGAAAGCAACCCCCTGGAGTGATCCGGAGATCTATGCGCTCACCTCGCCAATGACCACGATCAACAATGCCAAGACTCCGACACTCATTCAGCACGGAGAATTTGATAAGCGCGTTCCGATTCCGAATGCATACGAGCTCTATCAGGGACTTCAGGACGTCGGGGTGGAAACAAAGCTCCTCGTTTACAAAAAGTTCGGTCACGGCATCTCGCGTCCAAAGGAGCGACTCGCTGCCATCTGGCATAACTGGCAGTGGTTTGCGAAGTATGTGTGGGGGGAGGATGTGAGCCTTCCCAGTAATGCCGAGGAAGAAGAGTAGACAGCAGAATGATGTGCAAGCTGATCTTGCTTCTGCCCTTTGTTCTTGTGGCGTGTGGCCGGGATCAAGAGCCGAAGTCGAAGCAACAGTATCCCTCGCCCATGGCGGAAAGCACCCGTACGCACGTTCGAGTCAATGAAGTGGACGTAAGCGGGGTTTCACTATCTCTTGAAGGCGTTCTTCCGGTCAGCGTCGAGGTGTTTGTACCTCGGGGCGTCACACCGTCGTCGCAGACGGACATTCTGATTCATTTTCACGGCGTCAGCTACATCCCATGGACGGCGGTATCTGGCCTCGATGATCCTCCGATATTGGCCGTTGTCAATCTGGGCTCCGGATCGTCGGTCTATGAAGGGCCGTTTCTGGAGGAGTCTACTTTTTCGGACCTCATCAGGGGGATACTGCGTCTCGCTGACGTGACACCTCCAGATTCGTTGTCTGAAAATTCTGTTTTTCTGAGCGCATTCAGCGCAGGATATGGAGCGGTGCGCGCCATTCTGGGGACGCACCTTGACATGGTCAGCGGTGTGCTACTGCTCGACGGATTGCACACCGACTACGTCCCGGACCGAGTCACCCTGTCCGAGGGTGGCAGGCTCAACGAATCGAAGATGCGTGATTTCGTAGCGCTTGCCGAGTTAGCGGTTCAGGGTGAAAAGAAATTTCTCATCACCCACTCAGAAATTTTTCCCGGTACGTATGCGAGCACGACAGAAACGGCCGACTATCTTCTTTCAAAAGTGGGCTTGCGGAAGCGATCCGTCTTGGAATGGGGGCCAGGCGGTATGCAGCTTCTGAGCCGGGCCGACTCGTCGGGGTTGACCATTCTTGGATTCGCGGGTAACACGGCCCCCGACCACATGGACCACCTCCACAATATGTATTCTTTTCTGAAGATGATTTGGGAATAGCCACGGGGATTTCTGAAAACGGCGTCGAATGAGTAGGTTTGCAGCGATTCCCATTTTTTAAGAAAAATCTGCCATCAGTGCCCCATCCCCATGAAAAAAATTCGTCTTATCGTCCTAATTGCATTTTCGTTCCTGACCCTTCAGACTGCTAAAGCGCAGGACGGTCTGAAGATCTTCATTTCCATTGACATGGAAGGCCTCACAGGGGTTGTGACCGATGCTCAACTGGGACCATCAGGATTCGAGTACGAACGATTCCGACGGTTCATGACCGATGAATTGCTTGCGACGATCGAAGCGGCTCGAGAGGCTGGAGCAACCGAAATACTCGTCGCTGATTCGCACGGGAATGGACAAAATGTACTGATCGAGAGACTCCCGGACGATATTCAAATCATACGAGCATGGCCGAGGCCCCTGGCCATGATGCAGGGAATTGACGAAACCTTCGATGGCGCAATATTGATCGGTTATCACGCAAGTACCACAAATACGAAAGGTGTTCGCGCGCACACGATGTCGAGTGCAAATATTACGGATGTTAAGCTGAACGGAATTTCAGTGCCGGAGGCGGGCATAGGTGCTGCCATCGCCGGTCATTTTGGAGTGCCGGTGATTATGATTTCGGGTGACGACGCGATCGTCGAAGAGGCTCGTGCGATCATCGGGGACATGGAAGGCGCCGTCGTAAAGTGGGCCAACAGTTTTCATTCCGCGCGAACGATGACACCGGCGGCCGGAGCAGCTCTGATCCGGGAGAAAGTGAAAGCAGCCGTCGGACGGATTTCCGACTTCAGGCCTTATCGCCTGGAGGGTCCGATTACGCTCGATCTTAGTCTTAAAAATTATCGTCCTGTTGAGTTGCTCGCCTATTTACCGATCGTCGAGCGGATAAATTCTCATACGATACGATTTGTAGGAGCCGACATGCTGGAGATAACCCGGTTCTTGGAGTTTGTAACGAGCTATAGTATTTCAATCCAACCGTAATAGTCTTGTGAAACACGTAGTCACACTTTTTGTCCTCTTGGTCGGGTTTGCATTTTCAAAAACCGCTCTTGCCCAGAACGAGGAAACCCTTGTCTTGTCTTCTGTCCAACAGTTCTTCGACGGAATGGCCGCGGCTGACTCGGTTGCTAGCCGGGCCCTGCTGATGGAGGGCGGACAGTTTCATTCCGTACGACAGGACCCGGACGGGCTCTTCGTTCGCCGGTCAACATTTGAGGAATATCTGTCAGATATCGCCTCGAACGCCAACGCATTTCTTGAGCGGATGTGGGATCCGCAAGTCTCCGTAAATGGTCGGTTAGCCGTGGTCACCACGCCGTATGATTTTCACATCAATGGCGAGTTCACACACTGCGGTACAGACGTTTTCAATCTTATTAAGACGGACACAGGATGGCGGATATCGAGCGTTATGTACACGGTAGAACGAACCGGATGCCCACCCAGTCCGTTGGGCGACCCCAAGTTTTGAGACTTCTCGTCGTCAGGAGGAACTCACTCATATCGGATACACGCTACCGGATCAGATAAACCTGCTCGAATCGATTGGTAGCTTACTGGTGCGAGAGCGATGAGGAGTGCAATGATCCCCGACATGACGACCGTACCAAACGTATCATCGAGGCCAGATCGGCATCGGTATTCGAAGCGGTGGTGGCATCCCGAACCCGACCGATTATATTGGATTTGTTCGCGGAGCGCAGTCGGAGACACGCGCGGATTCGGATTGAGTGACGAATAGAGAACCTGGGAAAAATTAATACTTGAGTCATGAGTGAGAGCCGTTCGGAGGATTTACGATTTCTTCTATCCAGGAGAAATTTTCTGTCTGTTGGCGCTGCTGGAATTGCCACGAGCATATTACCTGGTTGCGCCGCGTATGACCCGCACGAAAAGGCTGACTGGAGTGCGCCTTCTTCACCTACCGACAATACCTGGTCAGATATTCGGAGGGAGTTTATCACTACTCCGGGGGTGACGTATATGAACAACGCCAGCCTTGGAATGCCACCTGGAGTTGTGGCCGAGGCCGTGTGGAATGGGTATCGCGCTCTTAGTGAAGACCCGATTCGGGCAAAGCACGATCTACGTGATGAAATTGGACAGAATGTTCTCCCGGGTTTGGCCGCCTTCCTGGGAGTGGACCCAAGTGAGGTGATTTTGACACGTAACGCTACCGAGTCACTTCATCTGGCTGCGACGGGTTTGAAGTTGGAGAGAGGAGATCATGTCATCATTACGACGCAAGCGCATCCAGCGGGCCGACAGCCGTGGCGATACCGAGAAGCCAAACACGGGATTTTAGTTTCAGAGGTTTTCGTTCCTAGTCCGATCGAGGACCCCCAATCGGTTGTGGCAAGCATCGAAGGTGCCATCACGAGTAAGACAAGGGCGATCGCGTTCAGTCACGTTACTCGGGGAGGCCATCTTTTTCCAGTACGGGACCTTTCGGCGATGGCAAGCGAGAAGGGAATCGCAACGATTGTGGACGGCGCCCAGGCTCTTGGAATGTTTCCCATTGATTTGTCTGTGCTGGGATGCGATGTCTATGCGGCGAGTATACATAAGTGGCTACTTGGCCCGATGGGAACGGGAATGCTTTACATCCGAAAGGGAGCCCGGGAAAACTGGGAGTCGCACTACTCGGAAATATCAACCAAAGACGAGCCGAACTACAATCCTCCCGGGACATCGGATTTACCGCTAAAGGCCGCTGTCGGTACTGCGTTGACATTCGCAAACCGAATCGGGATAGATGCGATCGAGGCGCGTACGAGGTATTTGTCCGACTATCTCAAGATGCAGCTCGCGGAAGTTTCCAGGATTCAGATTTTGAGTGGCGGGACGCGCGAAACATCTGCACCCGGTTCAACAATATTTGAAATGGATGGGGTGGATGCACTCGAATCTGTCCCGGCGATGCTCGATGCTGCGACTATCCATATTGACGAACATCAGAGAGACGGTCACAATGCCTTGCGGATATCTACTCATTACTATAACTCGACGGACGACATCGATCGATTGATTTCGATTCTTCAGACATGGTAAGCGACGATCCTGAGATTCGTACGCATCTATCCCCGTAGATATGTCCAACATAGGAATCCGACTGTGCCTCAACCGGAACACAGCTATGAATGTCTTAAAGCGAACTCCTCTTCTCCTCGTTTCTTTCGTCTTTTTCGCGCTGTATGGCCCTGCGCTGACAGCCGAGGCCGGTGAACTGGCCATCGATGAGTTCAAGTTGCAGGTTCGAAGTGTAGTCGATGGACTTTCCTCAACTGAGTTCTGGTTGCCGGGCTCGACGCTACGTGTGAAGGTCGACAACACGAATCCTCTTGCGTTTGGAATGCCGGAAAACGTACTGGCCACGTTCCTTGGTGAAAATGATGCATATCAGATCGTGCCGTCCGCCTACAACGACCGCGTTGAGCGAATCGTGACCTTTATTGATCGAGACATTCTTCAAAGTGGGTGGCTGATCGGAGAAGACGTGATTTCCAAGAAGGCGGCTATGGTCTCGGTCGATCGCGGCGAGGGAAAGATCATCCTGATCGGATTTCGCGCTCAACACCGCATGCAAACCCACGGTACGTTCAAGCTGGTGTTCAACGCATTGGTCAGTGGTCCGGAGGATTGAGGTTGGTGAAAAGAAGGCGTCTTTTAGTTGTTTTCGCGTTGCTTCTTATTAGCTCGGGTGAGTCGTTCGCCCAAGGGCATTTTGTGCGGCACGGGTTTCAGGTCACGATGCCGGAATTTGCGGTGGGTGCGAACCGGAGCACACTTGCGTTCCGCGTCGGCTATCACGTGTACGGCGTCGTAGAACTGGGGCTTGGTCTCGAGCGGCGGTCGGATTTTGATGCCGATATCGTGACGATGTCGCTCGCGCCGGGTGTCGGGGTGTATCCTTTTCGCCAATCGGGATCCGCACCGGTGACCGTGCGTGTCGGCGCTACGTATGAGAATCAGGCGCTCTCCGGCGATCCGATCACCGCACTGGAGGAGAGAGATATCCTGACGGACGGGAGCGCCTGGCGATTGGAAGCGAGCGTGTCTCGACGGTATTCTCTGCGCCGCTCGGTTTTCGGCCGAGCCGCCGGCTTCGTTCCGATTGTTTCGTTCGCGTACAGGTCTATAGAGATCGACCAGGGGGAAGAATCCTCGACGGATGAGTTTCTTACGATTGCTCTGGAGATGCTACTCGAGATAGACGCAGGAGCGATGGCGCGGATTGTAGCCGGACCCCGTGTCGGTGTTTTCGATGATGCCTTCGGCGCAGGGCTGACGTTCAGCCTGGTCGCCGGATATGGGTACTAGCTGGAGCCGGCGTCAACTCAGCGTGCTACGGCCCCGGCGATACAACATTCGGCTCCTGAATTGACATGAAACCGCTTCGTCCGCGGAAGTAAACATTCCGAACACTATGCGAGCTGGAGTTGAATTCGGACGCATTGGAGATGCGGAAAAAGCCGGCGGGTCTACAGTCGGTGCGCGGGCACCGGGAGTGACTCGGGCCACATGATGTCTGAATAGTAGAAAGCCATTCGTATCTACGTATTTAGTATGTACACCTTACTATTTCGCACATTTAGTAAGGGAACCGTACTAGTGGCCAAACGCAAAAAAAACTAATTCAGAAGATAGTCTCTCGAGTCGATCAGTTTACGGAAACACACGAGCGAGCTGCCGCGGGAAAAGGGTCTCAACGGTTGTACGAGCGACACATGAGGAATCGAAGATTCCGACACACGAGGTGACGTAGTCACCGACTGATGAGGATCGGAGATCCGAATAAATGAGTGGCGAAGCCACGAATAAATGCGGCGCGGAAATACCGAGTAAATCCCGTACGCGCTACAAAGGCAAGTCCTTTCTGTAACTACCTGCCTGGCAGGGAATTATGGGGAGGGTTTTTCTTGTGTTTGACGGTTGTCCCCCATTAG
>BTQE01000106.1:0-11368 GCA_036985715.1 Rhodothermia bacterium
AGGGGAGGAAAAGTGATTGTGGTTAATCCCATTCGGGAAACGGGACTGGTACGCTTCAAAATTCCGAGCAATGTCCGAAGCCTTCTGTTCGGCAGTGAAATTGCCAATCTCTACATCCAACCAAATATTGGCGGTGATCTGGCGTTCCTGTACGGCGTTTCAAAGCGGATCGTGGAATTAGGGGCCCACGATGCTCCATTTCTGCACGATCACTGCTCGGGGTCAGACGAACTCCTGGCCCACCTGGATTCACTCTCATGGAACGAAATCGTCGCACAGAGTGGGGTATCTATCGAGGATATTTCTTCCGTCGCGGACCATTACGTGAAAGCTGAACGCGTTGTCTTCAGCTGGGCGATGGGCGTTACTCACCATTCGCGAGGAACCGAGAATGTCCAGGCCATTGCAAATTTGGCCCTCCTGAGGGGTATGATTGGCAAGAAAGGTTGTGGCCTGATGCCGATACGCGGGCATTCCAATGTGCAGGGAGTAGGATCCGTCGGCGTCACACCGCAATTGAAACAGGCCATTTTCGATCGGTTGGAAGATGTCTGCGAGTTGACTTTACCGACGGTTGCCGGTCTCGATACCATGGCATGCATTGAACGAGCCGCCACCGGAGATCTCAATGTCGGATTCTGTCTGGGTGGGAATTTATTTGGATCCAACCCCGACGCTTCGTTCGCATGTCGTGCCCTATCTAATTTGGAACTGCTGGTTCATGTAAGTACTACGCTCAATACCGGTCATGCGTGGGGAGTGGCCGAACAAACAGTCATTCTGCCTACTCTTGTACGCGATGAAGAGCCCGAACCCACTACTCAGGAGTCCATGTTCAATTATGTCAGAATGAGCGACGGAGGACCGGCTCGTCATCTTGGACCTCGAAGTGAGATTGATATAATTGCCACACTGGCTGAACGGGTGCTCGGAAAATCGACTCCGATCAACTGGTCGGAAATGCGACAGACCAGAAATATCCGAGACATTATCGGAAGGGTCGTACCGGGATTTGAGGCCATGACGTCCATTGATGATTCAAGAGAAGAATTTCAAATTGGCGGACGTACGTTTCATACACGCTCTTTCAATACCGAGGATGGTCGCGCTCGACTATATACACATTCTCTCGTCTCCGATCGTGCACCTGAAAAAAACGAATTGCGGTTGATGACCATCCGGAGTGAAGGCCAGTTTAACACCGTAGTCTACGAAGACTACGACCTGTACCGAGGAATTGATCGTCGCGACGTCATTCTGATCCATCCTGCCGACCTCCAAGACCTGGGAGTTCAAGATGGGGACCGCGTCGCCGTGCGAGGACCTTCGGGTACGATGAAGAACATTCGAGCCACCGCCTTCGAGTCCATCAAACCCACGAACGCCGCGATGTACTTTCCGGAATCCAATGCAATACTGGATCGGCGTGTCGACGCCACCAGTCGAACACCTGCGTTCAAGGGAGCACATATCTTTATCGAGACTGACCACGCGATGTGAAGAAACATGTCGAAAAAAGCAAGACCAGAAAAGAATTTTAAGTCTCGAGCCGGCACGGCGGCAGTCTGGGCGGGCGAGACCGCCAGTGGCTTCGAGCGAGCAACCCAGACGCCGGTCATTCACAGTGTTTCGTACGGATACGAGAGTCTGGATGAATGGAACGCTGTTGTGGCCGGCGACGCTGAAGGCCATATCTATGGAAGAAATTCCAGCCCGACAGTGGCCGTCTTTGAAGAAAAAGTCCGTCATCTTGAGGCCGCCGAAGCCGCGACCAGTACTGCAACCGGGATGGCCGCAATCAGCAATACGTTCTTCGCCCTGCTCTCCCCGGGGCAGCGAATAGTCTCTCAAAAGGACTCCTACGGAGGAACCAGTAAGTTATTTTTGGACTTCCTGCCTCGATTCGGCGTCGAGGTAGTGATGTGCGACACAACAGATTTCGACGAGTTCGAGCGCGAGATTGACAAGGGCTGCGACCTGCTTTACCTGGAAACGCCCACTAATCCGACGCTCAAGGTTCTTGACATTGCTCGCCTTTCAAAAGCAGCAAGAACAAAGGACGCGCACGTTGTCGTTGACAATACGATTGCCACACCCATCAATCAGAATCCTTTGACGCTCGGTGCTGACCTCGTAATCCACAGCGCTACCAAATTTTTGGGCGGCCATTCCGATGCGATGGGCGGAATAGTTTGCGGTCGATCGAATCTTGTTAAACAGGTCTATCAGTTTCGCGAAATAAATGGAGCCTGTCTGGGCCCCATGGCTGCGTACTTACTCATCCGAGGACTGAAAACGCTCGAACTCCGAACCCAGCGTCAGAACGAAAGCGCATTGACGCTGGCCCGGTTTCTTCAGTCGCACGACGGCGTCGACGAGGTGTTCTACCCGGGCCTGGAGTCCCACCCGGGGCACGAGATAGCCGCATCGCAGATGCGCGGATTTGGAGGCGTACTCAGTTTCTCGCTTCAGGGAGGCGAGCAGATTATTGGCGCTTTCCTTGAGAAACTCCGTTTTGCGCACCTTGCTGCACATCTGGGCGGGGTTGAAACCATTGCCGGTCCCCCCAAGACGACCAGTCATTGCGAAACCACGGCCGAAGAACGCGCCGAATTGGGAATTCCTGAAAACCTGATTCGTTATTCGGTCGGTATTGAAGATCCAGAGGACCTTCAAGAGGATCTGAGCGCGGCACTAGGCTCGATATAGGTGGCCTCAGGTTTCACGACCAAACTTGGCCCGACAGTCAAGTACACCCGTCTGTTCAACGTGTTCGAACAGGCGGTTCGAACCAGGTGAAACCTTCTTTCTCCGCATCGTTTTCCAGTTCAGAAGGATCGTCCTGAATGGGTTGGTAATTCCTTTGTTTGCGACGATATTGCGGATCCCAATTTTAGAGTACCGTAGTTGAAAGTATTATAATTGGATGAGTTACGTAGACTGGCAAATCTCGTGCAGACGAATTGCAACCTGCAGTTGCGACTATGGATGTCCATGCGAATTCAATGCTCCACCGACTCGCTTACCATGCGAGGGAGTTGAGGCGTTGGAAATCGTGGACGGATACTTCGGCGATACCCGATTGGACGGTCTCCGCATTGCCGGTGTGTATTCATGGCCCGGACCGGTGCATGAAGGAGGAGGCCGATACCAGGTTGTCATTGATGATCGAGTCACGGAAGCCCAGGGAGATGCTCTCTTATCCATTTTGTCTGGAGAGGAGCAAGAACCGGAAACAGGATTCAATATTTATGGCTCGACGATCGATGAGGAGTTAGATCCAATCTTCGCTACGATCAACTTCGTGTTCGATCTTAAAGAGCGGACGGCGACCGTTTCTGTCGATGGCGTACTGAATTGTACGCTCGAACCGATCCGAAATCCGGTTACAGGTGCGTCTCACCGTGCTCTTATCAAGCTTCCAGACGGATTTGAGTTTCGTGAAGCGGAGATGGCCAGTGCCACATTCACGAGCGAAGGCCCCATCAATCAGTCGCATTCCGATCGTTACGGTTTTCTTACCTTCGTCACCTACGGACCGTACGGAATTGTCGAAGAGTCGAGTTATCCGCAGATGAACTGATACAATCCTATCATGAAACGTTCACTTCGCAACTTGTTGTGCATCACTCTCTTCGCAGGAACGATCGCGTCTGTAAACGCACAGGCTCTGGACGGCGATGAAGCCGCGATAAATCACCAGTTGGATGAATTGCACCGCCTTGCCTCAGAGGCAAATTACGACCAGTATTTCGCCCTCTACCGTGACGACGCCGTCTTTCTGGGTACGGATGTCACCGAGCGTTGGCCTATTGCCGAATTCAGGGAATACGCCAAATCGCGTTTCGACGCTGGTCTTGGTTGGACCTATCACATGACCTCTCGACACATCTATGTCTCTGACAGCGGTACTACGGCGTGGTTTGATGAATTGCTTGAAAATGAAACTCTGGGGACCACCCGAGGAAGCGGCGTTCTCGTAAAAGAAAAAGACGAATGGAAGATTTCTCAGTACAATCTCACCATCCCGGTTCCGAATCAACTGGCAAGAGAATTCGTTGCCAGAATTCGCGAACTTGAGGATGAACGCTAGGATTTTTCCTGAACTTATATTTCCCGCCTTTATTTATGGTCTCTCGAGCATGAGTTCTTGACTGACGGAATCCCGTAAACACCTGACACTTTTTAATAATGTCTTTTTTCTCGAATAGGCTGGCGATCGTATTCATTCTGTTCGTTTTGATTTCTATTACACTCGGTGCTTGTTCCAGCTCAAGTTCGGACGACACAGACGATTCTGTTGGGTTGCTGTGGGATTACGGTCCGGGAAGCCTTGGACCGAGTAATTGGGCCTCTCTATCGGCAGACTTCGCGCTTTGCGGCTCGGGGAGGCAGCAGTCACCCATCGATATTCTTGACGATCCGATCGATGATGCTCCGGACTGGCAATTTGACTGGGGGTCGTCCACGTTAAGAATGACGAACGACGCCCGCAATATAATTGTCCTCTATGACCCTGGAAGCTCGATCAACGTTTCAGGAATTGAATATGAACTCAAGTCGCTTCACTTACATGTACCCAGCGAGCACTACTATCAGGGAAATCCCTTTGACGGGGAGATCCACTTCGTCCACGAAAGTGCCGCAGGGAATTTCGCCATCGTTGCGGTCTGGATTACCGAAGGCGCGGAGAATAAGGATTTTTCGATCATTCTATCGAACATGCCCATCGTGGACGACGAGAATATTGATGACCCGTCCAAGTTTGTAAGGGCACTCAACTTTCTTCCTGTTTCTGGAGACTATTTTCGGTATGACGGATCCCTCTCAGAGCCCCCATGCACGGAGAGTGTAACATGGATCGTGCTCCGGGAATCGATAGAACTGTCGAGCAATCAACTTCAGAGCTTCGAAAATGTGCTTGGAGAAAATATTCGTCCCCTCCAACCTCTGAATGGAAGAGTCATCGTTCAGCAGTAATTGAGGTCCCAGGTCGTCCAGAAACGTCGTGCAGAAGGTGATATTGATACATACGGAGCACCTGTTTGATCGAATGAGCACGCGTACACGGTTTGGGAGCACTCGGAGCACGCTACTTGAATAGGGCTCCTTATGCGATACTAAAATTTTTCTATGGTGACCCACCATGTTTAGAAGCCAGCTCACCCGATCCAGTCTACAACCGGCACGGGTCCTGGGCGCGATTGTATTGTTCACTTTCGTTCTCCTTGGGAACCGTCCAATTTCAGCCAATGCACAAGACAAACCGAGAGCAAGAGATCTCGGCATTCCTCTCGACGGTACTCCGGGGGCCTACAACGCCATAACGGATGTCCCTGGTGTTACGGTTGGTTTTTCGACGATCATTCACGGGGAAGGACCCCTGATTGTGGGCGAAGGACCTGCTCGAACGGGTGTCACAGCGATTCTTCCGCGCGGTATGAACAGCGACCCCGTCTTCGCAGGGTGGTATACACTGAACGGCAATGGGGAGATGACGGGAACCACATGGGTTGAAGAGTCCGGATTTCTGGAAACCCCCGTGTTGATCACTAACACTTTCAGTGTTGGGGTTGTCAGAGATGCTACCATCGCATGGCTCGCAAAACACTGGTTTGCCGACGAGAGATACTGGTATACGTACCCCGTGGTGGCAGAAACGTACGATGGTGGACTCAATGACATCGTTGGACAACATGTGAAGAAAGAGCACGCTCTAGAGGCTTTAGACAGCGCCCAGTCAGGACCCGTGGCCGAAGGAGTCGTGGGCGGAGGGACTGGAATGAATTGCCACGGATTCAAATGCGGAACCGGTACTTCGTCGAGAGTTTTTCAGGTGAACGGCCGAACGTACACACTCGGTGCCCTCGTGCAGGCCAACTACGGCGATCGTGATCATCTTAGAATTGCCGGTGTACCGGTGGGCAGAGAAATAACGGACCTTCGATATATCAGAAATACCAGCAGACAATCGACCGATGAACGGGGCTCTATCATCGTTGTCCTTGCGACTGATGCCCCACTTCTACCTCATCAGTTAAAGAGAGTGGCACGGAGAATCCCGCTTGGAATCGGACGAATGGGTGGTCAGGGTACCAACGGATCTGGGGACATCTTTATCGCGTTTTCTACGGCCAATGAGGGCGCACATGCCCGCAGCGGTGTCCAGGAGCTTGAAATGCTCCCGAATGACCAGATCGGCCCCCTCTTTAACGCAACGATCGAAGCGACCGAAGAGGCTATATTGAATGCAATGGTTGCAGCTGAGACCACGACCGGTGTGGACGGTAATACATCTTTTGCCATCCCGCATGATCGACTCCGAAACGTTCTCCGCAAGTACAATCGTCTGATCGAGTAGAATATGAAATGGTTCAACGCGCAGGTGCGAGTATGACAATACCCGGTCCCCTTCTGTCAGATCGGTTGATCGTTAGACCCTTTCACGAGGGCGATCGCGCTGGATTTGTCCGTTTCATGACCACCCCGGAGGCAACCCGGTTTCTGACCTTTACGGATGAGCAGAAGACCGAATCCGGCGCGGAAGAAATGCTTAATTGGGTCATCGATTCCGATTCCACTGAAAATCCCGTCGTGGCGCTGTGTATCGCAGACAAAGAGACCGACGAGTTCGTAGGATCGTGTGGCCTGTCTACACTTGAAAACGGAACTGAGATAGAGTGTTACTATTCCCTCCTGCCGGAGTTTTGGAAGAAGGGATTCGCACAGGAAGCCATGAATCTGCTGATCCAACATGCGTTCCAGGAAATGGCTGCGCCAACGATCGTGGCATTCGTACACCCGGAAAATTCGCCGGCTCAGATCTTGGCCGCAAGAGTCGGTCTTCTCCGAACAGGTGTCATTTTGCATCCAGAGCATGGGCAGGACTGCATTCGTTATGCTCTGAAGAGTCCCTTTGGGAAAGAGACCAACAATACAATAACCTAACCGAGAAGCACCATGGAAGGTCATGGATTTTCACGTCAAGAAGTCACTATATCAGGGCTCGATATTCCGTTTTCAGACATGTTAAGACTTGCATGGAAGTGGATTTTGGCCGTCATCATCGTCACCATCCCGATATACATTATCGCGCTGATTATCGTGTTCCTCACGGTGGGTTCGGGAGGAGGATTGGGAACGTTTACGTGACGGTAAAACAGTATTTATTGATCATATGATCAATAACTATTAATCATTCATTTACATCGAGTTAACGATATACGAATGGCTGGAGTGGATCATCAGATAACTGAAGAGCAAGCTGCATTGATCAGAAGCGCACCTGTTTTTTTCATCGCCAGTGCGGATCCGGAGTTGGCTGATGGACCGGGTGGACTGGGACCTGTGAATCTGTCGCCCAAGGGCGGTACTCCCCTTCATATTTTAACGCCCAATCGAGTTGCCTATCTCGACTTTGGCGGTAGCGGAAACGAGATTGCAAGGCATGCCTCTATGAATGGACCCGCGACAATCATGATTTGCTCGTTTGAGCAAGAAGATGCTGCCATTGTGCGTCTGTACGGAAAGACCACCACAGAATCGATCGAGGGTTCAGAACATGAAGCCATCGTAAGAGATGGAGTGGGTGAAGATCCGGTCATGCGCGATCGACAGATCGTCGTGATGGAAGTCGAAAGAACCATGACGAGCTGTGGATATACGCTGCCCGTGATGGATTTTATCCGGGAGCGACGAAAAGAGGATCGCGGCGGCCGTTATAAAACGTAATCAAACCATCAGAATACGACCTTTAAGACTCACGCAACTCTCCGTAATGAAACACCCACCCACCATCAGATTCGTATCAAAATTTGTACTCGTTTTTCTGGTATTGTTTGCGGGGTACCAGACCGGATTTACTCAGGAATCTCCGCTTAAGATTTTCATCTCCGTGGATATGGAGGGCATCGGAGGAATCGGTACCGGCAAAATGACGTCCAGTACCGGCAAGGATTACAACACAGGGCGTGACCTGATGACAGGAGAAGTCAATACCGTGATTGCAGCGATCCTTGAACACGGCCCGACCACGATTCTGGTGAATGACTCGCATGGAGACATGCAAAACCTTCGACACACAGAGCTGCCTGAAGATGTCGAATACATTCAGGGAAATATTAAGCCACTTGGAATGGTTCAGGGCCTTGATGAATCTTTCGATGCTGCGATTTTCATCGGGTATCATGCCCGCGCCGGAACCGAGAATGCATTCTTAGCCCATACGGGATCCGGCTCGGTCAAAGGACTCTGGTTGAACGATACAGAAGTTGGAGAAGGAGGACTGAATGCCAGTTTTGCAGGAGCTCTCGGTGTTCCGGTTATCTTCGCAGCCGGTGATCAGGCGTTCGCCGAGCAATTCACTGCCCTGACCGGCGCCGTAACGACCAG
The DNA here is from genome assembly GCA_036985715.1 of Rhodothermia bacterium. Lineage (GTDB taxonomy): Bacteria > Bacteroidota > Rhodothermia > Rhodothermales > UBA10348 > SMXL01. The sequence goes on from BTQE01000106.1 coordinate 8,392, forward strand.
CACGAAAGTCGCTGTCGGCCAGCAGGTTGCTCGTCTTGTACACCCTGATGTAGTGAACCGCAGACTCCGTGAGGGAATAACGAGAGCGCTCGAAAACTTATCACAGAGTCAGATTTTTGATATTGGCTCGCCTGTTACGATCCGGATGCGCTTCGCAAGTACTACGCGCTCGGACATTCTCCAGGCCATTCCCGGGATGAAGAGAATCGATGGGTATTCCGTCGAATACCGTGCGGATTCAATGGACCAGGCATATCGCCTGATTCGTTTGATGTACAAGTACATCAGCTGGTAGAGCCTGTCCTCCTATTGATCCGCCGCAGGTGGAACGATCATGATGTGTGCCCTGTAGGTACCCGAACCCATCAACCACGGAGCCCCTGGCACAGTTGGTGTCACCGAAAACCCGGTCGATTCGCCGGTAACGTAGGGGACGTAGATGACGTATCTGAGACGAGCCGTCTCGGCGGTGCCCGTTGCGGAATCGTAAGCGCCTTCATCTCCTGAGAGCACGTATAGCATCGACGCCTGCGTGGGCCACGACAGCGTTCCGGCCTCGATCTCGGCCTGCCGTGTCGCAAGATTTTCGCTCCCACCAATTCCTTCCTTTCGCAATTCTCGCCCCCTGGCCATATACGGATCGAGGTCCTTGTGATAACAGACCACATCAAACCCCTCTTTATCCGGGTTGTCGGCAAGGCAGATCAGTTCGTTGGTTCCCTTTTTCAACATGGACATCCTACCCGGGCTTATATACCCAAGAACGGTCACTTCCGCTCGCGCCTGCGCTGGAGCTGCCAAAACGGCTCCACCAATTTGATCTTCCGCGTGCGGAACCTGCGCCTGGGTACAGGCGGTGAGAAGCATTGCTAGGCCAAGAATATAGAAGCTTTTCATCAGCGTCGTAGGTGTGTTCATTGCTGTAAAACTATACAATCATTGCGAATGGCGCACCCGTTCGAGTTCGAACTCTCGTATTGAACAACGAATAGCGGCCGTATTGTCTTCCCACGCGGCATCTGATTCTTTAATATTTTGCGGCTTCAACGCTTTATTGCCTACGAACCTCTGAAATGCCTATGTCAGAATTTGAACGGACAAAACGGAACAGAGTCACGCGCCTGCCCGAAAGAGCGAAATACGACGAGGAATCAATCTTCGCCATCATCGACGAAGCGCTGATTTGTCACGTCGGATTCGTCCAGGACGGCAAACCGATTGTTATTCCGACCATCCATGCCCGCGATGGCAACCGTTTACTCCTTCACGGCTCGTCTGCGAGCAGGATGCTCCGACATTTCAAAGACGGCCACGACCTTTGCGTTACGATCACGCTGTTGGACGGTCTTGTCCTTGCGCGATCGGTTTTTCACCACTCAATGAACTATCGCTCAGTCGTTCTCTTTGGAAACGGACGTATCGTAGAAGATCAGGATCAAAAATTGCGTGGCTTGAATGTGCTGACGAATCACCTCATTCCCGGGCGTTGGGATGACGCACGGCAACCGTCTGAAAAGGAAATGAAAGCCACGACGCTGATCTCCATGAGCATTGACGAGGGTTCAGCAAAAATTCGAACCGGTCACCCGGGTGACGATGCGGAGGATTACGATCTTCCCGTATGGGCTGGTGTCATTCCAATTCAGCAGCAGGCGCTCGCGCCGATCGACGACGAACGGCTTACCGAAGGAATTTCGGCTCCCGAATACGTCATAAACTATTCCAGATGATCATCACCGATTGCTAGCATGGAAGCCTTTCTGGACTTCACTGAAACGATTTCTCCCACCTATCGAACCGCAGCTTTGGTAGTGAGCCTGATGGTGTTTTGGATGCTCGAGAGCGCAATACCGCTATTCTCATTTTCGAAGCACCGAATTCGCCACGCTGTACTGAATATATTTTTTACGCTCACGACGCTGGTCGTCAATTTCTCCCTGGCGTTTTTATTAGTCGCGTCCGCGGACTACACGACATCGAATCAGATCGGGGTGCTCTATTTCATCTCCTTACCCACCTGGCTTCACGTCGGGTTGGGTCTCATGCTGCTCGATTTGATTGGGGCATATTTCATCCACTGGATCGAGCATAGAGTCAGATGGCTGTGGAAATTCCATCTGATTCATCATACCGACACCCATGTTGACGTAACGACAGGTCTGAGGCATCATCCCGGAGAATCTGTCTTTCGAGCATCGTTTACTATTCTTGGTGTCCTCGTCGCTGGTGTTCCGATCGGAGTTGTACTCATCTACCAGATGACATCAGTTTTTTTTACTCAGATCTCGCACGCTAATATTAAATCTCCGCCGGCAGTTGACCGGCTTCTTTCTTACGTATTCGTCACACCAAACATGCACAAGGTGCACCATCATTTTTCGCAGCCTCTGACGGATACAAATTATGGGAATGTCCTGTCGATATGGGACCGGTTGTTCGGGACCTTCGCTGAAGTCGAAAATACAACGGATCTCAGCTACGGAATCGATACGCATATGAAGCCCGAAGAGAAAGACGAACTTATAAATCTTCTTGCCATTCCATTTCAGACATATCGGGCACCGGCGGGCTCGAAGTTTTCAGATAATCGGTTGAATGCGGACGGTTCGGATGAAAACCGGTAACGGGTGAACGTGCTTTATTGCGCGTCGAATGATTTGAAGAAAACCGTCGTACGGGCAATCATTCTCGCCGTAAATGCCGGTGGCGTCATTCCCGTGATCAGTTTCCTGATCGCAATCGCATCCACCGTCCGACTGTTGAGGGGAAAGTTGAACCCTGACTCAAGCGACGGTTGATTCCAGTTCTTCGCCGAGCACCAGCTGCCCGTTTTCCAGGTCCAGCAGGCGACGTTTTCGCCATAATCCACCTCCATATCCCGTGAGAGTCCCATCTTTACCAATCACGCGGTGACACGGAATGATGATCGCCATCCGGTTGTCGCCGTTCGCACGGGCCACCGCTCGCACGGCTTTGG
>BTQE01000107.1:0-11328 GCA_036985715.1 Rhodothermia bacterium
TACGCGATGAGGTCGGGAGACTTCTATCAGGTGGGAACAACTGACTTCTTAGTTTCATTGAGCGGAGCAGCATAACACACTTATTGCCACCAATGTCAAGCGACGCGGAATCCCCTCGTGGGCGAACGCTCATCGCAAATCCCCCAGCCGTTGGACTTCAAACTGGCCACAGTAGAACAAAGTCTGGAAGATCGCTGAACATGTATGACAAAACCCATTCAAAGGCAGCCCAAATATGGCAAACCCTGACAAATCCGAATTAAAAGAACGCGAACGTAATAACTGGACATCGGCTGCTGAAGGCTGGCGTCGTCGTGATGAGCTGTTGCGAAAGGGCGCAGCACCTGTCACCGAACGCATGCTTGAACTGTCCGGAATATCCTCCGGCTCCTGGTTGCTCGATATTGCCTCGGGCACGGGAGAACCTGCGATATCAGCGGCACAAATCGTTGGTGAGTCCGGCAGGGTCATCGGCACCGATCTGGTTGATGAAATGCTCGCTGTTGCCCGTGAGAAAACCGCAAAAGCGGATCTTGGTAATATCGAGTTCCGCTGTATCGATGCTGAAACACTGGACTTTACAGAAGGCTCGTTTGATGCAGTGACCATCCGCTGGGGCCTGATGTTTATGCCAGAGCCGCAGGCCTGCCTCGCTGCTGCCCATAAGGCGCTGAAACAGGATGGGCGCATCAGCCTGGCCTGCTGGGCAGCGCCAGAAAAAAATCCATTTGTGGGTGTACTCTTGAAGATATTACGCAAGTACATGGACATTCCTGTTCCACCTCCCGGCACCCCCGGCATTTTTGCTTTTGCAGATCCAGTGCGACTGCAGGATGTCCTCGCATCAGCAGGCTTCAGTAATATTGTTCTGGAAGAGATGGTAATCGATGTCTTTGAGGTTGATGACGGCCGCGCTTATTGGGAGGCGATATCGGATTTGGCCGCACCGGTCATGGCGCACGTCAGGCAACTGGAAGAGTCGGCTCGCTCGGACTATATCGATGAGGTGATCAAGGCCGCCGATGCGTTGAAGCAAGGCGAAACCCTGCGCATGAGAGGCACGACCTGGATCGCCTCCGCCGACAAATAGGCCGTCGGTTGGAGAACCAGATTCGAACACTCAGATTGGATAATTAGCAAAAGCCAAACGCGCTTATGGCCACCAAAGTCCATAGGGTGTAGAATCCCAATGGCGGGTGTTCCACCCCTACATTCTCGATTGTCTGACTGTTTTGTTGCTCTCGCATTCATCGCGAGAGACTTTAGACTGCACCGCGTCTGATATGTTGGCGCTCCCCCTGACGCGTTTGCGATGCCTATCATGAACAAGAACGACCCAATACAACTTCTTTTCGGTGGACTGGAGAAACTGGGGCCGGCCGCTGAAGTCGTTACACTGGAGGCATTACGATCGCTTCCGAAAGACCATTATTCAACCGTCGTTGACGCTGGCTGTGGCACTGGGCAGCAGACGCTAGTCCTGGCGGAAGAACTAAAGACACTCGTTCACGCTGTTGACACGAACGAGGAGTTCCTGCGTCATTTGAACGATCGCGCACGTGTGCGAGGGATTGACCGCTTCGTCCGAACGCTTTGCCTCGACATGCAGGACATTCCGATTCAATTCCCGGAAATTGACCTGCTCTGGTCAGAGGGCGCGGCGTACAACATTGGTTTTTCAAATGCGTTGGTCACGTGGGCGCACGCGGTCGTTCCTGGTGGCTTCGCGGTTGTAAGCGAACTAACCTGGCTACGCGATGATATCCCTGCATCAGTAGAACAGTTTTTCGCTCGGGAGTATTCAGGGATGCAGACGATGGACGCGAACCTTGTAGCGGCCGAGCATGCAGGTTACAAAACTCTTCGGACTCAGGTATTGCCCGACGACGCTTGGGTGACCGGTTATTACGACATTCTTGGAGCGCGGGCCTCTTCGTTAAAGGATCATCCGGATGAAACAGTACGGGTTCTCGCGGAGAGCACCCTTGAAGAGATCGAGATTTTCCGGCAATCAATTGGAAGTTACGGGTACGTGCTCTACTCATTGGAACGAACGTGAGTCATACTCCTTCGGCGATTCTAGCAACAGAATAAAAGACTTCAGTGGAACGGTAACACATCCACCGGTTTGCTTGCAAGTTTACCCACCGCCCCCCTGAATCCAGACCGTTAAGCCGCTACCAAACATCGGCGGTCAATTGCGTGTTCATATCTCGAAGGCTTGAAACTCTTCTCCACTCCTGCTTTTGCTGAGTCATTTTGGGGGAACCTATAGGGCACAGACATCACCCAAAAAAAAGCCCTCACCGCAATCTCCTGCCAGGCAAGGAACAACAGAAAGGGCGCGTCTTCGTACCACGTACAGTATCTGTCTTCGTTGATCACTTGATTTCGCTGGCTATAGGCGGACAAGACAAAAGGCCGATCTCTACAGCATCTCATTCACCGTTTCTTGCTCTTAGCAAGCGCCGTGACTACACTTCTGCAATGTCAGTTGCGGAGTCATTCGGATGCACAGAAAGTGTTAGCCGATACTCGTCCGCAGATTACATGTTAGACCACCATGGAACTCGAAGTAGACTCGACGAAAGGGGGAAGTCATGAACTGGTATCTTGAAGTTCTAAAGAAGTACGCAGTGTTTAACGGGAGAGCAAGGCGGAAAGAGTATTTGTACTTTGCCCTGTTCAGCAGCATCATCAGCATTGTTCTTTTGGTCATCGACGTTGTGACCGGTAGTTTCAGCGCCGAGATCGGAATGGGCGTGTTGGGTGGCATTTATGGACTGGCCGTCCTGCTTCCAGCCATAGCCGTTTCGGTACGGCGGCTTCATGACACTGACCACAGCGGCTGGTGGTATTTTATCATCCTGATTCCGCTCATCGGCGCTATTATCATTTCTGTCTTTCTGGTGACAGACAGCAAGCCCGGTGAGAATCGATATGGTTCCAACCCGAAGAGTGCAGAAGCATAGCTACTTAACCCGTTTATGGCCACCAAAGTCAGGAGCATATCGTAAGGCAAGCCGCAACCACACATCGGCGGTCAATTGCGTGTTCATACCTCGAAGGCTTGAAACTCTTCTCCACTCCTGGTTTTGGAGAGTCATTTTGGGGGAACCTATAGGGCACAGACATCACCCAAAATAAAAGCCCTCACCGCGATCTCCTGCCAGGCAAGCATTTCAGAAAGGGCATAGCTTTGTACCACGCACGGGATTTGACGAAGGCGTTGTGTTGAGTTTCGCATAATGTCGAGAGAGCGAAACTAACTTAGGAGAGCTGAAAGGATCACTCTGACCTCTCGTTGTGATTGTCGTCTAGTTCTCCGACCTTATTTCTGAGAGGTACCCGGAACCACCCAGAAACCCGCTGAAGACATATGGTTGGCTCAACCCTTTCCCATTACAAAATCCTCGAAGAACTTGGCCGAGGCGGCATGGGGATCGTCTACAAGGCCGAGGATACGAAGCTCGATCGCACGGTAGCCATCAAAGTGCTTCCTCTGGCCGCTCTCGCTTCCGAGGATGACCGCGCACGTTTCTATCGCGAAGCTAAGGCCGCGGCACAGCTCAATCATCCAAACATTGCGACTATCCACGAAATCAACGACGCGAGCGACCAGCCGTTTATCGTGATGGAGTATATCGAGGGCGAGACGCTCGGTGAGCGAATAAGCCGAGGGCCGCTTCCGATCGCTGATGCTTGTTCCGTTGCCATACAGGTTGCTGAAGGCCTCGATGCCGCGCACGAACGGGGAATTGTGCACCGCGATATCAAGCCTGCAAACATCGCATTTACGAGCAAAGGCCGAGCAAAAATTCTTGATTTCGGCCTGGCGAAGCTCTCTGAAGGCATCGACCTCACGAAGGAGGGCACGACGGTTGGAACGGTTTCGTACATGAGCCCGGAGCAGGTGCGTAGTGAAAAAACTTCGTGGCAAAGCGATGCCTGGTCGTTGGGGGCAGTGCTTTATGAAATGATAACGGGAGTTCGACCATTCGATGGCGCCTACGAAGCGGCTATTACCTTCCAGATTCTCAACGAAGATTACACGCCCGTCGACGAACATCTGGCAGATGCCCCGGCTGAGCTTCTGAAAGTTATAGACACCCTACTCTCGAAAGATCCGGCAGCGAGAGGCTCTTCGCTCGAAGCGGTCATCGTTGATCTAGAACCTCTTGGATCCGTTCGCCGGGCATCTTCTGTCGAGACTCGGATACCTGTCCATACATCGTCGTGGGCTGCCAATAAAAAGTGGCTGGGATCTGGCATTGCGACCGTCCTCGTTCTGGTCGCAGTCTGGTTTCTTGTAAGCCGAGCAGGAGATGGAACGGAACCAGAGGTACGCGCGCGTTCCGGTATCGCAGTTATCCCCTTTTCCGTTGAAGGCGACGCCTCGCTAGACTACGTGGGCCCGGCAATCACCAGACTACTCAGCGCCAAGCTTGACGATACAGGTGATCTGCGGAGCATCGATCCAAACGCGCTGCTTGGGTACCTGGACAGGCAGTCAGGCCCGATCATAGATCCTCAGGCCGCGCAGGGATTGGTGACCAACTTTCAGGCCGCCGGATTCATATTAGGTAACGTGCTCCGCGCCGGCGGGCCCATCCGGATCTCGGCGCAGCTGTACGATGAGAATGCGATCGTCGAAGCGGAGGCCGAGGTATTCGTGGAATCAGATTCGCTCCTTTTCCGTGCGGTTGACGACATAGCCAGACAACTCCTGTCTGACCGCTTCGCCCAATCAGGTGACCTCACGAGAAGTATTGGAACGCTGACCTCATCGTCATTTGAAGCCCTGAATCATTATCTGAGAGGTGAATCGGCGATGCGTGACGGCCGATTTGAAGACGCATATTCCGACTTCCGTCAGGCCGTTGCCAAAGATTCAACGTTTGCCATGGCCTGGTACCGGTTGACGAGCGCAGTCTCGTGGGGTGATGTTCCCAAGGATCAGATTATGCCGGCCATAAACAACGCCGTCCGGTTCATGGAGCGCCTGCCCGAGCGAATGCAGAAGCAGGTACTCGGGTATCGATTTTTTCAAGAGGGCAATAGCGAGGAAGCGGAGGTCATCTTTCAGGAGTTGACGCGGGACTACCCCGATGATGCGCTCGCCTGGTACAGGTTGGGTGATGTCCCTTTTCACTACAATCCGATTCTTGGAAGAAGCAGCCTTGAGGCCCGCAGTGCGCTTGAGCGCGCGGCTCAACTCGAACCGGACAATGGCGAAATACAGTTTCACTTGACCGAAATCGCTCTCGAGGTAGAGGATTTCGAAGCGTATGATTCACTTGCCGGACGTCCTGCAGGCATATCGGAGCTCCTGGATGGTTTATTGAGGGATCTTGCCAGCGACACCGTTTCTGTTCAGAATGAGGCCGTCGACCAGATTGCACAGGCTGAACCGTGGGCGTTGGGGAATGCAGCGGAGTCAGCCTTGATCTACTTCGAAGATTTCTCACTCGCGGAAAGGATTATGGAGATTGGAGGCAACCTGGTGTCTGATCTCCAACAAAGGGCCGAGATAGATACAGGCATAGGATTTATGAGGCTCGCCCGGGGGGAGCTTCGCAGCGCTCAGGACATGTTTGAATCGGCGGATCGTGTATTTGGGTACGGTCGAACTCGGTTTTACGCCTTGAGTCTGCCACTGATCGTTCGCCCCGACCCGGAATGGCTCGAAGAGGCCTGGGAGTTCACGCAATCGGTAGATACAACATGGTTCGACGATCCTATTTTTGCTACCGATGCACCTGTAGCAGAAATAAAAGACACGGAACTTGTGTTATTGGCGGCGAAACGCCAGGATAAAACAAGCCTGAGTGAAATTCTTGGTCGCCTGGAGGCAAGTAGTCACGAGTATTCAACAAGCCGGGCCTGGCGGGCACGAGCGATCGATGCCTATCTGTCGGGTGACTATGAAGGGGCTGTTTCTCTCGCCGACTCTTCCGTCGTTGAAGCCAACTGGCTGGACCATTCCGATCTCACCGTATCGCCTGTCGATGCTCTGATGTTAAAGGCCCTGGCGTACTATGCGATGGGCGATCACGGCGAGACTGTAAGGTGGCTGGAAGCTCTCGGTGACGGCCTTACATCCACCTCCATCGCCTGGCAGCTGATGATCCCGCACACGGCCATCTCGTACTACCTGCGGGGCAAATCATACGAGGCGTTAGGGGATACAGAAAAATCCATTCATTTCTATACGCGCTTCCTGGAGCTCTGGAAGAACGCCGATCTGGATCTGCGATCTTTCGTCGATGACGCCGAGGAAGGCCTGAACCGCCTGGTGCTCAATCGGGTCCGTGAGCCGAGCAATTGAGAGCGCACGTTGCATTAGTCGAGCGCAAACGCAACCACCGAATCGCCAATCGTCGTGCCGAGATTTGCGTGTCCTCCGGCTGCGATAACGAGATACTGCCTACCGTCTACCTCATAAGTCATTGGGGTGGCTTGCCCCCCAGCAGGAAGTTCAGCTTTCCAGATTTCCTCGCCCGTATCAATGTCAAAAGCCCGGATGACGTCGTCACGAGCGGCCGCGATAAAAACCAATCCTCCGGCCGTGATTATGGGTCCTCCAAAGCTTAACGAGCCCCAATCGGCAGCTTCTGGTGTTTCAGCCAGTTCAGGATACATGCCCAAAGGCACTTCCCAGTCAATTTCACCTGCTTCGAGGTCCACGCTCACCAACGTACCCCAAGGTGGTTTATTACAGGGCAGTTCGCTCGGCGCAACCATAGCAGCCCGGGACATGGTGTAGGGAGTGCCGCGTTGATTACCTCTTCTCGGCGTTATGCGCTCGCTCAGTTTCACCCAGAAAGCGAGACGTAAGATGTTTACGACCAGCGTCTTGTTTTTCTGATCGATAGCCCCGCCACCCCAGTTAATACCACCGGCGTAACCCGGATAGATGAGAATTCCCTGCAAGCTGGGTGGCGTATACATGCCTTCGTGACGAAATCCATCGAATAAACCTTGACACACCGCCTTGTCTTCAGGCGTTTTTCCCCAAACATCGTCGGCCGTAAATCCCAGCGGGTGTAATGGCGGCGGTTTTATCGGAATGGGCTGCGTTGGCGAGATGACTTCGCCAGGCACATCGCTGGCTGGAACAGCGCGTTCCTCTACCTCAAAAAGCGGTTCACCAGTATCTCGATCAAGTACAAAGACCAGCCCCATCTTCGTTAAGACCACAACGGCGTCCGTTTCTTTCCCATCAATATTCAGGGTAACAAGAGATGGCTGGGCCGCAATATCATAATCCCAAAGATCATGATGGACGACCTGGTAGTGCCATAGATATTCCCCGGTCGAGGCCCGGAGGGCAACAATGGAATCTGAGAACAAATTGTCGCCTGGGCGCTCACCCCCATAAAAGTCTGGCGCAGCGCTTCCGACCGGGATATAGACGGCGTCCCGTTCCGGATCGGCCGATAATACTCCCCATGCATTGGCACCGCCGGTCTTTTCCGCAGCCTCCGGTGTCCATGTATCCCAACCCGGATCCTCCGGCGTTCGCGGAATCGGATCCCAGGCCCAAATAAGCATGCCGGTTCGCGCATCGTATCCGCGAACGGTACCGCGTTCCATTTCGACCAAGCGGTTGTCTCCAATGGAGGAGCCAACTATGACAACGTCTCCAACAATTGCAGGTGGAGATGTGACTGAGTATTGGCCCTTCTGCACGCGTCCCACACCGACATCCAACTTAACGGTGCCTCGACTCCCAAATTCTTGACAGAGCATTCCAGTTTCAGAGTCGATTGCGATCAGCCGCGCATCCATCGTCCCTAGAAACGTACGCAGTCTACATATTTCCTCTGCGGCAAGGGTTTCATCTCTCCAGGCGGAGACCCCGCGTGAAACAAACCCGTCGCCAAAATTCTGATCCAGATCAATCTCCGCGTCATAGGTCCAGAGTTCGTTCCCGTTCGCGGGATCAAGAGCAATAACCCGATTCAAAGGAGTGCCAATGAGCAATCGCCCGTCTGCGAGAATCGGTGTTGCTTCAAATTTGGTATCACCTGAGTGGCATGAACTGCACGCAACGGTCATCTCCGGGTCCGCGCCTCCGTGTTCTTTTGCCTCTCCCGTTTTGTACGTCCAGGCTACCTGCAGGCCCCGGACGTTGTCGCGGTTTATCTGCGTCAGTGGCGAGTACCGGGTACCGCCGGGGTCACCCCCATACGCCGGCCATTCCGAATAGGCTGTTCCAGACAATGGAGGAGGAGGCGAATATGGAGGCGGCGACGATTCCTGCTGGCTGCACCCGAGAACCAGGGTTACTAATGAGAATATTACGACCGTAGTTGAACGCTTCATAACTGTACCTCTGACATCAGTGTGGGGATTGGATGCAATCGCGTCTCTGTGTCTCGCGAGGTCGCCGCTGGGGATTCAGCGATCCAAGTCCTGGTGGAGGATAGGCGAATCGAAACATCCCGGTTACTCCTTGTAAAGCCAGGCGCCAGCTATAACGGCGAGGTTGATTAATACTAGACCCCAGATTGCCTGCCACCAGAAGATCTTCATTGGGAATATGCCGAAGTAAAACATCCATGCTTGTCCCATGAAGTTGGTCAGAAACCATACGGTTAAACCGGCCCAGAGCGCTGTCTTGGGGCCTGCGCCACATCTGGGACGATATCCAGCATAAATGGCCACAGCGACGATTCCCTGGATGAACGCGCTCAATATCATCAATATGCCCAGTCCCAAGCCCGGCTCTGCAAGCTCGAACCCGGTGAGAGCTAGCTCCCATTCCTCTCCCAGCACCTGGGCCTGGATGATATATCCGATTAACATGATTAAACCGGCAAGCAGACCGCCCAATACGACGCGCTTAAAATTGATCTTGTCCATTGGTTTCTCAGGATTAGAGTTGGTTCGAATGTGCCACGGGCTCCAGCTCTTCTGCTCAATAGTACAGAGATGTGCGCTCCGAATCTGTGGGGCATTCCCCCACACGATCAAAAGCAGCTAATATGCGACCCCACTGCTCGCCACACATACCGATTCAACTCCACACCCGGTTGATAATGGCCATGCTTATCAGTTTCTCATAAGACTGAGACTACGTACCCATGATCGAAGCCGGCGTCTCGTTAAATCTGGACGTTTTTTCCTGGATGCGCGCTATCGCTACCGCCTCCAGATATCAGCCACTGAGATCTGGAGACGACTCGATCAATGGTCGATACACGTACAAGGTCGGATTGAATTGGGGGATGTCGTGAATCACGCCGGAGCATATAGCCGGTGGATGTTGCGACCATGTGTGCCATATCCAACAAAAGGATACGATATTACTATTGTTGGCAGTGTGACGGCGGTCCAGGATGCGCTGAGACGTTCACTTCACCTGTTGAGCACCATTATCCGGGTCGTGACGGCACCGTCGACCTGCAATCGATATATGTACGTTCCGTTCGAAAGTCGAGATGCATTGAATCTCCTTAAGTGTAACCCGGCCTGCCTGTGCCCTTCTTCGACTGCGGCAACGGTTCTGCCAAGGAGATCGACGACGGTGAGCCTCACCTCGGCTGCTTGCGCAAGTCGGTAGGAAATTATTGTCTCGGCCCGAAAGGGATTTGGGTAATTCTGATAAAGCTCGATCGCAGCGGGGAGATCTGAGACATCGGGCGATTCGTTATTCGTTATTAGCGGACCTCCAAAGGCGCTGTACACTTCACCCGTATGAGCATCAACGATCGATTGACCGCGTCCTCCTTCGGGGTCTACAAACCACAGATTCCAAGCCAATGAATAAAGGTATTGTTTGTTATTCTCATCTACTCTAACGATGAGCTCGGACGAGTCAAGGGTGGCCTGTTCCCAATATTCACTAGCGCCATAAGTATATGGTGTTGAATCAACTACGATATCCCGGACACTGGCCTCTGCATCTTCAGGGGTCAGGATTGGTGTCGTATTGATCGATATATCTGGGTAAACCTGGGCTGAAAGATGCTTGATCGTGCCGTCCAGCGTTATGGTCACAGCAACTAGCGAACTAAAAACTGGTAATCCTTCGTAGATTTGGATATACCACACGTACCACGATGCGCCTAGAGACGTAATTGACTCGACGACGGGATCCGAAAGCACGGAAGGATCAAATCGAAAAAGATCGAGATGGTTTGAGATTAGCGTCTCAACTGCGGCAACCGCGGACTCAGGCGTTGGATAGGTCATTCCAGCCTGTGTTCCAATCTTTACACCATTTAGATTTAGCGTTCGAACAGGGGTGCCGGTAATGTCGTCGAAATACGCGACAATCTCTTGTCCATGTAGTTGGTAGAATTCTCCCTGCCGACCGACGCGGTCGTTGGGTTGTTGCGCACTGGCATTAACGGACCAAATCGCAAGAAAAAAAGCCGAGAAAGTGGTTGATCGATGGCCCATCTGAACACCTCATTTCGAAATACTGTGCACGTGCCTCTCGAAAAGGAGATATAGGAATAGTAATGCCTTGGAACAGCACTAATCGTGTTACCGTGTACATAGATACGAGATCCTCGGATATTTCGCTGTTCTGAATGGAAATCCTCTTTCGTATCCTGATAAATAGAGTTTCCCGCAGCTACGGCATCGGCGATTATCGATCAATAGTTGTCTCTCTTTGGCCAATATTACAGTGAATGGCTGCGGAGAGCGACGAACTGAAGACGATATTCATCAGAGTTCAATTACGACGGAACATGATTGCTCTGCAAAACTAGCGCATTCACCTGATGGCCCTTCGATCAGCACGTGATCCGCCAACCGTTTTGTTTCTCTCCAATCAACTGCGATTGCCATGAAAAGGTCTCTGGCGTACCTGATATTAGCGCAGTTGCTAACCACTGCCGTGCAAGCACAGTCGGTAGGGGTGATTCCCGATTCGTTGGACTGGCATCGATATTTTCCTCTTCATGTCGGTGATGTTTGGGAATATCGAGTAACAGAAGGTGAACCCTTATTAGTTCACAGCATCGTAGGCGATTCTCTCACGCTTGATCATCGCTATTTCTTGATGGAGACCCGAACTTGGGATTTCGACTACGTTAATGGAGGCGATGAACTGCAGGTATGGGGAGTTGACACACTCTTCGTTCGTTATTCCTCTGACGGTGGAATATTTCGGTTCTATGATCTTTCAGCCGACACACTATCAAGTCCTCGAAATATGCCGTTCTGGGGTGGTACAACAGGCTATTATGACTTGCGTACGGCTTTTGGAGACAGTGTTTTTTATTCAACTGGTCCCGACGACTTTTACTGGACGACAGGTGGTTATCAAGAATCCATCGAAATTGGCGGAGTGACGTATTCGCCTGATGC
>BTQE01000108.1:0-11162 GCA_036985715.1 Rhodothermia bacterium
GGAAGCCAAAAAGCTTCAGGCAGAAAACACAAAGGCTAGAAAAGAGGCCGAAGCAGAAGGGCAACGCATGATCCGCGAGGCCCGGGAAGCTGCCGACAGTTTGCGAAGCAAAGAAATAGCGGACACGAAAACGCAAATTCTGACGCTGCAGGAACAGGCGAAGCAGGAGATCGAACGCGAAAGAGATTCCGCGTTGAACTACCTCCGTCAGGAAGTTGCTGATCTTGCGATCAACGCCGCCGAAAAGATCCTGAGTGAGAATCTGGATGAATCCCGGCAAAAGAAGATTGTCGACGACTTTCTAAACACGCTTTCTAAGAATTAGCGGAGCGAGAACAGGGGTCGAGAACAGAAATGAGTAACGTCATCATAGCCCGGCGATATGCGCAGGCCTTGAAGGAAGAAGCCGACGAACTCGGCATCATCGAGAAGGTCGACGACGATGTGGCAATGATCCGTGAGAGTCTGAACGCCTCTCGAGACCTTTTGCAGTTCTTTGAATCCCCGATAATATCGCGGGAGAAGAAAGCATCGGTAGTCAGCGCATTGTTCGGTGAGCGTGTAGAGAAAACGACGCTTCAATTCTTGCTTCTCATGGTTGAAAAACAGCGCGAACACGCTTTTCCGGAAGTCGTGAGAGCCTATAGGGCTCTTCGCGATGAACAACGGGGAGTGGTCAACGTCTCGGTTCGAGTGGCCCGGACGATGGGGGAGGAAGAAGAGAAGGAATTGATTGCAACGATTGAGGGGATGATTCAGAAGAGCGTCCGGCTTGAATCGTCCGTCGATGAATCCCTGATGGGCGGTCTGGTCGTTCGAATAGGGGACACGGTCTATGATGGTAGTTTTTCAAACCAGCTTCAGTCGCTGAGGGAAAGGCTCGAGACCGGCAACGTTTCTCTGAACTAGGCAGTCACTTGAGCAACGAACTAGAAAAATAATAGGGTAATTTAGAAGGAAAGGTTAAACGAAGGTACCAGATGGCAACGGCAATTCGACCGGATGAAGTCACGGCAGTTCTCAGGCGCGAGCTGGGTGGATTTGAAGCTGGAACAGATGTGTATGAAGTGGGCACCGTACTCCAGGTTGGAGACGGTATCGCTCGGATTTATGGTTTATCGAAAGTACAGGCCGGCGAGCTGATCGAATTCCCTTCGAGTGGCGTCACCGGAATGGTGTTGAACCTGGAAGAAGACAACGTTGGGGCGGTGCTGTTCGGCGAGGTCGACCAAGTAAAGGAAGGAGACGAGGTTCGACGCACGAATCGGATCGCGTCTATACCGGTTTCTGAAAAAATGCTCGGTCGGGTAGTCGACGGCCTGGGTCGACCCATGGACGGGCAAGGTCCGATTGCCGGAGATATCTACGAAATGCCGCTAGAGCGAAAAGCTCCTTCGGTAATTTATCGCGAGCCGGTGTCAGAACCTCTTCAGACGGGAATCAAGGCAATCGACTCTATGACGCCGATCGGCCGAGGGCAGCGGGAGCTTGTTATCGGGGACCGCCAGACCGGTAAAACCGCTGTGCTGATCGATACGATCATCAATCAGAAATCGACGCACGAAACGGACAAGCCGGTATTCTGCATCTATGTAGCGATTGGGCAGAAGAATTCAACCGTAGCTCTGGTCAAGAAGACGCTGGAAGAGCACGGCGCAATGGAATACACCGTGATTGTCAATGCGTCTGCATCCTCTCCGGCACCGCTTCAGTTTATTGCCCCGTACGCGGGCGCGTGTATCGGAGAACTATTCCGCGATACAGGACGCCACGCGCTGGTTATTTACGACGACTTGTCGAAGCAGGCCGTGGCTTATCGACAGGTGTCGCTTCTTTTGAGACGTCCTCCCGGACGTGAGGCCTACCCTGGAGACGTGTTCTATCTCCATTCCCGCCTGCTGGAGCGCGCGGCCAAGGTGATTGCAAGTGACGAAGTGGCGCAGAGAATGAACGATATTCCCGAGTGTTTGGAGGGAAAAGTAAAGGGTGGTGGCTCGCTTACGGCGCTGCCTGTAATCGAGACGCAGGCCGGCGACGTATCCGCCTACATCCCGACCAACGTGATCTCCATTACGGACGGCCAGATCTACCTCGAGCCGGGACTCTTTAACGCGGGGGTTCGTCCGGCTGTAAACGTCGGCATCTCGGTTAGCCGAGTCGGTGGGAACGCGCAGATTAAGGGGATGAAGAAAGTAGCCGGAACACTTCGAATCGATCTCGCCCAGTTTCGCGATCTGGAAGCGTTCGCCAAATTTGGATCGGATCTGGACCCGGCCACGCAGCGACAACTCCGAAGAGGAGAGCGCCTCGTGGAGATTCTGAAGCAGGGACAGTACGTACCGGTTTCGGTCGAAAACCAGGTCGCCATTATTCATGTTACTACCACCGGATTGCTCGACCATGTACCTGTAGATCGTATTTCCGAATTCGAAAAGGAGTTCGTCGAGCGATTGCACCTGAAGCACGGTGATCAGATGAAATCCATTGCCGACACCGGCGCGCTGTCGGATGAAGTGGCAGAGCTTCTGACCAGGGAAGCTGAAGAAATGGTCCAGGTATACACCGAGGACAGTTGAGTCGTCCGATAGCCAGGAGAGAAACGCAGTAATCGCATCGCTATGGCAAGCCTTCGAGATATTCGGGATCGAATCGCATCGGTGAAAAACACCCAGCAGGTGACCCGTGCGATGAAGATGGTCGCTGCGGCAAAACTGCGCCGCGCACAGGAGAATATTTTCAAGACCCGCCCGTACGCGTACAAAATTGGAGAGATTACGGGCCACCTGAAAAGT
Organism: Rhodothermia bacterium; assembly: GCA_036985715.1. Classification (GTDB taxonomy): domain Bacteria; phylum Bacteroidota; class Rhodothermia; order Rhodothermales; family UBA10348; genus SMXL01. The sequence continues at coordinate 2,793 of BTQE01000108.1, forward strand.
CAGTTGGACCCGCTATCGCATCCACTGTTTTACCCCCGGGACGAAACCAATGCCGTACTGCTTGTCGTAGTTACGGCCGATCGTGGTTTGGCGGGCGCGTTCAACTCGAATATCATCAAACTGACGGAGCAGACCATCCAGGAGCGTTATCAGAGTCATCAGGATGCGGGGACGCTACATCTTCTCTGCGTCGGCCGTAAGGGTCACGAGTACTTCGAGAAACGCGAGTATTCACTGGTCGGAGATTTCAGAGGCGTATTCGGCCATCTGACATTCGATACGGCACAACAGGTGAGCCGATTGGCGCGCGAGGGATTCGAGGAAAAGAAATGGGATGACGTGCAGATCATCTATAATGAGTTCAGAAACACTATCTCTCAGAATCGCATTGTCGAGCCGTTTCTTCCGATTCCAAGCGAACAGTTCATGACACCGGTGATGGAGACAGAGATCGGGCACCAGGCAGAGTTGAAGGAGGGCAGTGCAGTCGATTATATTTTCGAACCGGACGCCCGCTCGACGCTTGATACGCTGATCCCTCTCTATCTCGGTTACGAATTCTGGCGAGCGCTGCTGGAGTCGAATGCTGCTGAACAGGGCGCGCGCATGGTGGCCATGGACAGCGCGACCACGAATGCGGACGAGATGCTGAACGACCTGAAGCTCACCTACAACCGCGCGCGCCAGGACGCGATCACGAAGGAGCTGATCGAAATCACGAGCGGAGCAGACGCCCTCGCGTCGGCGTAGGTTTTGTAAGGATTCGTGCGGGTTGGCATCGTTCACCTCACCAAAATCATCTTCTTCGTAGCCATTCCTTCAGACGTCGAGAGAGAGTAGAAGTATACCCCGCTGGAAAGACCACCAGGATCGAATTGAACCTCATGACGGCCGGGACTCACCGTTTCATCGACTAGCCTCGTCACGCTTCTCCCAAGCAAGTCGAAAATCTCCAGTCGAATGTCCGTTGCAATTGGAGTGAAGTAGGAAAACGATGTGTTCTGGCTAAACGGATTCGGGAAATTGTCATAGAGAATAACCGGAGCAAAACGGCGCGTGGCTTCAACGGATACCTGATCCGAAACGAGACGAAAACGCCACGTATCCGACCATCCGTTTAAGGTGCTCTCTACTCGCCAGAAGTAGGTGTTGGTTCGCTGATTTATGAATTCGAAGCCGGACGTCACATCTGAAGTATCGAGCACGGTTGTATGAAAATCCGGCCATACGGATACTTGAAGTCGGAAGCGGTCATTCTTGGGTCCAGACCAGTAAAAACTCGTTCCATCCAGAAGCGCTTTTCCATAATCGGCTGGCGAAGCAAGGACCGGCACTATTCTATCGCCTGTAACAATGCGAAATACGGTTCCAACTTCTGGCTGATCGAGATCAAAAGGCCACTCTTTAGGCACTTGAATAAGGATCATGTTTGCGAAAATCTCTCTACCTAACGGGGAATTCTCCTGAAAGAAGCTCTGATAACCTTTGTCCCCAGGACTAATGACAGCAGGTTCGTACCAGAAAATCCAGTCCGATGGCCGGTGAACGGAATCCCCAAATAGCTCGTGATCGCCGCCAAAATCAAATCTTCCCGAAAGAGTTCCTGCACTACACGCCTCCTCGCAAATAGCTGGAATAAGCCGTACATCGTCCGATGTGTCATCTGGCGTCTTCTCACCGATATTCCAAAGCTCAAACGGCACAGCCATTATCGTCTGATCGTCGAATAGCCGAAGCGCCTTTCCTCCCGAACGTGTAAACCTGATTTCATAATCATCTCTTCCAATCGCTTTAAGGTTCTCTCCATTTCGTGTGACTCGCGCCAAGAAACTGCTACCGTCAGATAGAGGGCCAAAACGCTTCGCCTCTGAAGCTTGAAGAAGCCAGACGGAGGAAGTCGTGGACTGCTGGTAATTATGAGTAGGGGAGGAGCACGCCGCAGATGGATTGTCCGGGCACGTGATTCGAGGAAGGTCGTCCTCAGGCAAAATAAGCGTGGCCAGATCCGGAGGATTCAGAGGGCCGGAATTGTTCTGTACAGCGATGATTTGGGTGAAGGGCTCTGCGCTATCAAAGGAGTTTTCTCCAGTCGAGAACCATCTGGTCGCGGACCAGGGTCCACTTCCAAACGTGTTGAGAACACGCACTCGCCAACCGATAATCTCGTTAGCCCCGATCCTTTCGATAATGGCCGATCCAGTTAAGGAAATGGTATGTAGGAGCGTATCAGGAGTAATAAGTTCGAGTTCGTAGGCTGGCGCATTCGACAGTTCATCCCAATAGAAAGTGTGATCCGTGGGCTGCTGGATAACACCGTCCGATGGCGAGACCAACGATACAATCTCATCCGGCGCCTCACCTGACGGAAGGTTGATGAATCCGTTTTCGTATGCGGTACGGGCCATTTCGACCGCTGTCTTTAATTCCGTTACCGAATCGAGGTGATCTTTTCCTCTTGCCCAGACTACGGAAAAGACCAATTCTGTTTCCTCACCGGGCTCTAACCTGAACGGCCCGGTCGACATTAGAAATCGCCTATCACCTCCCTGATTTGCCGCTCCTTGGCCATCAATATTGACCTCCGACCAGAATTCGGCAGTTGTCGGGTCTCCTGGATACAAATATCTGATGGGTCTATTCTTTGGATCCTTCCCATCTCCTCCTAACGTAAATGGTTGTCCGTTTCGCCGAACACCCGATAGCGGTCTGTAGTAATCTTTCGCAGTGAGAGGTAGTGGATCTTCTGCACCGAAATACGGGTCCATATCATTGAAATAGGAGAGTCCAAGATTTTCACCCGCTTCATCGATCCTTCCATCCCAATTGTTGTCAATGCCATCGTTTTCGGCATGAGGCGTTTCGATAAACTGAACCCCGACAGCCGGAGGTGCGGTACCGTAACCCTGATCGCCCTCATCGTCATTGTCAGCATTATAAACGAAGCCTAGGGAGAGCAGAGAGTCAGATCCCATGTAGTCGTCGAACAATTCTCCCAAATCCGGATCCAAAAACAATCCGAGATAGGCGTTCTCGAGTGGACGATTGTTTCTGTTTATGATTCGGTACCGGTAGTACGTCGTATTGTGCACCGCGTCGATCGTCGTGGAAGCACCAAGCGCCATCGTGTGAACTTCGATACCAATCGCATCAACCTTAGTTGTACGGTGCTCATTCCCGCGATCGTTCATAATCCACCAAATGGATTGCTCGCCAATAACGAGCGGTCGCTCTCCCGCCTCCAACTTGATTGTCCTCGACACCCGGGTGGAAAATGGTAGATCGGATAGGTCGACTAACTCCCCGTTGGAATCGACTGTGGGCGCACCGAGACCTGTAGGCCACGCGCGAAGGTCGTTAGTAGCTTGACCGGTGGTTTCGTAGTCGATAATATCTGTCTTTCGCACATTGTACAGGCGGTCGTAGATAGTGCAGTCACGTGGGGGATTCCCGTCGTCATCCAGTGGACCCGCCCAGAACTCATTGTTACTATAACGGGCAGCCGCGATGCGAAGTTGTCCGTTGATCTGCCCTGCGATCCAAAGCCCACCGGCAAAAACGGAGTGCTTATTTGAAAAGCGAGGCACCTCATACACCCACGGTTCGCCGCGATAAAACAACCCTCCCGTATTCACAATCCGAGCACGGACATTGTTGATGTCCAGATAGGCCTCACCCAGCGAGCGAAGACACGTACCGACCCGCTGGGCATTCGTTCTGACCGGGCTTATCCATACAGAAAGGCTCGCGATTACAATAAATCGAATAATAACTCGCGACTTCGACTGCCTCATGACGGTCCTCCGCTTATGTCAGTCTCTCAGTGCTAGAAATGGCGACAGGGTGTGTCGAATCGGCAAGCATCGAAAACATGACGGAATCAGTCGAGTGAAAAGGACATTATTTAATTAGAAGCATCGATCGCATTGCGGTCGCGCGACCCATGTCAATTTTGTAGAAGTAGACGCCTGACGGCAAATTTGCCCCATCAAATCTGATCGCGTATTCCCCTTTTTCCTTCGGCTCATTCACGAGTGTTTGCACCTCCCTTCCGAGTGCGTCGAAGATCGCGAGTCGGACATTCGCGTAATTCGGAACGCGATATCTAATGGTGGTGCGATCGGAGAACGGCTCGGGGAAGTTGTAACCGAGCGCCGCAGCGGGGCTGGGCCCAGGCTGTGTAACGACGGGCGGATATAATCTTGAGCTGTCCCAACCTCCTTTCTCGAAGGCGCTGCGAACAAGGTCAGCCGCTTTTCTAAGTTCAGTTACGGAATCAAGATTGTCGGACCCGCGTGCCCAAACGATTGCGAAAGTGAAGTCGGCTTCTTCACCCGGCTCGATCGAGAACGGTCCTGATGAGATGACCAATCGCCGGTCTCCTGGATCGCTGGATGTACCCCGTCCATCGATATTCAGTTCAGACCAAAACGCCCCTGTAACGGGGTCACCCGAATAGACGAAGTTCGTGGCCGGGTTTGAATCATCTGTTCCATTTCCACCAACAGTGAAGCGGCTCCCGTCCCTCCATCTGCCCCGCATAAAATCGTAGTAACCTATTCCAAGGGGAGGTTCGTGGTAAATACCAGGAGTCGGGTACGATCCAAACGTTGTGGTCCGAAGCCGTTCATTCGGTTCATCGACCAGGCCGTCACGGTCATTGTCTTTGAGATCAATATCCGCGATCGGGCCTTCCAAAAAAAGAATCCCCAGCGCCGGTGGCGCTCTTCCATATCCCAGGCCTCCATCGTCATCATCGTCGGCATTATATACGTAGCCCATTCCGCGAACGCTATCTGATCCGATATAGTCGTCGTCGAAATTGCCGAGATCGACATCCAGAAACACGCCCACGTAAGCTTCTCGAATTGGATAGGCATTTTTATTTAAAACACGATACTGAAAAAGTGTAGCATTATCGATTGCACTGAACGGGTTAATCGCAGCAAATGCAAGCCCATGTACCTCTATTCCTAGAGGTTCAGAGTCGGTTGTATTGTGGTAGTTTCCGCGGTCATTCATCACCCACCAAACTGACTGATTGCCGCGTAAAGCAGGTCGTTCTCCCGCAGAAAGATTGATAAGACGCTCAGCGCGTAGTGAAAACGACTGTCCAGACAGGTCAATCAAATTGCTCTCGGCATCCAAGGTGGGTGCGCCCAATCCCGTTGGCCAGAAGCGAAGGTCCTCAGTTGCAATTCCACGGGTTTCGTAGTCGATAATATCTGTCTTATACACGCTGTAGACGCGATCATAGGTCCGGCAATCGACGGGAGGATTGGCGCCATCATCAAGTGGACCCGCCCAGAACTCGTTGTTTGAATAGCTAGCTGCTGCTACCCTGAGATTTCCACCGACCTGCCCTGCAATCCATAGCGAACCTGCAAAAAGGGAATGCTTACCGGATCCGCGAGGAATCTCATATACGTGCGGTTCACCCCGGTAAAACAAACCACCAGTGTTCAGAATACGTGCGCGAACGTTATTGGCTTCTAAATAGGCTTCGCCCTGAGAACGGGGACACGTGCTAATCTGTTGGGCCAGCAAAGAGGCAGGCCATAAGAGTAGCGTCAATGCGCCGATGACAGACGTAGCTCTGAAGAAAGATGGGTTCATGACTGATTTCGATAATGAAAATCAGCCTCTCAGTGCCGGAAATGTTGGTAGGGTGCGTCTAGGCACTGATATTAGGCCAGAAAACTTCCGGCGGCGAGTGAAAAAGACGTGACCCATGATCTAGATGGGATTGCTGTTTTCATGCGGTGAGTCCGCCTCCCTCTCCAGGGAAGATATAGAAGATCTTCAGAAAACCAGTCGAAAGACAATATCTCTGAAGACCAAGAAAAGACGCGTACCTGAGAGAGCGCTTGCGAAACCGGAAGACGCCGTCGCATCCGTATCCGTGAGCTGCCCGGATGTCCTGCCTGAAAGCATGATGTCTCGTGGCCTCTATGTATATTTCGGTCCCAGACCATTCAAACTCACCGAGATATCTCCAGCTTCGAGGACGAATCGTCGCGAGGGCGAATGAGTGATCAGCTCGGATTGTTGAATGACATGCGTCTCTCCATCCTGGATGGCGACGCGGAAGTGTCGCGTCAATTGGCCGAGCGCGCGCTCGCGGATGGTCTCGAGCCACTGACGGCGATCGAGGAAGGCTTCGTTCCCGGAATCCACGAAGTGGGCGTTCTCTGGGAAGAAGGCGAATATTTCCTACCGGAACTCGTTACTGCAGCTGAAGCGCTGCAATCTGCAATGGCTGTGTTTCAGCCTTTCCTTGGAGACAAGGTAAGCGTGACCGAGAGCGGACGGGCTGTCATCGGAACGGTGGCCGGCGATATCCACGACATCGGGATGACGCTGGTCGGGACGATGCTGGCCGCTCACGGGTTTACGATCCTGGACATCGGCGCCGATGCGCCCCTCGAGACATTCATCGAAAAGGCCAGAGAGGTCGACGCGGATCTGGTCTGCGCATCCGCCCTCCTGACCACGACGATGACACGCCAGCGGGACCTGGCTTCGATGCTTGCCAAATCGGGTATTCGAGCCAAACTTATGGTCGGCGGGGCGCCAGTCTCGGCGGAATGGGCAAATGAAATCGGAGCCCACGGGTATGCCGACAATGCAGTGCATGCCGTAAACGTAGCAAAGGAGTTGATCCGTGGTTGATAAAGCCTGGTGGACACCACCGTTACTGCTTGACGGCGGCATGGGTACGCTTCTCATGCAGATGGGTTTGGAGACGGGAGAGGCTCCCGAATCCTGGCTGTTCAAGGAGCCAGAGAAAGTCGAACAGGCGCACCGGGACTACGCCGAGGCAGGATCGGATATCATCCAGACGAATACCTTTGGAGCGACCCCTGCCAAGCTGGCAGCAGCGGGCCTGGAAGGTCAATGTGAAATTCTGAATGCCCGGGCAATGGAACTCGCCCGGAGTGCGTCAGGGGGAAAGACGCTAGTGGCTGGAAACATCGGACCTACCGGTAAACTTTTCCCGCCGATGGGGACGGCGACGGAGGACGAGCTTTTCACCGAATTTCGGACGCAGGCAGAGGCGCTTGCCTCTGGCGGTGCCGACCTGTTGAACATCGAAACCATGTTCGATCTGAGGGAGGCGATCTGCGCTGTGCGCGCTGCGAACGCTACCGGACTCGTCGTTTTTACGTCCATGACTTTCGATAAATTGAAAAGAGGTCATTTCACGATGGTCGGGGACCGGATAGGTTCGTCCCTGACGGCGCTACGGAACGCGGGAGCTCAGGTCGTGGGACTGAACTGTTCGGTAACACCGGCTACGATGCTGTCCATGATTCAGGAGGCTAGAGAATGTTTTGACGGCTCGATCATCGCACAGCCCAACGCTGGCGATCCGCAACAGAGCCCGGACGGAATTGAATACGACGTCGATCCGGTCTCCTTCGCCGCGTACTTACTCGACATGGTCGAAGCTGGAGCCGATGTCGTGGGTGGCTGTTGCGGATCCACGCCGGATTTTATCAGAGAAACTAGAAAAGCACTGGACAATAGGGGATGAAGGTTCGAATTCAGGTTCCACGAGAGGAAGTGAAACGTTACCTCGGCTATCCGGCGGGCGCGATCGTCAAGCCGCGCATCGAATCCGCGCTGGACGAATTATGGCCAATCGCGATGTCTCTGCTCGATCCGAAGGGAGTCTACAGGATCCTGTCGAAAGAAGAAGTCGCCGACTCGAACATGCCCGATCCGTCGGACGTGGTCGGAATCGCCGTATGCACAATAGGTTCAGGACTCGTAGTGGAATCCGCTGATCGTGGAGCATCCGGTCAATACCTGGTGTCTCTGATTCTTGATGCATTCGGGTCAGCTGCGGCTGAAGCCACTGCGGATGTTTTTTCGAAGATCCTCTGTAATGAAGCGACCAAGCTCGGGCTCTTTGCCCAGCGTCGAATCAGTCCGGGTTATGGCGCCTGGGATACGTGCAACCAGAGGGTGTTTCTTGCCCTGCTTTCCACGGAGAGCGTCGGAATCAGTCTGACCCCTGGACAGATGATGCGGCCGCGAAAATCGGTCAGTTTCGCTGTTCGTTTCCTCGAAGAGCCGGACGAAAATCTATCGAAGGGTTGTGCCCACTGTACGATGAAAAACTGTGAATATCGACTGGAAGAAATGATATGAGACCGGAAATCAGGTTGCTGGATACTCATGAGGTAGAGTCGATAGTCGCAGACGCCGTCAGGACGCTCAGCGAAATCGGCGTAGTGCTGGAACACGATGAGAGCTTGCAGCTCGTTGAAGAGGCCGGTGGGGAGCCAAAGAACGGACGAACGCTGATATCGCCGAAACAGGTATTCGCAGCCCTGGAAAGGGTGCCTGAGACGATCGCGCTCTTCG
>BTQE01000109.1:0-11023 GCA_036985715.1 Rhodothermia bacterium
AAACTTCTGAGGCTATCGAGGAAGAGGGAACCGTTGAGGTGGCTGCGGAAGACGAGGTCACAGTGGAAGACCCGGATGCTACAGCTCAAGATGCTGCACCATTAGAAGCCTTCGCTGAAGACGAGGTTGCTGAGGAAGCTCCGGAAGCCGCCGCTGAAGACGAGGTTGCCGAGGAAGCTCCGGAAGCCGCCGCTGAAGACGAGGTTGCTGAGGAAGCTCCGGAAGCCGCCGCTGAAGACGAGGTTGCTGAGGAAGCTCCGGAAGCCGCCGCTGAAGACGAGGTTGCCGAGGAAGCTCCGGAAGCCGCCGCTGAAGACGAGGTTGCCGAGGAAGCTCCGGAAGCCGCCGCTGAAGAGGAACCGGCCCCCGAGAAAGAAGAGGATGAGGAGAAGAAGGAAGACTAGGTCTCCGAAACAGGAATCCTCGGACTCGTCGTGATTTGTTGAAAGTATTCGGGTGGCACTGTTTTCTGTGCTGCCCTTTCTTTTTTCTGCTCTGTACAATATTTCGTCGTATGCCGTATTACGTGTATCCGAGGAACAGCCGGAAGAGCCGTGTGTAATTCGCTTTCGCTCAAACGCGATGTAGCGCATGATTGAGGCATCCGCCATTCTTAAAGGGAGAGAACTGGTTGTCGATCCGGCGATTCAGCTGAAACTCGACAACCTGATCAAGGCTTGTCACGAACACCTGCCGAGTGTCGATGAGGATCTCATCATCGGGGCTTTCAACGTGAGTCATTGGGCACATCGAAAAGACCGACGGGCAACTGGAGAACCCTACATCATTCATCCTCTTGCCGTCGCAAACATTTTCGTTGAAAAGATCGGTTTCGACGATGTCAGTGTTGCAGCGGCACTGTTACATGATGTTGTCGAGGATACGGACCTCTCTCTCGAGTTTGTGCGAGACGCTTTTGGGGATACCCTTGCCTCGATAATCGGTGGCTTAACAAAAATTAGCGGCGCTTTTGCGTCACATCATATTGGACAAGCTGAGAATGTCAGAAAACTCATGCTGTCTATGGCGACTGATGTCCGAGTTATCTTCGTCAAGTTTGCCGATCGTCTTCATAACATGCAGACACTGGGTTCGCTTTCGCGGTCCAGGCAACTGAAGATTGCTACTGAAACACTCGATCTGTTCGCACCACTGGCGCACCGCTTTGGATTTTTTGCAATCAAGAGAGAGTTGGAAGACCTGTCGTTGAGAATTCTGGATCCCGACGTGCACGAGGAAATCGTAAACGGTTTGCGACATGTCCAGCGAGAGAGAGATTCGTACATAAAGCAGTTCTTCGAGCCGATAGAGAAGCGCCTGAAAGAGGGTGGCTTCAAATTCGAGATGTACGGTAGGACGAAAAATGCGTACTCGATCTATCGGAAAATGCAGCGTCAAAATAAGCCTCTTGATGAGATTTACGATATTTTTGCGGTTCGAATCGTTCTTCAAAACGAAGATGAGAAAGGGAAGGAAGACTGCTGGCGTGTCTACTCGATGATCACTGATCTCTATCGACCTTTACCTGAGCGCTTCCGGGATTTTATCTCGGTACCCAGGTCAAACGGATATCAAAGTTTGCACACGACGGTTGTGGGTCACGACGGAAAGCGTGTCGAAGTTCAGATTCGAACGCAAGAGATGCATGAGATAGCGGAAAAGGGTGTCGCTGCCCACTGGAAGTACAAAGAGGATGTTTCAGAGTCTGATTCCGAAATGGACAAATTTCTGACGTGGATTCGAGATCTTCTGGAAAATCCACGAGCGGAAAGGGCAACTGAGTTTGTCCAGGATTTTCGGTTGAATCTCTATGACGAGGAGATTTACGTCTTCACACCGAAAGGTGATTTGTTTTCCTTACCGACCGCTGCCACACCGGTTGATTTTGCCTATCTGGTTCATACGGAGGTTGGATCCCACTGTATCGGAGCCAAGGTAAACGGAAAGATGGTCCCTCTTTCATATAAGTTGAAAAGTGGTGACCAGATCGAGATCATCACATCCAAGAAACAATCTCCGAATCCAGATTGGATAAAATTTGTCGTTACTCAGAAGGCCCGAAGTAGAATCAGGCATTGCGTCAAAGAAAAGAGGCAAAAATCTGCCAATTTGGGGCGGGATATTTGGCAGAAGCGGGCAAAAAAGGCCGGGATTGATCTTACGGAGAACCAGTTGGCATCGTATGCCTCTCTGTTGAGATTTCCGGACGCCCTCCAGATGTTCAGCGAGATTGGGTCCGGTCACTTTGATGTAAAAGAGTTACTAGGAGCCATCAAGGGGAGTAAACAGACTGAAAGTGAAACAAGGGATCAGTCGGATTCACTGCGAACGCAGTTCGAGACGTTTCTTGATACGGCTCATTCCAGCGGGACCCCGGCGCTCATGATCGACGGTGAATTGCACACAGACATTCTTACCCAATATGCTCCGTGTTGCAACCCTATTCCGGGTGATGATGTGTTTGGCTACATCAATCGAACAGGGGGAATCAAAATTCATCGAGTCAGTTGCCGAAATGCCCCGGATTTGATCTTGCATCACTCTGACAAAGTGGTGAAAGTAGACTGGAGTCGTCAAAAGGATGTCCGGTTTGTATCCGGACTTCGGGTAATGGGGGAGGACCGCGTCGGATTGGTTAGCGAATTGACGACCGTCATCTCAAGAAACCTCAAAACCAATATCCGGTCCATATCGATTGATACGGAAGATGGCGTTTTCGTGGGTACGGTAGTTCTGTATGTCAGTGATCTCGCCCATCTCAGGAGATTGATTGATCGAATCAAACGGATTGAGGGGATACACGGCGTTTATCGCTTTGAACAATCACCGGACGAGACCTAGTCAAGAATGGAAAATTATTTCTTGTAGGTGGAAATTATTGAAATAGTTGACTTTGGGCCTTGCAATTCTTTATTTGAGTTCCCGTTTGAATTTCCCACACCTTGATCATTATGCCAGATCGTCTGAAGACGCTGACCAAAAAGGACGTCGCTCGAAGAGTATCTGAAATCGAAAGCGAACCCATTTACAAGTGCGAACCGTGGGTTGGTGCCGTTATTGATGCTCTTGGGCAATTGCTTTCCGAGGCTGATCCAGAAGTCCGAATCGAGTTAAGGGATTTCGGAGTTTTTGAGGTCAAGAAGACGCGTGCAAAACCGAAAGCTAGAAATCCAAAGACCAATGAGACGGTCTTTATTCCCAGCCGGAGAAAAACGCACTTTAAGCCGAGCAAGAAACTCAAGTCAATTCTACAGCAACCCCTCACTTCGCTCAATTACTCGGTCCCGGCCGGTTCAGCCGATGCCATCGAGGAAGTAATTTTTAGTGTAGATTGATCCGGTTGCCAATAGCTTCTTATTGCGGATCGTGCCTGAGTTGTACGATCCGCTTTTGAAATAATGGATGAAGGAAGACTGGTAGGGGTTGATTTCGGAATGAAACGAGTCGGATTGGCGATCGCCGACCCGTTGAAATTATTTGCGCAGGTCTTTGGCACGTTCGATCCCGATACTGCTCTGGAAAAACTATCAGAAATGAACGAAAAGGAAGGCGTTAACTGTATCGTTGTGGGATGGCCGGTACGTCCTGATAATTCGGCAGGTACGGCCGTCCAGAACGTTTCTGAGTTTATTAGAAGAATCAATGTTCGCTTACCACATGTCGAAATTGTCCGATGGAATGAGGAATACACCTCAGAAGTCGCCAAATCGTTGATTTCGGCGGGTGAAAAACCGTCCATGAGGCGTTCTGGACGCGGACGGATCGATGCAGCAGCAGCGGCCATTATTTTGCAAGAATACCTTGATCATTTACCAAAGATCGACTCTTTGAGTGGCTCAGACTAATTCATGGTGCTTCCAATCTATTTACTCGGCACGTCGGAACTGCGGAAGCAGACCAGGGATGTGGAAACGAATTCAGAAGAATTACAGTTTTTGGTCGATGATATGGTCGAAACTATGCACGCATGCGACGGAATTGGCTTGGCCGCTCCTCAAATTGGACGAACCGAGCGCCTTTTCGTCGTGGACGTTACACCACTTAAGGACGAGCAATTCGCGGAGGGTTTCACGATTCCTGATCAACCTATCGTGTTTATTAACGCCAAGATTATTGATGAGGCGAACAACGGGATCGAAATTGAAGAAGGCTGCCTCTCCATTCCAGATGTTCACGAAGAAGTCGTTCGGGCTGATGCCGTAAAGATCCGTTACCTGGACCGAGAAATGAATGAACACGAAACTGAGTTTGAAGGAATCTTGGCCCGCGTGATTCAGCATGAATGCGATCATGTCGACGGAATTCTGTTTATTGATCATATTAGCCCGTTCCGACGGCGCCTCCTCAAACGGAAGCTGAGGGAAATCATCGAAGGACAAATAGACGTCGACTACCCGACGTATGCGAAAGGAAAAGGGATTCTATCCCCCGAAACTTAGACAGGCTCGGCACGCCATCGCGACCACAGCAATGCGAGCCCGAAAAAGATGGCCTGACAGAGGATAATCGTTGCCCCGCTGGGGAGGTCGAGCTCGTATGATCCGACCATTCCTGAAAAGGCACTTGCAGCACCTAGGACGACCGAAAAAACCGTCATCCAAAAGAAAGTCGGTGAGAGAAGTCTGGCCGATGCAGCAGGAATTACCAGAAAGGCCGCGATAAGCAGGATACCTACCATCTTTATTGCGGCTACGATTGTGATGGCAAGCATCACGTTTAACAAGTAGTCATCCCTGCTTACAGAAAGGTCATCAGCTCTCGCTGATTCCTCATCGAATGTCGCAAACGCCCAATTTCCCCACAATCTGGGAAGGGTCGTAAGCCCCATCAAGAAGATCAAAATGATGATCCAAAGATCGGCCATCGAGATTGCCAAAATAGATCCGAATAAATAGGAGAAGGCGTCGTAGGTGGTTCCCTTGCGCATCGAAAGAAAGATGACGCCCAGTGCAACGGATACGGCGAAGAAAACGCCAATCGCGGTATCCGCTGCCAAAATAGTTTTGGAGCGTACCCAGTTAATTGCTATGGCTACGAATACCGTAAATGGAATCGCGACAAAGAGAGGATCCTGCTGAAGAAGAAGGGCCAATGCAATACCACCGAAGGCCGCATGGGCCAAGCCCGAGCCTAAGAAGCTGAGTCGCCGCTGCACAATAAATGTACCGTAGTAGCTCGCTAACGCACCAACGAGCACCCCGGCGACCAGCGCACGGATCATGAACGCATTTTGTATCCACTCAGTCATGATCGTGATCGGTCGGGGAATGACTGCTGATGGCCAAGGTTTCGTGCTTGTGTCCGACGTGACCAAATGTATTCCGGATGGCAGACTCCGTTAGCGCGATTTCTGGTCGCCCAAACCCTATTTGTTGGCTGTTCAAGAGTAAGACGTGCGTGGCATGGTGAAAGGCGACGTCCCAGTCATGCGTTACAATGACAATGCAAACTTTGGCATCGGTATGAAGATCTTCGAGCAGTGTATACAAATCCGCCGTCCCGGAAACGTCAATTCCGGATTCAGGCTCGTCAAGTAGAAGAATATGCGGATCGCCGATAATGGCACGGGCCAGGAATACACGCTGCAACTCGCCCCCCGAAAGCGAACGAATAGACTGGTAGGCCAGATGAGCCGCCCCGACTTTATCCAACGCAGCCATCGAAATATTATGGTTCTTGTGGGAGAGACGATGCGGCCATCGTCCGATCACCGATGTAGCCACGAGCTCAATCGACTGCGCTGGAAACGTTCGATCGAGAGATTTCACTTGGGGGACATAACCAATCTTCAGGGTTCTTCTGGGTAGATCCTCAGATCCCAATCCGAGTGAGCCGGATGACGGTGAAATGAGGCCCAGGATAGACTTCAGTAACGTCGATTTTCCGCCTCCGTTCGGTCCCAACACAGCCAGAAAATTACCCTGGTCAATTTTAAAAGAGATATTCTGAAGGGCGGTACGATCCCCTAATTGTACGGTGAGGTTTTTCGCAACGATCATTCGGCATCCAAGAGCATCGTGCTCAGCTGCGTGGCGTTCTGAAACAGCAACGTCGAATACGAGTCGGTACTGGACTCTCCAATGGGATCTAGATAAACGAGCGGAAGCCCGGATTCTGCCTGAAAGAGACGAGCAACTACGTCTGGCAACCGTACCTGAGCAATAATGCCTGCACTCGATGATTCTGATTCGCTATTTAGCATACGGACGATTCTCGATGGTGGGGGCTCGTGGCCAGGAATGGGCTCAAGTGACCCAGCAGATTCAACCCCATACCGACGCAGAAAATAATCGAAAAACGGTTGAGTCGTGTAGACGCGAGCGCCAAGAAACTCATCCATTATCGTACGTAACCGCTCGTCCAACGACCCTAACTCCGCCGAGAACCTTGCAGCGTTCCGTACGAAATCATCGCATCGTATCGGCTCAATTTTACAAAGCTCTTCAGCCAATGGCTCGGAAAGCTTTTTAACGATCAATGGATCTACCCAAAAGTGCGGATTTCGTATTCCATCCTTGTAGATCCAATCGTCAGGATCAAGATGATCAGCAAGGTAAATCGGGTCTAATTCTGACATATCGGAGACCCACCCGTCCAATTCAGGTGCCCCGAGAATGATCACATTGGCTCGATGCATTTCTATGGCGTCTGACGGTCTGGGATGGAACGCATGCGGCGACTGCTTGTCGCCAACGAGTGCCACAACCTGATTTGGTTCGCCGATAATCTCATTCAATATCAACTCAAAGACACGCAGCGACGTACCGACCCTGACTGATCCGGATTGCACCGTATTCCGGGAATTACAACTCAGCTGTGCGGCAGAGACTAGAACAAGTAGGAGTTCGAAAGCAAAAGAAACAGCCCCTTTCAGCACAAACGGTGTCGAATTATCCATGTAGAAACGCTCTAGAGTCCAGAGACGAGTTTGACGCCTAACGTCTCATTTGCAATGCGGAAAGCTGTTTCGCTGAACGGACGAAACGAACATCCCAACTCACGGATCGCCTTTTCATTCGAGTAGCAGGTAGTTGTTGCAGACATTCGCGCCGTTTCACGCGTAAGATGTGGTCGTGTTCGAGTAAGGTGCGCACCCAGTTCAAAGAGCACAGACATACCCATCATTAGCGCCGGAGATGCTGACCGTTTGGGAGGGTTCACCTCCAGAGCTTTAGCAAGCGTCGAGATGATACTGGACCAGGAGAGATTCTCACCAGTCAATAGATATCGTTCTCCTGTCCGTCCTTTTTCCATGGCGCGAATATGACCGTCGACGACATCCAGGACATCTACAACATTTGTACCGCCCACCGGGAAAAACGGAATCCTGCGTTTCCGGACTTTCTCCACTAGAAGCATTGTATTCTCGCCGGGTCGACCGACCCCCATGATTAATGACGGGTTGACAATGACCGCATTCAGGCCTTCGGCAATCCCGCGTTGGACTTCCAGCTCCGACCTGTACTTCGATTCACCGTAATCCGATTCAATGGAAGACTCTCTCCATTCAGCCGTTTCGTCCATGCAGTCTTGTGAACCACGATTCCGACCCAGGGCCGCAATGCTGGACGTCTGGACAAATCGTTCAACACCCGCATCAAGAGCGGCGTCGATCATATTTGCCGTGCCTCCAACGTTGATATCCAGGAATTTCCTCCTGGTGGTACTTCCATCAAATCCGACGCTTGCTGCGCAGTGGTAGACCCTCGAAACGTCTCGGAGCGCTTCATCCAGGCTCTCGCGATCAGAAACATCGGCCGTAACCCATTCGAGATGGCCGGCAACGCCCGCGAGCAGGTCAAGCTGGGAATGCTCTCTTCTAACTGCTCGAACCTGGACTCCTTCTTGAAGCAGACGACGGGTGAGTGTCGCGCCGAGAAAACCAGTCGCACCCGTTACGAGAGTCTTCATTCAATCGGCTTCCTCCGGTGTCAGCTCGATAAGTAGATCATTTTTTGCGACCGCCTGTTCGGCAGTTACATGGACGACGGTCACAACCCCGTGGCCCGTCGCTCGAATTTCATTTTCCATCTTCATGGCTTCCAGAACGAGCAGTGGGTCGTTTTTCGATACGATACTACCTGGCTCCACGTGCAGCTTCAATACGAGACCAGGCATCGGCGCAGTCACGAAGCGCACGTGGTCGCCTCGATCTCCAGAAACGCTGTACTTTTCGAGGAGTTGGAGCCGATGGTCGACCAGGTTTAAAGAGTAAACATCATCTTCGATGGTGAATTTCAACTGGTTTGGATCCGTCTGGATCACTACGGCTGAGATGCTTTTTCCTTTATATAGGATTGAATACAGACCGTCTCGAACATGCACCACCGAAAGTGTTGTATCCGACGATGAGGGATCCAGTTCATATGACCGATTTTCGATGTCGACTCGTACATTTCTGGTCGCTGTATTGTTGTTCGACTCAGCCATACTAATTGTGATTCTCAAGCTCCCGGGATTGATCTGAAGTTGCAAAAGATACGAATACACGCGACATGGAGCCGAGATTGAGCCCAAATCAGCTTCTTGATGCATACATGGTCGGGTATTTTCCCATGGCTGATCCAGACGATTTTAATCAAATTGCCTGGTACGCTCCTGACCCGCGAGCTGTGCTTCCACTATCTGAATTCAATACTCCTCGAAGCTTGAGGGCACGGATCCGTAGGGGTGATTATCGGATCACGAGTGACCATGCTTTTGATCGCGTCATCCGCTTTTGCGCCGATCGTGAGGAGACGTGGATATCGGAAGACCTGATTGTTGCCTACAGTGCGCTTCATAGACTCGGTTATGCCCATAGCGTTGAGGCCTGGGAGCAGGATGAAATAGTGGGAGGCCTGTATGGGGTCGCCATTGGAGGTCTGTTTTGTGGCGAGTCCATGTTTTCCATTCGGACAGATGCGTCAAAAGTGGCTTTGGTTTATCTGGTTGAGAAGCTGATCGATCAGGGATACGTTTTATTGGATATCCAATTTATGACCGAACATCTAAGACAGTTCGGAGCTGTCGAAATTCCGAGAGTGGCGTATGAGGAGCAGCTTCTCAAAGCCTTAGCAATCGGTACAACGTGGATTTAGTACCTTGGCTGGCTGCTTTGATCTTCTTTTGAGTCTGATACATGGGATACAAAACGATTTTTTTCAGGTCCTCTTCTGGAGATGAGTGAAAAAATGACAATCGGTGTTTTTACGAGCGGAGGGGATGCTCCCGGAATGAATGCATGCATTCGCTCGATTGTTCGAACCGCGAGTCTTGGAGGACACTCGACTCTGGGTATTCGGCGTGGATACGAAGGCATGATCGATGGAGATTTCACTCGGTTGGACGGCCACTCGGTCTCCAGCATCATCCAGAAGGGTGGGACGATTTTAAAATCTGCCAGATCTGATCGCTTTCTTACCGTCGAAGGAAGGCAGATAGCTGCTGACAAAATCCGTGAAGCCGGTATTGACGGACTCATAGCCATCGGAGGAGATGGCACTCTGGCCGGGGCTTCGATATTTCACGAGGAGCACGGAATTCCCTGTGTTGCCTGCCCGGGTACCATTGACAACGATCTGTATGGGACGGATGAGACCATCGGATTCGATACGGCTATTAATACCGCGTTGGCCAGCATTGATCGAATTCGGGATACAGCAGACGCCCATAACAGACTGTTTCTAATCGAGGTGATGGGCAGGGACGCAGGCTTCATCGCGGTACATAGTGGTTTGGCTGGTGGCGCGGAAATGGTTTTGATTCCTGAAACCGACACGAATATTGTCGAAGTAAGGACTCGGATTCACAAGCTGATGACGGAGCACCGTCGATCTTCAATTATCGTTGTGGCGGAAGGAGATGAACTAGGGGGAGCCAATGACATTGCGGATGCACTCAGAGCCGACGAACAGTTCAGTGGCATTGAACTGCGCGTCTGCGTTCTCGGACACACTCAACGAGGCGGCGCGCCCTCGGCAAGAGATCGTGTGCTCGCCAGCCGTCTGGGGAAATTCGCCCTAGAGACGTTATCAAACGGCAAGTTTGGCGTTATGGCGGGCGTAGTGAACAATGAGCTGGTACTTACTCCGTTCGACGTTATTCGATCGCAGAAGAAGAACATCAATCACGGAATCATTGAACTGGGTGAGATTATCAGCTGACGCAGATATTCGCTGACGAATACGTGGAATCAACTTTTTAATGTCAAAGCCAGCCACTTCAGTCGAAGCGGGAAAGAAAGAATTCGTTCATACGATGTTCGACAAGATCGCTCCCCGCTACGATTTTCTCAATCGTGTACTTAGCGGGGGGGTCGATCAATCCTGGCGTCGCAAGACGGTGAATATGCTCGCAGTCGAAAAGCCGGATAGGATTCTGGACGTTGCGACGGGTACGGCAGATCTCGCAATCATGACTGCAAAATTGAAGCCTGTCAGCATCATCGGAGTTGATATTGCAGAGGAAATGCTTGAGATCGGGAGAGGTAAAATCCGTCGAAAAGGACTCGAAGACGTGATCGATCTTAGAGTCGGGGACGCCGAAGATCTTCCCTTTCCAGATGATCAATTTGATGCGGCTCTTGTAGCCTTTGGTGTTCGAAATTTTGAAAATCTCGAGCTTGGGTTATCCCAAATACGACGTGTTTTGAAGCCAGGGGGTCGACTTCTCATACTGGAATTCAGTCGGCCAACCGCTATCCCGATCAGACAGCTTTATTCCTTCTATGGAAGACACGTACTTCCGCGAATCGGGAAAATCGTCTCCGGAGATGATGAGGCGTACTCGTATTTGCCGGCGTCCATCGAGGAGTTTCCCGAGCGAGAACACTTTCTGGAACTCATGGACGACATCGGATTCACAGACTCGACGGTCACGTCATTGACGTTCGGAATCGCTGCGATTTATTCGGGGCGAGCAAACTAGGGCCTGTTAACACTTCCTGAAATCGTCCTGCTGGAGGCCATTTTCTTGTTCAGCAAGGCAGAAGACGCGTAGTGTATCAGAGATACATGAGCGTCTGATAACGAAGTTGGGGATG
>BTQE01000110.1:0-10872 GCA_036985715.1 Rhodothermia bacterium
CAGTTTCCATTCCGCATCGTATTCGTTTCGGATCTGGTACCTGAGCAAAAAATCGATGATTGGGAAAGCGGGCGCCACCTTCATTCCGTGGACCGAAACACCTTTGCTCAATTTCTGTCCGACCTCGCTCCGACTCTTACGCTGGACGTCGAAAACCGGCTGCAGCTTCAGCCGCGCAGACTGGACCTGTCTCTCCAGTTTCGGTCACTAAATGATTTTCATCCGGAAGGCATTGTTCGATTGGTACCGATCCTGGACAAACTCTGGAGCATCCGGGATATGGTAGCTGAGGTAGGCAAGGGAGCATTGCGTATCGATGCATTTAGATCGAAACTTGCTGGACTCGGAATCGATGAGGAGTGGAGTGCTCAATTGTACGCGGCACTGTCCATGGCGGAAACAGAGCAGCCCGGTTTGCGCACGCCGACAAGATCTGACGTTCCCAGTTCGGCCGTACAGAAAACAGCCTTGGATAACATTTTTGAAATGGTAGAGTTCGGTTCTGAAGAGCCGACTGCCGAAGAGCCGACTGCCGAAGAGCCGACAACCGAACATCCAGCGATCGCTGGAGATTCACCCCGGAGCCTTGTGGATGCTTTCACGGCCGCTCTGGGTGCAGAGGATTCCATCGATACGAAAGGCGCGATGCGAATCGTCAGAGACATTGAGAGCAAAGTCAGCCAGCAGGTTCAGGCCATTCTGCATCACGATCGCTTTCGAGAGCTTGAATCGAAGTGGCGTGGGCTGAAGTTCCTGGTGGACCAGTTGGACTTCCGATCCAGTATCCGTCTGGAAGTACTGCCCGTCGGAAACGACGATATTGCTGAAGCACTTCATTACCAGATTGTTCTTCCCGAACACGAAGGTCGCCCCGATACGCCCGCGTCGCTCCTTGTATTTGATCGGACATTTGGTTACGGCACGTCCGATATGGAGGCCTTGACCGAAATCGCGGGAACAGCGGCGAGTATTCAGACACCAGCCATCGCATCGCTTTCTCACAGCTTTTTTGGATACGAGACGGCCGAGGACCTGGGAGATCTGCCGGTGATCTGGCAGCATCTTCAACAGCCCGAGTACATCGAGTGGAATCGGTTCACCGAGTCCAGCGAAGCGGCGTATGTTTCGCTTGCGATGCCTCCAATTTTACTGCGAGAACCGTACGAGTCGACGACGGCTGAGAATGCGCTTTCGATCAGTGAGGATCAATATCTCTGGGGAGGCGCGTCCGTTGCCACGGCCGCCATCATCAGCCGCCGTTTCACTGAGACCGGGTGGCCGACCCTCATTACAGGCCGCGGGGATCATCAACTTGAAGAACTGCCGCTCTGGAAGTCGAACAGAGGTCCAATTCCGCTCAGTGCTACGTACGGCTCGGAGAAGCAGGGTGAGCTTGCCGATGAGGGGTTTACCGTTCTGGGCTGTATGCCTGGGAACGATTATGTCTATCTACAGCAAGCCCCTACTGTTTCCAGATCTCGTACCTACGAAGACGAGGAAATGACCAGAAAGGCCCGCGCGCTTCGGTACCTGGATGCGCAGCTGTTCATATCCGGGATCGCGCATTTTCTACTTCAGGAGCAGTCGGCACTCGTCAGCGGGATACCAGCGTCTGGTGCAAGAGAGGTTGTCGAAATGAAATTGCGTTCGTTAATGGGTATTGCAGACAATACCGATGCCGACCGGTATGCTTCGGTCACGATCGTCTCGGGAGGAGATGCGAATGAAAATGGTGTCCTGGATATTTCGGTTCAGTCGCCGCCGTCTATTCTGAAAGAACCGGTTGGCTTTAAAGCCCGCATTCCCTTCACCCAGGCAGTCTGATAGAGGTTGTGGACAGTAAACAGGTAACATTCTTAAGCAATAGTCCGGTCTTTTGTTTTTCATTCGTCAGAATTGATCAACTGCGGTGAAGTTGTCTCGTCAACATAATGCCGGTCCGCTGCCCATCAGCGTGACGGTTAGTTACGAAGGAAAGGAGCGAATTGCCGGACCGTTTACCAGAACGTTTTGTCTTGGGCGCGATGACGAGTGCGAAGTATCGCTACCCGTCCAGGCGATCAGCCGGAAGCATGCTGAAGCTACGTATGAAGACGGTAGTTGGTGGCTTATCGATCTCGAAAGCAGTAACGGGATTTTCTGCAACGGAGAGCGCATTCAGCGCCATCAAATTGAGGGAACGGAAACTTTTCGATTCGCAGCGGACGGTCCTTTAGTACGATTCGCGCTAACGAAAGGGTATAGACCAAAAGCGTCTACGACGAAGCAGACGATTCCGGCTGCTCCGCTTAAAGACGCCGACCGGTCTCTTGAGGAAATACGGGCGCATTACTTAAGCGACGACAGTGATCGACCGGCTGGGGAGCATACGATAATGATCCGGAGGGCATTCAAGTCGGTACAGAAAGAAGAGGAAAAGCATCATAGGGGAAAAGTGCGTGTCATAATCGGAATTGCTCTCGTGATCGTAGGCTTCATTCTCGTTCTGCTTTATCGATCAGATCGAGCTCGCAGGGCGGCAGAGGAGCAACTCGCATCTATGTTCTACGAGATCAAGCAGATGGATCTGAGTATCGCCGAGCTGAGGGCCATGAATCAGGAATTGGAGGGCGCGCCATTATCGACCAACTTGCTGGAGATTGAAGATCGATTACGCTCCACGAACGACGCTTATGAAGCATTTATAACGGAATACGGTATTCGTCGGCGCCTTTCGGAAGAAGAAGCATTCATTCATAGAATGGCGCTTGTGTTCAATGAAAGCGAACTGGAAATCCCGGCTGGTTTTGCTCGAGAGGTGAAAAACATGACTGACGATTTCTGGCTCACACCGGCGGGAAAAAGAAGATTTGTTTCGGGGATTCAACAAGCCGAAAGCCAGGGGTATATCGCGAAGATCGTCGATGCGCTGAGGGATTATGGACTACCACTCGAGTTTATTTATTTGGCTTTAATGGAGAGTAATTTCAATCCTCGAGCCGTTTCTGCGATCAAGCCGGAAAAGTGGAATTGGGCCAAAGGTATGTGGCAATTCATCCCACCGACAGCGGTGCGATATGATCTGTCCCTTGGTCCGCTGGCGGCGAGCAATGAGTATGATCCAGACGACGACCGGCACGATTTTGAAAAATCAACCCGTGCTGCTGCCAAGTATATCAACGAGATTTACACAAGGCTTGCTCAAGCGTCGGGCCTGCTCGTGATCGCCTCTTATAATTGGGGTGAGTACGGAGTAGCTCGAAAACTCGAGGCTCTTCCTGATCCGGCAGCCTTTCAGGGGATGGAAAAGAATCCTAAAAGTCGGAGTTACTGGAGATTTTACAAAGAATATGCTTATTTGATGCCCGATGAGACGAAGGAGTACGTGCTGAAAATATTCTCAATAGCTGTCATTGGACAGAATCCGAGATTTTTCGGGATCGACATGGATGATCCGCTCGCGAAATACAGGCGGTAATGAAACTTCCTCGCTGGTCAAATACGAGTCGAGAAAAGTACTTGGCTGCCGCGTGGTCCAGCGTTGGCTTGGTTCGATCGGAAAACCAGGATTCTCATGGCATTTTTGGATCAGGCTCAGAAGACAGACTCTTCATCGTAGCGGATGGCATGGGAGGTCATACGAGAGGGCGTGAGGCCAGTCTCCTGGCAGTCGAATCGGTTCGCGAAATTTTCTATTCGGAACCTTCCGAGGATGTTCGGAGCCGTCTGTTACGTGCGTTCGACGAGACTAACGAGCGAATTTATAAGCTTTCTCAGAAGTACGGAAAGGGAACACAGATGGGAACTACGTGCACGACGTTGGCCGTATCTTCCGACCGGTTTTACATTGGGCACGTTGGTGATAGTCGCGCCTATAAAATCTCGCAAGAGGGGGCCTTTCAATTGACGACCGATCATACTCTTGTGAATCTACTGGTAAATAGCGGTGAGCTTTCCGTAACTGAAGCATTAAGTGATCCAAGAAGGCATAACTTAATGCAGGCGATCGGTATAGGTATATCTTTCGATCCGGATGTATTTGAAATAACCAAGCCTGACTCCGGAGAAAAGATTATACTATGTTCGGATGGTCTAGCGGTGCTGTCTGCAGAGGAAATTGCGGTTGTGAGTCGCTCGCGCGATGTTCAAGACATTTGTGAAACACTGGTCGAGATGGCAAACGAACGAGGCGGACCAGATAATACTACCGTCCTGGCATTCGAGGTTATCCATTAATCCACTGCCGCCGCATCTGTTGAGGTCCGGCGGCGCTTCTACGGAGGTTTGTCCAAATGCAGCTTGAAATTGGACAAGAAGTCGACGGATATCTCATTAAGGAGATTATCGGACAAGGCGGAATGGGCATCGTCTACAAGGCTTTAGATGTTGGCCTTGATATAGATGTTGCTCTAAAGGTCATCAATCCATCCATGGCCACCGACGAACATCTCCTCAGACGGTTTCAATCTGAAGCTCAGACGTTAGCGAAGGTCAATAGTAAAAATATTGTTTCTGTGAAGCGTTTCACAAACACAGAAAATGGACGCTTCATTGTAATGGAATACGTGAAGGGTGGAGATCTGTCTGACGTGATGCAGAAAGGTCCACTACCACTGCCTGATGTTCTGGACATAATTAGGCAACTACTAACGGCCTTTCAAGACGCGCACAGTGTCGGAATTGTGCACAGAGATATCAAGCCTGCCAACATCATGATAACCGAGTCTGACGTGGTCAAAGTGACCGATTTCGGCCTGGCCAAGATTAGAAGTGCAGAAACGACGCGTACAATGACTCAGGGAGTCATGGGCACGCTTTATTACATGTCACCTGAGCAGTTAGAAGATGGAGATGTAGATCAACGCAGTGATCTCTGGTCCTTAGGCGTTGTTTTCTATGAACTACTTGTCGGTGCGCGCCCGTTTGACGCGACATACGAAGCGTCCGTGATGTACGCCATCTTGAGCGAACCCGTTTCGTTTCCAGAACCAGTTCAGTCGGCAATTCCAGGGGAGATTCAGACGATCATAACGCGACTTCTTGAAAAGAAACAAGTTGACCGCTACCAGGATGCAACCGCGGTTCTAATTGATATCGATGCCTTTAGGAAAAACGTCGGTGAGCCGCACACCAAACCGATACGGGACACAAAGGAGGATCCGATTCGACGAGAACCTGTTATCGAGTCTCCACCAAAACCAGTTCGACCCTGGAGACGGATCGCCATAACAGGAATCGGGCTACTTTTATTTGGTGCAGTAGTTTTATACGCCATATTCAAAACGATCCCAGAAGGAGGGAATGGGGGAGAACCAGAAAACAATGGTAATTTCCCTGACTCGACCATGCTTTCGTTATATACATCTCCGTCAGGTGCCACTGTGTATTTGAATGAAGAAGAGGTAAGACAATCGCCGTCAGGGAATTACGTTTTAGATGGTCGGTATGACTCGGTCAGTGTTAGGCTTGCAAATTCAGGATACGTTCCTATCGATACGGTTCTCAGCGCGAATATGGCTCATCGCCTTGTGCTGACGAAGGAGAGAGAAAAGCCCGTTCGCACGGCAACGGCTACGATCACAGTAACTGCAATACCGTCTGGCGATATTTATATAGATGATCGTCCAGTCGAAGCCGACAGCCCAGAAGTAGTAAATATTGGCCGACGAAAAATCACATGTCGCTACGGTGGTCGTGAGCTACAGGCAACGTTCAGGTTAGCCGCGAACGAACGTCTCGAAAAGGAGTGTTACTTCGGCGCCGCGGTCTATGTACAGGGCTTTAATCGGGCTGGAGACGAGGTTGCGGCTAAAGTGCTCCTGAACGGTGAACGAGGCTGGGATACTGAAAAGTGGTTTTTTGTGGGACCAGGAATCTGGAATGTCTCAATAACAAAACCTGGTTGGGATTCGAGACTCCTTGAAGGTCCTGGAGATTCACTAGTAATTACTCCATCATTTACGGAGACCAAACATCGACTTAAGTTTGAATTAACAAAAAGAGGAAATTAGCCATGTCACTGCATTCTAGAACGGTGAGTAGGATCCTACGTGCCGGGATTCTGCCAGTCCTCCTGGCTCTGGTCCTTTCCATTATTGTCGTGTCTCAAGTTACGGCACAAACTTACTCACTTGCTGACGCGAGATCTGCTTTCGGTGACGGCAACTATGACGAAGCCATCGAGATGCTCTCGACCGTTGCGCGGGACCCAAGCTCTTTACGGGAAGAGAAACGGAAGGCGTTCGAGTTGCTGGGTCGAGCGTATCTAGCAATTGATATGCTTGAAGATGCAAGGGCTGCGATTCAGTCGCTGATTGAACTACCTCCGCCAACGGAGGCGCTTGATCCAGATTTAGTACCCGTGGGACTAATGGAAATCTGGTATGATGCCTGCAAGGAAGTTGACTGCCTGGATGACGAAGAGCCCGACGGCAACATTCGAACAGTAGCAGTCTTAGATTTTACAAATAACTCACCGGGTCCAGATGGTGCGGATTGGGATGCAATGAGCCTCGGATTTGCTACGATGCTGATAACTAACCTCACCGGGGGAGTGAATCTAAAGATCGTGGAAAGGGAACGGATTCAATGGATTCTGAAGGAATTAGAATTACAGCAAAAATCGAAAAACATGGATCCCGCCACTGCCGTTCGAATCGGGAAGCTGATCGGGGCTCAGTCGGTTATCCTTGGCGGTTTTTGGATAATTGGTAAAGATTTTTGGCTTGGAACGAGGTTTGTCAATGTGGAGACGTCCGAGGTTTTAGACGCTAATAAAGTCGAGGGTAAATGGGCGAATATGCCCCAACTTGTACAAGATTTAGCCGTTCAGATAGCAGCGACGATTAATACGACAATAGATGAGGCCTCAATCGACGTGACCAAGCGAACGCAGTCGGCTGACGCTATGTTTTCATATGCCCAAGGTCTGGATTTCGAAGGGCAAGGATCCTATACTGCTGCTTATAATAAGTACATGCAAGCGTATGAATACGATTCAGGGTACTCTCAGGCGCTTGTCAGAGCCGAGATCGTCAAGCCGCAGATGAACTGAATCAGCGAATTACTGATCTCGCACCAGGCAAGACTTATAACGAGGTCCTGCTTTGACTAGAAGATGGCTGCAATATGTAGCGTTTGTTTGCCTTTCCGTTTTTAGCGCAGCATGCGTCAATGTCCGTCTCGACCTCGACGAGGACCTGTCGGACTATCGCTTGGAGGTTTCGCGCCTCGAGCAAGAGCTTTTTCAAAATCCAGAGTCAAGCGAAGCACACCGGGATCTAGGCGTTATCTACCTACGGACGGGGTACGAGCTTGAATCGAATAGGCATCTTCAGGACGCTTTCTCGTTAGGCAATCGAGATCCCAAACTGATCTTCTACCTTGCGCTCGCGGATGAGATGCTCGGTAAAGAGGAAACCGCGCTTCGCCTGTACGAAACGTATCCGGACGTAGCTCGAAGGTCTCCATATCGGCGCCTCATGGCAGGTAGGTACGCTGTCTTGGTGCGCGAACGCGCGAATGCCGAAATGCAGCTCCGCGTAGAAGAAGAGGAAAAAATCTCGCCTACGGTGCCTGAGGAGGCAGTCGCAGTCTACGAGCTTGTCTTCGTAGGCGCAGATGAGAGCTATGCGCCACTCGGCAGGGGACTGGCAGAGATGCTGTCGGTTGATCTGTCGATAGTCGGGCAGCTACGCGTACTCGAGCGCACTCGTCTTCAGGCATTGCAAGAGCAGATCGATTTAGGCAGGTTGCCCAACATGGATCCGGCGACGAGTCCCCGTGCAGGTCGATTCCTTGGGGCCGGTCGCATCGTGAGTGGCAGCTTTAATGTATTAGGCGGCGACGAGGTGCAAGTCTTTGGCACACTCCTGGAGACGAATACGAGCGAGCGTCAAGATCTTCCCAGCGAGACGGAGCCTTTAAACAATTTCACTGATCTGGAGAAACGGATGGTCTTTGCCTTGCTGGATCGGATGGGTATCGAGCTTAGCGAAGCCGAGCAGCGACAGATTCAGATCGTCCCGACGCGCAATCTGCAGGCGTTTCTTGCTTACTCCAGAGGCTTGATGAGTGAGGACGAGCGCGATTACGGTGCAGCAGCAGAGAGTTTTGCGCAGGCGGCACGACTTGATCCTACGTTTACGATGGCGGCGGCGGCGTCCGAACGCGCCACTGGTATGGATACAGCCGCGGGCACGACAAGCGATGTGCTGAGCGCCGTGACAATCATTGATCCGCCTCCTCGAGGAACTACGACGGATCTGATATCGGATCGGCTCGCCCGTTTAGGCGAAGGCGTGAATTCACCCCTCATATCGACAACGGATTCGCGCAAACCTGGCCCCGAAGGTCTTCCCTCGCTACCGGATCCACCTCTGCCTCCTAAAAGACGGAATTAGTTCGAGTCGATGTTCTCAATGCATAACATCGTGGTGCGCAGGAGTCAAAGGGCGATCTCGTTTGCCTTTCGAATCGCTCAGGGCATGCCGGTCATAACACTCATTTTTCTCCTGGCATGTATCAATATTGCTACGGCACAGACGATAACCGAAATCATTGATACGAGCGGTAACGGCTCCGCGATTTTTACGAACCCGTTGGGCATTGCCATAGATTGGACAGGCAATGTTTATGTCTCGGGTCGCACAAGTGACAATACGTTCACAATCACGCCGGGAGGCGTGATCACTGAAATAATCGATGTAACTGGTGACGGATCAGGTAACGGCCTTTCGCGCCCGGAAGGCGTTGCTGTGGACGGTAAGGGAAACGTCTACGTCACGGGGACCAGCACCGACAACGTCTTCAAGATTACACCAAGCGGCACGATAACGCAGATCATTGATGCGGCTGGTGCTGGCGGCGGACTTACTCTCGACTATCCTAATTCATTGGCAGTCGATGGTGCCGGTAATGTCTTCGTAACGGGAAACGCGGTAGACAGGGTATTTAAGGTTACTCCGACAGGAGTAATTTCTGTCATCATTGATGCAACGGGTGACGGACTCGGAAATACACTCGACAGACCGTACTCGGTTCAGGTGGACGCGGCCGGCAACGCCTATTTCGTGGGTTCCGGTACGAACAATGCCTTCAAAGTTACGCCGAGCGGCGTAATAACTCAGATAATTGACTCCGTGGGAGATAAAGCCGGGAACGGACTGAATACGCCGTTCGGCCTAGCGTTGGATACAGAAGGGAATGTCTACGTGAGCGGAAATAAAAGCAATAACGTGTTCAAGATCAGACCAAGCGGTGTGATCACAGAGATAATTGACGCTACCGGCGATGGTCTTGGAAATACTCTCCTTGGCGCAGAAGGAGTAGCCGTCGATGCATTGGGCAATGTCTACGTTACGGGTCAGGGGAGTGACAATACCTTTAAAATTACACCAAATGGCGTAGTCACGCAGATCATTGACGCTACGGGTGATGGTACTGGAAACATCCTGGATCTGCCGACTGGCGTCGCTGCAGATCGTTTCAATAATGTATTTGTGTACGGTCTCCAGAGCCACAATGTATTTAAGTTGCAGCCTTCAACCCTTGATCAGGACACCGATGCGCTCATTGCACTCTACAACAGTACCAATGGACCAGGATGGACAAACAATACGAACTGGCTGACCGGGCCTGTATCAACCTGGTATGGTATTAAGCTCGGTTGTGACATCGACTGTGTGAATGAATTCGTAACGGAGATTGATCTCAATTCAAACAACCTTTCCGGTCCTATTCCGCCCGAACTGGGGAGTCTGTCAGCTCTTCAGTATCTCAGATTCGACAACAATATCCTGTCAGGTACGATTCCGGTAGAGCTGACCAATCTATCCAATTTGATATCCATTAATCTTGCAGGCAATCGACTAACGGGTACTATACCAGGTACGTTTAGTAACATTTCGACGCTCGTCAACCTCCTTCTTAACGATAACCAGTTGACTGGAGGTGTACCTCCCGCTCTAGGAAGTCTTCCGAGTCTTGCGTTTCTCTGGCTTCAAGACAACCAACTGACGGGAACAATACCTGTGGAATTAAGCGGTCTACCTGGTATCGAATCTTTGATATTAGGTGGCAATCCAATTAATGGGATGATTCCTCCAGAGTTGGGTGGCCTCTCCACGTTGAAGTATCTCGGGCTATTCCGAACCCAATTAAATGGGAGTATTCCCGTTGAACTGGGTAATCTGACAAACCTGATTACCCTTCAACTACAACAGAGCCAGTTCGGTGGTACCATTCCCTCCGAAATTGGAAACCTCGTAAACCTCACGTTTCTCAGACTAGATGGCAATCAGCTCACGGGAGAGGTACCACCCGAATTTACCAATCTTAGCGTTCTCCAGATTCTCTGGGTAGAGGATAATCAGCTCACAGGATTTCCGGATTTTAGCGTAAACGAAGGCTTCCAAAGTATCTACGCAAAGAACAACCGATTTACGTTCGAAGACATCGAGCCGAATATCGGAGTTCCCTCGACACTCTTCGAATACTCACCACAAGCGAAAGTGGGAACGGTACGTAATGAGGCCGTCACAGAGGGGCAAAGCCTTTCTCTCCAGGTACCCGTCGGAGGTTCATTCAACCAGTATCAGTGGTATCTGAATGGCAATCCTCTTCCAGGTGCGGTCAGTGATACCTACACGATTACGGCCGCGGCTCCGTCAAACGCCGGCACGTATACACTTCAAATCACAAATACCGTTGCAACCGAACTCACGCTCACGAGCGAAGATATTAGTGTAATTGTTAATCCAGCGCCAACGGTCACGCTTTCGGTGGACCCGGCGCAGATCGCCGAGTTGGGGGGCATAGCTACGTTTACGGCGACGCTATCGAGCGCGGTTCCGGCGGCGGTAACGGTAAACCTCGCCTTTGCAGGATCTGCGA
>BTQE01000111.1:0-10866 GCA_036985715.1 Rhodothermia bacterium
CTGGATCTGATTCAGATCTTGATAGTTTACAACCCAAATCCTTGAGTCACGTCATATTGTACACCGATTAGCGTAAGATATTCTCGGTTCCGCTGCTTGCCGATCTTTCCTTTTCAATTCGAAAACATATCATATCGTCGCTATTTCGTCGTTTAATTTTCTCTCGAATGTCATCTATAGAATCCGTTCGTAAAAAACGAATCCAACTGGATTGGGCCAATATTGGTCTACTCAGTGGGTATCACATCGCCCTCTTCGTAGCGCTTCCGATTTATCTCTTTTTTTTCACTCCGTCATGGTTGTTGATCGGAATAACCGTTCTCCTGATCTCGTTCTGCTTGCTGAGCATTACAACCGGTTACCATCGACTTTATTCTCACAAGACCTATAAGACGCGGCCATTCGTAGAGTGGATCTTGTTGTTTTTCGGTACCCTGGCGACGGAAGGCAGTGTGCTGAAATGGTCACACGATCATCGCTTGCATCACAAGCACGTCGACACCGACAAAGATCCGTACGGTACACCAAAAGGGTTCTGGCATTCGCACGTGATCTGGATGTTCAAGGCCCCAGCCCCGTGGAATGAGCAACTGGTTCGCGACCTCGACCGCAATCGACTTGTTCAGTTTCAGCACCGTCACTACGGCTGGTTGATGTTAGCAGCCAACGGATTTGCTGTCGGTGTGGTTTCCCTGCTCCTGACTGATCTCGTCGGCGCGCTGGTAATCTCCCTTCTGGTACGCTTGTTTGTCGTCCACCACTGTACGTGGTTTATTAACTCGCTGGCTCACATGTGGGGTTCGAAACCCTATTCAACTGAGCAGTCCGCTGTGAACAATTTTATCCTGGCTTTCCTGACGGCAGGCGAAGGATATCACAACTACCATCACACGTTTGCGAGTGACTATAGAAACGGAATCCGCTGGTATCAATTTGATCCGGCCAAATATCTGATCTGGTTCATGAACAAAATCGGTCTGGCGAGCGATCTGAAGAAAGTGGACCGGCTGACGATAAAGAGAAATCTGATCAGCGCCGATCGGAAATTGATGCTGACACATCTTGAATCGATCCGCCACCTGGACAGGGATCAGATCACTGAAATGATTGAGCGAATCTTTGAGCCACTCAGCACCAAACTCATAGGTCTAAAAACGACCACCGAGCGATATCAGAAACTGAAAAAGGCCAGTTCTGACGAAGTTGCTTGCCTGAAGCTGAACATGCGGAGGCTACATAATTCTATCTCCAGCGACATGCAGGAGTGGAAGGATCTAATGCACTTTGTGTTAAAGTTAAGACCTCGGCTTGCCATTCCGGCCTAGTCGCCCGCCTACTCTTGTCGGAGTGTATCTACCGGATTCAGTCGGGCCGCTCTGATCGACTGAAAACTGACGGTTCCCATCGCGATTGCAAAAGCAATTCCTACTGCGACAAAAAAGTTCAGTGGACTCATCGTGATCTGAAAAGCGAAGTTTTCAAGCCATGAGTTCATCGCAATAAATGCCAGCGGTACTGCCACCACGCTCGCGACCAGGACCAGGATCGCAAACTCCTTGGCCACGAGTCCTGCCACGTTGGGAATGGAAGCGCCGAGTACCTTTCTGATTCCAATTTCCCGGAGCCGCCTGGTTACGGTGAGAATTGCAAGTCCAACAAGGGACGCGCCATGGTTTCCATTTCGTGTCCCGATATCTCTCCCGGAAGTTGGATATAAGTCGATACGCGCCCTCCCCAATTATTTCCCCCGAGCCGAATGTTGCCGTAGTTCTCGAACGAGATCGCGGCGTCGAGTGTGATGCTTGAGTTGTTGGGGAAATCATCTACGATTCCCACTACAGTGAAATCGTACTTGGTCTCGTTGCGTGTCACAGAGACGATTCTGCCCATCGCATCGGTTTCATTCCCGGGTTCGAGTTCGAACATGAGCCCGGCTGTCGCCTGCGTAATTACCGTCGATCCGGGATCATCCAGGCTTGTTTCAATGTCTCCCAAGGCGAGAGGGAATGAAAACATCTGAAAAAGTCTGTATTGACCTCCGCCAAGCGGCGACGAAAAAAGTCTTCCCCAACCTGCAAATCCTGATCTGAGGCCACGAAGCGAGCGGCCTCCTCGATGGAGGGCATTCACTGGATTGGTGAGCGCCGCTAGAATCTGGTGTCCAGCCAAGTACGGCCCAGAACGATTCGTCGGAACGCGTGCGCGGTTACACCCTACGTCTTCCAGAGACCTTGGATACAATCGTTATAGGGGTATCCCCTACACCGATCTTGGATATCGACTGTCATTCGAGGATATTCTAGTTCGTAGACTTGCTGCAACAATAATTCCAGGTGATCGAGTCAATCAACCCAGACCAACGATGAAGATCCTTACGTACGCGTACGTTCTGCTTGGAATCTCTTTTTTTATCTCAAGTACGTCCGCCCAAGACCGTGGAGAGATGCTCTTCAATCAAACCTGCGTTGCCTGCCATACCATTGGCTCAGGAAGATTGGTCGGACCAGATTTGGCGGGGGTCCACACAAGGCGCGATGAGTCCTGGCTCATAAAATTTATCCAGTCCCCTAATGGAGTGATTGAATCAGGCGACCGAGCCGCCTCGGCTCTGTTGCAGGAGTACGCTGGTTTATTGATGCCCGATCAACTGCTTTCCGACGATGATGTTCGTGCCATTCTTGGCTATATCGCGCTTCGAAGCCCCGAAGGCGGCGGCTTCGTGGATGAGTCCGTCGAGATCGTTAGTTCCGAGGACCTGACCTCCGCGACCGTCGACCGAGGGCGAAATCTCTTCATAGGAAAGATCCGCTTTGAGAATCGTGGCGCTGCCTGCAATTCCTGTCACAACGTCAACTCCGCAGATGTAATGACCGGTGGTTCACTTGGGACAGACTTGACAGATGCCATTACGAGATTGACCAGACCAGGAGTCGATGCGATGATGGCCAATCCTCCATTTCCAGCGATGCGAACTGCATTCAGCGGTAAGGCACTCACAGAAGATGAGCGGTCTGCGATCGCGGATTTTCTTCAGTTCGTCGATGCGAAGGAATCCGCCTCCCCGGCTAATAATTATGGAAATACGCTATTCATTGGCGGCCTGGTCGGGCTTGCTCTACTTCTGGGCATTTTCTTCTTGCTTGGAAAACGTGGTGCCAAGCACACGGTCAACCACGACATTTACGAGCGTCAGATAAAATCTTCTTGACACGAGCTTATTCTTTCTGCCCTCCTTACGAACAAGATTTGAAACTATGAGCTGGATAGAGGACGTTATCTCACCGCAGACCCGACAATGGGAAGAATTCTACCGGAATCGATTTCAGCATGACAGCATCGTAAGAAGCACTCACGGGGTGAACTGCACTGGGGGATGCTCCTGGCAAATTCATGTAAAAGACGGCATTGTCGTCTGGGAGACGCAGCAATTGGATTACCCGGTCCTTGAGAGCTCTCTTCCGCCCTATGAACCCCGAGGGTGCCAGCGCGGCATTTCATTCTCCTGGTATCTGTACAGCCCGCTTCGGATCAAGTACCCGCTGATCCGAGGCGCACTTCTCGACATGTATCTCACAGAAAAAATGCGCACGCATGATCCGGTCGAGGCGTGGGAGAATATTCAGACCGATGCGGGCAAAAGACGGAAATATCAGCGCGCGCGAGGAAAAGGAGGATTCAGACGCGTGCGGTGGGACGTCGCACTTGAAATGATGGCCGCTGCAAATATCTATACGGCTAAGAAGTATGGTCCAGACCGGGTAATTGGGTTTTCACCGATCCCGGCCATGTCCATGCTGAGCTACGCCGCCGGGAGCCGATTTCTTCAATTGTTCGGTGGCGTCAATCTAAGTTTTTACGATTGGTATTGCGACCTGCCAAACGCCTCGCCGGAGATCTGGGGTGAGCAGACGGACGTATGTGAGAGTGCGGATTGGTATAACTCCAAGTATATCGCCGTTATGGGTGCCAATCTTAATATGACGCGCACCCCCGATTGTCACTTTTTCGCGGAAGCGCGGCACAATGGAACAAAGGCCGTTGTCTTCTCTCCTGACTTCAGTCAGGTTTCGAAGTACGCTGATCAGTGGGTCCCACTGCACGCCGGAAGCGATGGGGCGTATTGGATGGGAGTCACTCACGTTATCCTCAAAGAATTCCACCACGAGAAGCAGATCCCGTACTTCATCGACTACACGAAAAGGTATACAGACTGTCCTTACCTGGTCGAGCTCGAAAAGGACGGCGATCATTACAAACCGGGTAGGCTCGTTCGCGCCAACCAGATCGACAAATACTCCGATCTGGAGAACGGTGCGTGGAAATTCCTCAACATTGACGAGGATACAGGAGAGCTTGTTGTTCCAAAAGGAAGCTCCGGGCATCGTTGGGATTCGAAGCCGGGGAATTGGAACATGAAAATGGAAGACTCCGAGACCGACGACCCCTATAATCCGGTGCTCACGCTATTGGGTCGAGAAGATGAAGTTCTGAATGTCGGTTTTACGGAGTTCGGACTGAACGCTACCCAACAAAGGGGCGTACCCGTCAAGCACCTTGAAACCACACAGGGCAAAGTCGCCGTAACGACGGTTTACGACTTGCTCATGGCACAATATGGTGTAGATCGAGGGCTTCCCGGGCAGTCAGCTAGCGGCTACGATGACAAGAACTCCGCGTACACGCCAGGATGGCAGGAGATCTTTACCGGTGTCGATGCCAAAACCGTCGTTCAATTTGCACGTGAATGGGCCCGTACGGCCGAGGCTACCGAGGGAAAATGCATGATCATTATTGGTGCCGGAATCAATCACTGGTACCATAATAATCTGATTTACCGGGCCGGAATCAATGCCCTTATGCTGTGTGGCTGCGTCGGCAGAAATGGCGGAGGGCTCAATCACTATGTCGGCCAGGAAAAGCTGGCACCCATGGACTCCTGGGGAAGTATCGCTTTCGCCAAGGACTGGAGCACTCCTCCCCGGCTTCAGCAGGCACCAATCTGGTACTACATCAATACGTGTCAATATCGCTACGACGGACACTTCTCCAATTACAACACGACTCCTGACAACGAGTGGACGAAAGGCCATCAAGCCGATTGGATTTTCAAGGCCGTCCGTATGGGCTGGATGCCGTTCTACCCGCAGTTTGACCAGAACACTCTTGAATTGAGTAAGGAAGCCATAGAGAACGGCGCCAAGAATGACGAAGCGATAGTGGCCTACGTACTTAAAAAGCTGAAGTCAAAAGAACTGGGCTATGCCGCCGGTGACCCGGAAGCTGACAACAATCACCCGCGAACGTGGTACATATGGCGTGGAAACGCCATCATGGGCAGCATGAAAGGTCACGAGTATTTACTCAAGCATTTCCTCGGGACGCATTCAAACGCAATCGGAAAAGATATCAACGATGAACTCCCTGAAGAGGTGAAGTGGCATGAAGTCGCCCCAACGGGAAAAATGGATCTCGTTGTCGATCTCAATTTCCGGATGGATTCGTCAGCGTTGTACTCAGATATCGTTCTACCGGCTGCGTCCTGGTACGAGAAAGCCGACCTGAATAGCACGGACCTCCATTCTTTCATTCACCCTCTTTCTGCCGCTATTGCACCCGTTTGGGAGTCCAAGACGGACTGGGAAATTTTCAAGGAAATCGCCCGGGTAACGAGTGAAATGGCAGAAAAACACCTCGCTGAGCCACAAAAGGATGTCGTTGCCTCTCCCCTCGCGCACGACTCAGCCGCAGAAATCTCGCAACCGACAGTCAAAGACTGGTATACGGGAGAGTGTGAAGCGGTGCCGGGCAAAACAATGCACAACCTGACGGTTGTCGACAGGGACTATACCAAGATCTATGAGAAATTCATTTCGCTTGGTCGTGGAGTAAGAGAGAACGGGCTGGGCGCTCATGGAAATCACTACGCGTGTGAGGACGTGTACGACGAAATTGTCGAGTCTGCCCATTTTCCCCTTGAGAAGATTGGTTCGCACGTTTATCCGTCGCTCAAGGAAGATATATCGGCAGCAAACATTGTTCTGAAGCTATCAAGCCTTACGAATGGTGATCTGACCGTACGGGCTTACGAGGATGCTGAGAAGCGGACGGGGCTGGTCCTGGCTGACTTGGGCCACGGTAGCAAGGATGTTCAGATGTCTTACGCCGATCTCCAGGCTCAGCCGAGACGGTATAATACGTCGCCGCTCTGGTCAGGCATAATGACAAAGGGCCGGGCCTACGCACCGTTTACCTATAACGTCGAACGACTCGTTCCGTGGAGAACGCTTACAGGCCGTCAGCATTTCTATCAGGATCATGAGATGTACATCGCATTCGGCGAACACCTGCCTACGTACAAGCCCTCTCCAAAGCCCGAAGTTTATGGCGACTTGAGGGAGACTCTTAAAGATGGCGAAGCGAAGATCCTCAACTGTCTTACGCCTCACGGCAAATGGCATATTCACTCCACCTATATGGACAACCTGAGGATGCTCACGCTATCCCGCGGCTGTGAGCCTTGTTGGCTCAGTGAGGTAGACGCTGAGGAGCTTGGAATCAAGGACAACGACTGGGTCGAAGTCTATAACGACCATGGTGTTTACTGTACGCGCGCGGTCGTCAGTACGCGGATTCCTCGAGGCGTCTGCATCGTGTATCACGTACCTGAACGAACCGTGGGTATTCCCAAATCTCAGGTCCGGGGTAACATGCGGGCAGGCGGACATAACAGTTTCACCCGCGTTCACCTCAAACCGAATCTACTGGCCGGTGGATACGGCCAGTACACGTACCACTTCAATTATTGGGGCCCAACGGCTCCAAATAGAGATACACATGTCGTAGTCAAGAGAATGGACAAAGTGGTCTTCTAGTTAAAGCGTCCGATCCGAACGCAGCCGAATCAAAGAAAAGCAAGGAAATCATGGACGTCAGAGCCCAAGTATCAATGTTGTTCCACCTGGACAAGTGCATCGGGTGTCACACTTGCTCGGTCGCTTGCAAGAACATATGGACGGACCGAAAGGGAGCCGAATATATGTGGTGGAACAACGTGGAGACAAAACCAGGTACAGGGTACCCCACCAAGTGGGAAAATCAGGATATCTACAAGGGAGGTTGGGAGAAAACCGAACTGGATTTAAAGCTCCGCGGAGCCGGCAAGCTGCGAGGACTGCTTAACATCTTTCACAACCCTCATCTTCCAGTCATCGAGGACTATTACGAACCGTTTACCTACAAGTATCTAGATCTGATCGAATCGCC
The DNA here is from genome assembly GCA_036985715.1 of Rhodothermia bacterium. Classification (GTDB taxonomy): domain Bacteria; phylum Bacteroidota; class Rhodothermia; order Rhodothermales; family UBA10348; genus SMXL01. The sequence goes on from BTQE01000111.1 coordinate 7,264, forward strand.
GGCTGGCGACGACCAGCCTACGGCGCGCCCGGTATCCCTCATCACCGGCAAACCCATTGATATCAAGATGGGCCCGAACTGGGACGACGATCTGAGCGGAACACCGGATTTTGCTCGGAACGATCCTAATATGGAAAATCTCTCTCCCGCCGAGCAGGAAGCCATGTTCCAATTGGAGAAAATGGCATTTTTCTACCTTCCACGGATATGTAATCATTGTTTGAATCCGGCCTGCGTCGCCGGGTGCCCCTCCGGCGCAATCTACAAGCGCGGAGAAGACGGGATTGTCCTAATCAACCAGAAGATCTGTCGCGCCTGGCGAATGTGTGTGACGACGTGTCCGTACAAGAAATCCTATTACAACTGGAGCACAGGAAAGTCGGAAAAATGCATTCTTTGCTATCCGAGACTCGAATCCGGACAGGCACCAGCCTGTATGCATTCATGCGTTGGACGCATTCGATACCTGGGCGTAATGCTCTACGATGCGGATCGGATCCAAGAAATTGCGTCCGCCGACGAAACCGACCTGGTCGATCTCCAGCTGGAGATGCTGCTCGATCCGTTTGATTCAGACGTAATCGAAGCGGCCAGAGACAACGGAGTAGCCGATTCCACGCTGAAGGCGGCTCAGACGTCTCCGGTCTACAAATTTGTAAAAGAGTGGGGCCTCGCACTTCCGCTTCATCCGGAATTCAGGACGCTTCCGATGCTCTTTTACGTGCCACCGCTACTGCCTGTTATGGCGTCGGTGACTATTCCCGACCACTCAGAACAAGCTGCACAACTTGATCCAGTTGCCAAAAATTGGGGCGAGGAGTGGCTCTACGATACAACTACGGAAGAACTCTGGGGCACCATCGATCAGGTTCGTTTTCCAGTGAAGTACATGGCCAACATGTTTAGCGCCGGAGATGAGAAAAAGGTGACCGACCGCCTGAAGAAGCTCATGGCCGTCCGTATACATCGCAGAGGAGTAACGGTTGGCGATATCGAGTCAGAAAAAGTTGAGACAACGCTCAATGATGTGAATCTCACTCCGGACGAGGCTGATGACATCTACCATCTGACATCTCTCGCATCATTCGACGAGCGCTTTGTGATTCCACCGGCCCACCGCGAACAGGCGATAGAAATGCTGGAATTCACCGGCGATGTCAAAGGATCGGCTGGATTCGGATTTAAGGAACATCCAGCACGAGGTCTTTAATCATGACACAAAGCCACCCGGTGATGCAAGAGAACCTGGATCACTATTCCTTGCTCGCTGATTTATTCGTATATCCGGAATCAGACTTTGGTGATCGCGTCCGATGCGTCCAGAATTTCCTCGACGATTCGTTTCCCGAAGCGGGTGCTCGTTTGGAGCCGTTCACGGAGTTTGCCGAGTCCGCCACGACCACTGAACTCGAAGAATTGTTTTTGCGCTCATTCGACGTGCAGTCCATAACAACTCTGGACATCGGATATGTCCTTTTCGGGGATGATTACAAACGCGGAGCCGTACTGGTCAACCTCAACCGGGAGCATGCCCAGGTGAGTAATCCCTGTAACAGCGAGCTTGCGGATCATCTTCCGAACGTCCTACGGCTTTTGCCCCTTTTAGCGGACGTCGAATTCAGGTTTGAGCTTGTAGATCGCATTGTGGCACCCGCCCTGCGCAAGATCATCGGGGAGTTCGACCCGCGTAAGATCGACGCTAAAAATAAGGTCTACATGAGGCACCACAATACGCTCATCGAGAGTTCGGATGAATACGGAGTGCTGTACCAATCTCCGCTTCAGTCGCTCTTCGCGGTCCTGGAAAGCGACTTTGAATTATCCGATCCGCAGCCGCCGAGTGCAACATCAGAGTTTCTCAAGAACATCGATACAGAAATTCAGCTGGAAGAAGTCGACGCTTAACCCAACGACGGGAAACCATGCAATTCCTAGATACATTCCTTTTTATATCCCTCCCGTATATCGCCATTGTCGTCTTTTTGGTCGGCACGATATACCGTTACAAGTCGACCAGTTTTAAGTACTCGTCTCTCTCGTCCGGCTTTCTGGAGAAGCGCACGCTCTTCTGGGGATCGATGCCATTTCACTGGGGGATCTTGGTTCTTTTTATTGGGCACCTTCTAGCGTTTCTCGTGCCAGGAGCTGTGCTTGCATGGAACGGCGATCCAGTTCGTTTGCTGATTCAGGAAATGACCGCCTTCGCTTTCGGTCTCAGTGTTCTTTGGGGTCTCTCGATGTTGACTTTTCGGCGGTTTTCGAGCCCCAGAATCCGCTCGGTCACGAACCCGATGGATGCCGTGATTCTGACTCTGCTGATTGCACAGACCCTACTTGGTCTCTGGACCGCATACAATTATAGGTGGGGATCCTCCTGGTTCGCGTCTACCGCGACTCCTTACCTCCGGTCCATCCTGGTTTTCCAGCCGGATCCGGCTGCAATTTATTCATTGCCCTGGTCAATAAAGCTTCACATCGTAGGAGGCTATCTGATCGTTCTTCTCATTCCATTTACGCGTCTGGTCCACCTGCTCGTGGTCCCGTTCCACTATCTCTGGCGGCCATATCAACGAGTTATCTGGAATTGGAAAAGGCGCGCAGTCCGAGATCAGCATACGGACTGGACGACCACGCGTCCGAAGAATACCTAAACCCGAATCGGTCCCGAGATCGCCAGACCGAAATCGAGCTGAAGAAATTGAATCAATGCAAGAGCAAGTAACGGCCGCATCTCGTCGGATTCTTTTTTTTAACACGCTCGCGTTCACCATTAGCTTTGCAGCCTGGATGCTGAATGGTGTTCTGGTTACGTTTCTGATTGATAATCAGGTGTTTGACTGGGGCCCGGTTCAGTACGGATGGCTCATGGGAATACCCGTGCTGACGGGGGCACTTTTCCGGCTGCCTGCAGGTATTCTCACGGAGAAATATGGAGGAAAACCTGTCTACGGGTTACTGTTGCTCTTCTGCTCCATCCCCATGTTTCTGCTTTCGTATGCGACTAGCTTCTTTACGTTCGCCGCCGCAAGTTTCGGGTTTGGTCTAACCGGGGTGAGCTTCGCAATTGGAATTGCGTTTACTTCCGTCTGGTATCCGAAGAAATGGCAGGGGACTGCTCTGGGAATATTCGGAGCGGGAAATGCCGGTGCCGCACTCACTACGCTGTTCGCCCCGACACTCCTCAACTGGTTGACGAATGGCGGCGTTGATCTCGAAGGCTGGCGCATGCTTCCCAAAATCTACGCGGCTGTCTTGCTGGCCATGGGCATCATCTATTTGCTCTTCACGACCAATAAGAAGCCGGAACTGAGTGATACGACTCTGAGAGGACTACTCAAGCCGCTGAAGGACATCAGGGTTTGGCGCTTCGGTCTGTACTACTTCCTTGTCTTTGGATGTTTCGTGGCTTTCTCCCAGTGGCTGGTTCCCTACTTCGTCAATGTTTATGGACTACCGCTGGTAACTGCGGGTATTTTTGCTGCGTTATTCAGCTTTCCATCCGGAGTCATTCGAGCAGCCGGAGGATGGATGTCCGACATGTGGGGCGGGCGGAAAGTGATGTACTGGGTCCTGGGAAGCTCAGTAGTCATCTCTCTAGCCGCA